>DAMDPH010000028.1:0-29837 GCA_032082785.1 Sphingobium sp. | reverse complement strand
GGTGGAGCCGGTGAAATCATCGCCGTAAAAAGCGTAAAGCAGCTGCGTCACGGCTTCATCCTGCTCTTGAGGTTTCAGCCGGCAAAGGCCGACAGCGCATCCCGCAATTCAGGTGCGTCTTTGGCCGCCTCCGCCTGATCGACCCCGGCCACCGCCGCATCCCAGGCCTGGCGCAGCGCGCGGACGCCGGCGCCCGGTCCGCCCGGATGCGCCATGATCCCGCCGCCCGCCGCGAAGATGAGATCGGTCGATCCCAGCGCCGCAAAGGTCGCGGGCACCTGCCGCGCCGACTGGCCGGAGGAGAAGACCGGCATGATCTCGCATCCCGGATGAGGGGCGGGGAACATCGGCGTCAGGCATTCGCGCGCGGAGGCGATCACGCTCTCATTGCTCTCGCAGAATTTATTGTCGATGCCGTTGACATGGCTGTGGTCGATGCCCGCCAGACGCCATAATTTCTGATAGGCGATATAGCTCATGCCGATGGCCGGCGAGCGGCCGAACATGCCCCAGCCATTGCGATGGCCGTGGATCGGCAGCTGCGCATGGGCGCGCAGGATCTTCATCGCCGGCAGGCCGATGCTGTTCATGCTCGCCATGATGCAGGTGCCGCCTTCGCGCAGCAGATGGTCGTGCCGTGCCAGCATCTCATCGACTTCGCCGGTAAGGTTGGCGGCGAACATCACCTTCTTGCCGGTCTGCTCCGCATGGTCGTTGATGACCCGCATCACCGCGCTGATCCGCGCGTCGAACGGACAATGAGGGCCGTCCGCCTGCAATTCGTCATCCTTGATGAAGTCGACGCCGGCCGCCACCAGCGCGCGGACCTGATCGGCGGTGGCCTCCGGCGACAGGCCGACGCTGGGCTTGATGATCGTGCCGATCATCGGCCGCCCCTCGACCCCGGCGAGCCGCCGGGTGCCGG
Source organism: Sphingobium sp. (assembly GCA_032082785.1). GTDB lineage: Bacteria > Pseudomonadota > Alphaproteobacteria > Sphingomonadales > Sphingomonadaceae > Sphingobium. Next base: position 28,912 of record DAMDPH010000028.1, on the reverse strand, counting down.
CAACGCCGAATTGCGGCCCCTGATAGCGGCTGAGGAAAGCGGGGGGCAGCGTCATGTCGACCAGCCGCAGCCCCGAAAAGGCCTTCAGCTCGGACAGATTGCCGTTGATCGTCGCCAGCAGGTTGGGCAGCGACAGGCCGAAATTGGCGACCGGCCAGGACAAGGTCACCCGCGCCCGCCGCCGCTTGCCGTCGCCGCCGCCCTTGGGCAGGCCGGAGCCGGGGAGGGAGGGGGTCGCGACCTCCCCCAACTCCTCCAGCGCCTCGACCCGCGCCGCATGCGCTTCCCGCAGGGCGTCGGTTTCGCCCGGCACGCGGATGAAGGTGCCGGTCGACTGTTCGCCCGCCATCGTCTCCGCCGCCTGCGCCAGCGGGAAGGCTGTCTCTATCTCATAGACCGCAAGGACGCGGTCGGCCTGTTCGCCCATGGTCAGGCGATCTTGAAATAGGTGTTGTAGCGCTCAAGCCCCACGGTGAAATAGGGGACGAAGACCAGGTTCCGACCGCCCGTTTCCATCGCATAGTTGAGGCTGGAGCCAGGCACCGGCGCCAGGCCGGACGGCAGCGACAGCGGCTGCGCCTCCACCCCTTCCCAGGGATTGAGGCCGACATACATGACCGCCCCGCGCATCACTGCGGCAATATCGGGATTCTGATCGTCGATACTGAGCGTCCGCAGCGGTTGCGGCACTTGAAGCTCCACCACATCGCCCGCCTTCCAGCGGCGATCGACCACTGCCATCTGACCCGGCTGGACCGGCTGCGCGGCGCCGTTCACCCGCAGTTGCGCGCCCTTGGCCCAGGCGGGCACGCGCAGCTTCATGGCGAAGCGGCCATTGCCGGGATCGGTAACGGTCAGGCGAGTGCTGTCCTCTGCCGGATAGGCGGTCTGCTGCTCCACCTTCACCGCGCCGCCGGGGCGATCCCAGTTGACGGTCGAAGGGGCAAACATGTTGACGACCAGCGCGTCGTCATCGTGGAAATAGAGGTTCAGCACATAATCGGCGACGCCCTGCACCAAAGTGCCCGAGCAGCAGGGCCATTGCTGATGATAATAAAGCTTCTCGGCGGCCGGGCCATAATTGGAATAATAGGGATAGCCGCCGTCGCTGTCGGGCAGGCGGGTCGCCAGCATCGTGTTGTAGAGCGTCCGCTCCAGCCCGTCGCCATAGACCGGCTCGCCGGTGAAGCGCACCAGATAGCGGGCGAGCTTCATGTCGGCGAAGCTGCCGCAGGGCGTTTCGAAATGCGCCTTGGACGATTTGAGGCTGGCGGCGAGCTTGCCCTTGTGCAGTTCGACAAACTGCTCCTCCGGCCCCCAGCCACCCGATGCGAAGCGCTGCGGCTCCATATAGGTCCAGGCGTTGATCAGCGCCTTGCGATATTTCTCGTCGCCCAGATGCAGATAGGCCTGCGCGCCCGAACTCAGCGCGATGGTGTGGCTATAGGCGTGTTTGGACGGCAGGACATCCTGCCCCGCCGCCAGCGGATCGAACCATTCCTTGTTCAGCAGATAATGGATCGCCATGTCGCGATATTTCTGCTGCCCGGTGATCTCCGCCACATGGAAGAGATTTTCGGACAGGACGTAGGTTTCGTCATAGGGCGGATCGACCTTGCCGATGCGGTCGCGCGACACGGGCGAAATATAGGGGCGGCATTTTTCGATGGTGATCGGCAGCAGCGTCTTGGCCTGCTCCACGCCCGACAGGCGATAGGCGTCGACCAGCCCCACGACATATTTGTCCATCGTATAGGCCGCCCACTGATCCTGCGCCTTGGGACCGGCATAGGGGTTCTTGGTCTTGGTGATGAACTCGCCAAAGCCCTGCACCAGCGCCGCCACCTTGGCATGGGCGGCCTTGTCGTTGGTGGTAGCCGCGATGCGCGCGAGGCCCGACATATATTGGCCGAAGGTCAGGCCGGGGACGAACCCGTCCTTGTCATACCAGCCGCCCATGTCCGGGCCGGGGGCGGGCAGCCCCGCCTGCTGGCGAAAGACCTTCAGGATGCGGTCATTGTCCAGCGCCAGATAATGGGCGTGGATATGATCATAATGTTGCTTGACGATGCCGCCGGTCAGCTGGACCGCGCCATAGGGGAATTCCTTGAGCACTTCCTTGCCCGCGGCGCCGGTCGCGGCGGCGAAGGCCATGGATGATGTGCCCATGGCCATGGTCGCGCTGCTGGCGCAGGCCGCGCACTGCATGAAAGCGCGGCGCGAAACGCCATGCTCGTGATTATGCCTCAGGCTCATCCTGTCCCCGATTCTTCTTTCCGTCATGCGCAGGCTTGCGCTGTGATGCGATTTAACAATATCATATGACTAATTGCAAGAGGAGTGGATATGGTGAAGGGCTTTTGGGCGGCGTCGTTGATCGGACTGGCAGCGGCTACCGCGCCCCTCAGCGCGCAGACCCCTGCCTATCAGTTCCGCGCCACCCAGTTCGCGGACAAGCCCGCCGTCGCCATGGGCGTCGCCTGGTATCCCGAACAATGGCCCGAAGCGCGCTGGGACATTGACCTCGCGATGATGAAAGCGACGGGCTTCAACATCGTGCGGATCGGCGAATTCGCCTGGAGCCGGATGGAGCCGCGCGAAGGGCAGTTCGACTTTGGCTGGATGGACCGGGCAATCGCTGCCGCCAAGCGTCACGGCTTCATGGTCGTCATCGGCACGCCGAGCGCCGCGCCGCCCGCCTGGCTGACACAGGCCTATCCCGATACGCTGCGCGTCGATGAGGATGGCCGCCGCGCCGGCCATGGCGGGCGTCGTCATTTCAACTTCGCCAGCGCCCGCTATCGCGACCTTTCGCGCCGCATCGCGGTGGAGATGGCGAAGCGCTACGGTCATGACCCGGCGGTGGTGGGGTGGCAGATCGACAATGAAGTAGGCCCTCCCTCTTTCGACGCCGAATCCGTTGCCGCCTGGCACCGCTTTCTCCAGCAGCGTTATGGCACGATCGACACGCTCAACCAACGCTGGACCACCCAATATTGGAGCCAGCATTATAATGATTTCAGCCAGGTGCCTCTGCACGCCACCGGGCAGCAAAATCCCGGCCTGCTGCTGGACTTCAAACATTTCACCAGCGCCACCTGGACCGATTATGTCCAGAATCAGGTGCAGGCGATCCGCCCGCTGATCGACCCGCGCGCCTTCATCACCACCAACACGATGTTCTGGAATGGCGGCTTCGACCATTTCCAGATGCACCGCGATCTCGATATCGCCTCCTGGGACAATTATATTCCGGACGGTCGGCCCGACTGGGTCGCCAATGGGGCGAATCATGATCTCGTCTGGGGCTATAAGCAGCGCAATTTCTGGCTGATGGAGACGCAGCCCGGCCGGGTCGACTGGGTGCCCGTCAACCGGGCGCTCGATCCGGGGCAGGTGCGGGAAATGGCGTGGCAGGCCGTGTCGCACGGCGCCGATGCGGTGCTCTACTGGCAATGGCGGCCGGCGGCCAATGGGCAGGAAACCTATCATGGCGCGGTGCTGGGGCAGGATGGCCAGCCCAACCCCATTCATGCCGAAATAGCCCGCACGTCGAAGGAACTGGTCGCCGCCGGACCGTTGCTGGCCGACACCAGGCCGGCGGCCAAGCTCGGCATGATCTTTTCCTATGACAGCCGCTGGGCCATCGACCTGCAGCGGCACAATAAAAATTTCGATCCGATCAAGGCCTTTACCGACAGCTACCGCCCTTTCCGCGTCAAGGCGCAGGGCGTGCATATCCTGTCGCCGGACGCCGACCTTTCCGCCTATCCAATGATCGTCGCGCCCAATCTCAATGTCGTGACGCAGGCGCAGGCCGATCGGCTCGCCGCCTATGTGCGGGGCGGCGGCCAGCTGCTGCTCGGCGCGCGATCGGGCATGAAGGATGACGCCAACGCGCTCTGGCCGCAACGACAGCCCGGGCCGCTCGCCGATCTGCTGGGCGCGCGGGTCGAGCAATATTATGCGCTGGACGAGCCGGTCAGCGTCACGGGCGCGGTCAGCGGCACGGCGTCCATCTGGGCCGAAGCGCTGGAAGCCGATGCCCCGGACGTCGAGATCGTCGCCCGCTACGCGCAGCCGGGCGGCTGGCTGGACGGCAAGCCGGCGATGGTCACGCGCAAGCTGGGCAAGGGGCGGATCACCTATCTTGGCGCCTGGCTCGAACCGGCGGCGATGCAACAGATGGCCGACCGGCTGCTCGCCCAAGCGGAGATCGCGCCGCTGCTGCCGGCCGCGCATCCCGATCTGGAGGTCAGCGAGCGGACGGGCGGGGGCAAGCGGCTGATGATCGTCATCAACCATGGCGAGGAAGCGCGTCCGCTCACCCCGCCGCCGGGCGCCAGACTGGCGCAGGGCGACTGGGCCGATGGCCGGATCGCCGCGCATGGCGTCGCGCTGTTCCAGCTGAAGAAATAAGGGTGCCGCCCTCCCGCCGCTGCCGAAACGCAGCGTGCGGGAGGGGAGCCCGCCGCCCCGCGCCGCTTACCAGGGGATGGAGCGCGCCACCGTTATCCCGCGCACATCATTGGGCCAGTTGCCGCTCACCGCGCAGTAGAAATGGTAGAGCGCGCCGGCGGTGTAGATGATCGATGGCTTGTGCGCATATTTTTCGTCCACCGATCCGGGCGGACCGACATCGACCAATATCTCATCCACCTTGCGGAAGCTGGTGAGGCTGTCGCCCAGCGCCAGCAGGTCGCGCGCGCGCCCGTCGCTCGCAAGGCCGAAATAGAACATCGCCCATTGATCGCCATGGCGCAGCACCACCGGATCGCTGGCGAAACGGTCATCCCAGGATGCGCCCTTTTCGCCGTTGCGCAGCAGCGGGCTTGCCGGATGCCGCTTCCAGTTTTTGAGGTCGGTCGAGGTGGCGAGCCCGGTCTGCTCATGCCATGGCTCGCCCTTGGTCTTGGCGTTGTAGAAGAGATAATAGGTGTCCCCGACCTTCATCAGATAGGGTTTGTAGAGGCCGCCTTCCTCCCACGCCGCGCCATCGTCGGGGAAGAGGATGGGCGGGGTCTTTTCCCAATGCATGAGGTCGCGGCTGTAGGCGAGGCCGATCACCGCCGGGCCGGCTTCATAACCGGCGCCGGGATAGGCATGCCAGGCGCAGACATAGCGTCCATCCACCTTGATGAGCCGCCCGGGCGAACGGAGGTCATTCTCCCGCAGGATCGAGGCTGAGGCGATATTATAGCGAGTGATCGGGTCTTCAGGATCGCGCGCGAGGATCAGCCCCTTGCGCCGCCAGCTGATGAGATCGTCGGATTCCGCCAGCCCGGTCTGATACCCGTCGCCGTCCCAGCCGACATAGGTCATGCAGAACCGCCCTTCATGCGAAAAGACGAAGGGGCAATCGACCAGCTTCTCGTCGAACGTGCCCTTGACGCCCGATCCGCCGAGCACGAGCTTGGGATATTTATAGGGCGTGCGATAGGGCGCGATGGGATCGCCGCGCATTGCGCGCGCCATGCCGCTATCCGCCGCCAGTGCGCCGATGCCGGCCGCTGCCGCGCCCATAAAATGTCGCCGGTTCACTCTGCTGTCCTTGTCGATTGTCATTGTCCGCATGCCTTCTGGCCAAGGATGACCGGCAGGGCCGCCGCCGCCATCCGCGCATAGCCCGCATCATTGGGGTGAAGATGATCGCCGATCTGGTCGGTCAGTCGCATGACCGTCGGCTTGCCCGGTTCCTGCATGGCGCGGTCGAAATCGATCACGCCGTCGAACTGCGCGACATTGTCCCTGATCCAGCGATTGACCGTCTGCCGCCGCGCCTCGCCCGCCGCATCGGCATAGGCCGCGCCTTCATAGGGGAGGAGCGTGCCGAAGATCACCCGCAGCCCGCGCGCCTTTGCCCGCGCGAGCAGCTGGCGATAGGCGCCGATGATCCGCTCGGCCGAGACTTGCTGATATTGGCGGGCGGGATCGCTGACCTTGCCGATATCGTTGATCCCTTCGAGGATCACGACATGGGTCGCGCCCGGCACCGACAATATGTCACGGTCGAACCGCGCCAGCGCATTGGGACCGCGCCCGTCATGCAGAAGCCGGTTGCCGCTGATCCCGGCATTGGCGACCGCCCAGCAGCGCCCCTGCGCGCTCTGGTCGAGCCGTGCCGCCAACTGCGCGGGCCAGCTCATTCCCTTGCCCGGCGAGGCGCCGGCGCCTTCGGTGATGGAGTCGCCGAACGCCACCAGCACCGCCCGCCGATCGCTCTCCACCTCCACCGCCGTGACGATGCCGCCGGCGCGCACGCGGCGGGGGGAGGGGAGTTGTGCCTGTCCGGTAAAGTCGCCCGGCCCGGCGATGTCGACCATCTGCGCGTGTGCGGCGACCTGCGCCTTGCCGTCATAATGGACGCTGACCGCCAGCGTCTCACCGGCCCTGACCGGGAAAGGCAGCGGGTCGGTCAGCATCGGCGCATTGGCCGGGATGATGACCGACGGCTGCCCGGCAAAGCGCAACGCCCGCAGGCTGCCCTTCACCGGCTGCCCGTCCGGGCCGAGCCGCAGCACCGATACCGCGCCGATGCTGACCGGCGCATCGGTCAGTTCGTTGGAGAGGCGCAGCCGCAACCGCGCGCCCGTCGTCCCGATCCGCACCTCCTGCCTGACGGTTTCATTGTCATAGGGGCGGCCCAGCGCGTCCTTGATGGCCGGCTCATAACCGATGGCGGGCGCATAGAAAGCCGGTGCCCAGCTTTCCGCGCTCGCCGGCAGGGCGAGGGCGCAGGAGGCAAGCAGACAGAGAGCGAAGCGCCGCATCAGATCGACCATCCGCCATCGATATTGTGGATCTGCCCGGTGGTGTAGGTCGCGCCCGCCAGATAGACGACAAGGTCGGCAATCTCTTCCGCCCGGCCCAGACGGCCGATCGGCTGGCGCGCGACGAAGGCGGCCTTGGCGGCGTCATAATCGCCCTGCGCCGCAAGTCGCGCGTTGAGCGATGGGGTGTCGACAGTGCCGGGGCAAATGGCGTTGCAGCGGACGCCTTGCGCGACATGGTCGGCCGCCACTGCCTTCGTCAGGCCGATCACCGCCGCCTTGGTCACGCCATAGACGAAGCGGTTGGGCACGCCCTTCACGCTGGAGGCCACCGAGGCCATGTTGATGATGGCGCCATCGCCCCGTGCGATCATGCCGGGCAGCACGGCGCGGATCATCCGCGTCATCGCCCGGACGTTGAGGGCATAGGCGAAATCGAGATCCTCGTCCGACGCTTCGAGCACCGTGCCGCCATGGACGACCCCGGCGCAGTTGAAGAGAATGTCGGCACGACCGGTCTGTTCGGCGGCGGCGGCGATCGCATCCTTGTCCAATACGTCGAGGCGCAGCGTTTCGACCTGCTGGCCCGCAAGATCAGCCAGCGCCCCCTCATCGATATCGGTGGCGATCACATGCGCGCCCGCCTCGACCAGCGCCAGCACGGAAGCGCGGCCGATGCCATGGGCGGCGGCGGTGACAAGGGCGGTCTTGCCCGACAGGTCGATCACGTCAGTTTCTCCTATTGTTCCGGCAGCATTGTGCCGGGCTGTGCATTGGATTGATAGCAGGCTTCTACCAGCGCCATGGTGCGCCAGGCATCCTCCACATGGGTGGCGAGCCGGTCATCCTCGCCGGCGACGAAGCGCTGGAGGTTGGCCATCGGGCCGATAAAGGCATCGGGAAACCAGCGACCTTCGAGCGGCTGCTCCACCCAGGGACCGCCCCGGCGGGCAATCCACAGCGCATCCGCCTCGCCTGTCGGATAGTCGAGCAGCAGGCCCAGCTTCACCATCGCGGCGCCGTCGGTGCCCTCGACGCGGAAGGCGGCGTCCTGAAACTGCCGGCCGAAATCATGATGATGGTTGATCGACAGGGTGACGCGCAGCGTGCGCCCATAATCCAGAATGGCGCTGGTCCGCGTGTCCGCGAGCAGGCTGGTGGGATGGCCGTAGCTGCGTGCGAACACGGCCTGCGGGTCGCCTGCCAGCGCGCGGATCATATCGAGATAATGGATTGAATGGGAGACGACCTCGACCCGAACATTGTCGTTCAGATGCGGAAAAAGATGCCACGGCGTGACGAGGTTCAGATGCACCTCAATCTCGACCAGCTCGCCCAGATCACCGCGCGTTACGGCATCGGCGACCGCCAGCATCATCGGCGAATAGCGGAGCTGGAAATTGACGGCGGCGTTCAGGCGGCGCTGCCGGCAGACGGCGCGGATCGCGCTGGCATCCTCCAGGTTGAGGCCCATCGGCTTTTGCAGCAGCACCGCCGCGCCCTCCGGCAGTGCGGCTAGGATCGCCTGATGCGCGACCGGCGGCGCGGCTATGTCGAACAGCGCGTCGGCCGCTGCGGCGTCCTCAAGCGTGGCGAAAACATGCGGCACGTTCCATTCCTGCGCCAGTGCCTGCGCGCGCGCCGGATCGGTGTCGAACAGGCCGGCGACGGGGAAGCCCGCCTTGCGATAGGCGGGGAGATGCGCGTCCCTGACGATGCCGCCCGCGCCGATGATGACGATGGGACGGGGGGTAGCGGGCATCGCCCAGCTCTGCCGGAGCGGCGTCATGCGATCGCCTCCACCGCCCGCTGCGCCCGGGCGAGCAGGTCGGACGTCGGCACGTCACTTGTCATCGCCTCGCCCAGCATGTCGTCGACCACATGGGAGATGGCGGCGAGATGCGGCGTCAGCGGCATTTCGCGCGCATGGTCGTGCAGCCAGTCGAGCCGATGATAATAAGGGATCATGGCGTTGATCTCCGCATCCTGCCAGGTCGATCGGCGCACACCGATCGCGCCCTCCATGGTGGTGAGCCGGTCCATCGGCGCGGTGGCCAGATGGCGCAGAAAGTCCCAGGCGAGCGGCTTGTTGCGCGATCCCGCGCCGATGCCCAGCACCCAGAAGACGTTGAGCGATACGCTCCGCCCGTCCGGTCCGGCGGGCAAAGGCGCCACATCCACCCGCCCGCGCACCTGGCTGTCCTCGGCCGTGTCGGCATAGGCGGCGAAGCCGAACCAGTTGGCCATCATAGCCACCTTGCCCTGCGCGAAGAGCATGCCCGACGCCACGCTGTCGAGTGTTCGCGCATCCGGTGCCACCGCCTCGGCATCTCCGGCCAGCGCGCGCAGATAGTCGAGCGCGGCATGCGCCTGCGGGGAGGTGAAATCGGGGCGGCCATGGCTGTCGAACGGCTCGCCACCGCGCGACCAGATGTGGATGCAAAAGTCGTAAAAGCCATTATGGCCGTCGGGGAATTGCGCCAGCACCGTGCCATAGCGTCCCGCCTCCCGTCGGTGCAGCGCCCGCGCCGTGGCGTGGAACGCGTCCCATGTGTGCGGCACCGGCAGCCCGGCTTCTTCGAGCAGATCCTTGCGATAGACCAGGCACTCAGGCCCGTCATGATAGGGCATGCCCCAATAGCCGCCGGCAAAGCGCTGCATGCTGGTGAGCGAGGGGCTCCAGGCATCGGGAAAGTCGGGGATCGGCGCCCGCTCCATATGCGGCGTCAGATCCTCCAACAGATCCGCCGCCTGCGCTTCGGCCAGCCAGTCGGTCGCCATGAAGGCGATGTCCCAGTCGCCCGTCGCCAGCCCGCGCTGGCCGATGATCGCTTCGTGCAGCGGGTTGAGGTCCATCGCCACCGGCTCAATCTCCGCATCCACGCCATGGAGTGCGCGGAAATCGGCGAACTGCTTGACGATGGCGCTTTCGAACGGGCCGAAACGGCGAACGGCGACGCGCAGCACGGATCTGGTCATGCGGATGCTCCCTTGGCGCGGCCGGGGCGGCGGGCGCCGCCGCCATTCGCGCCCACGGTATAGATGGCCGCTGCCGCGATGACGACCAGTCCTTCGACCAGTCCCTGATAATTGGCGCCCAGATTGAGGATGTTGAACCCGTTAGTCAGGGTGAAGAGCAGCAGCGCGCCGACCACGGTCTTGATGACGCTGCCCGCACCACCGAACAGCGACGTTCCGCCGAGGATCGCGGCGGCGATCACCGTCAGCTCGGCGCCCTGCAACGCCGTGGGGTTGATGGCGCCCAGCCGGCAGGCGAAGAGGATACCGGCGAAGCCCGCCGCAACGCTCGACAGGACGAATGCGCCGATCCGATAGGCCTTGACGTTGATGCCAGAGAGGCGCGCCGCCTCCGCATTGCCGCCCACGGCATAGACGCGGCGGCCGATGACGGTGAAACGCAGCACGAACCAGACAAGGGCGGCGAAAAGCGCGAGATACAGGACCGGCGCTGCCACGCTGACGCCCGGCCCCGCGAGCAGGGCGATGGCCAGCAGCACCAGCCCGGCAAGTGCGGCAATCAGGCGACGGCGCACCGCGCCCAGCGTCAGCAGGATCATGGCCGCGCCCAGCAGCAGCCAGAAAAGCGGCACGCGCCAGCTTTCGAACGCCAGCATCTGCGCCAGCACATCCGCCCGCTCGACCATCAGCGATCGCCCGTCGGTGAGGATCAGCACCAGCCCGCGCACGGCGGTCAGCGTTCCCAATGTGACGATGAAGGCGTTGATGCCCACAAATTGCACGATGGCACCGTTGAGCAGGCCGATGGCGGCAGCGGTGCAGAGCGCGGCGAGGGCGGCGGCGGGAAAACCGATCTGCCCGGCCAGCGCGATCAGCACGGCGGCAGCCAGAGCGGCGACAGAGGCGACCGACAGGTCGAAGGCGCCGGTGATGAGCATCACCGTCATGGCCACGCCCATGATCCCGACGAGTGAGGCCTGATAGGCGATATTGCCGAGATTCTGCCCCGAGATGTAAGGCGGCAGGCCCCGGCTGGCGGCGATTCCCGCCAATATCGCGACCAGCAGCAGCAGCGCATAATAGACGCCGGCCTCCCGCAGGCCGAAAATGCGGCGCCAATCGGCCCTCATGAAATAGTCCCTTCGATAGATGGCGCGCGGCTTCCGCCGGCGGCGAGGATGAGGTCTGTTTCGTCGACGGCGGCGGGATCGACATCATCGACGACCCGGCCATCGCGCATCACGAGGATGCGGTCGCAAACGGCGATCAGCTCCTGAAATTCGGACGAGACGAGCAGCACCGGCAACCCGTCATCGGCAAGCGCGCGCACCAGCCGCAGGATTTCCGTTCGCGCACCGATGTCGATGCCGGCCGTCGGCTCGTCCAGCATCAGCAGGCGGGTGCGATCCTTAAGCCATTTGGCGATCACGACTTTCTGCGCGTTGCCGCCGGAAAGCTCGGCGGGCAGGGCATCGGGACCGGGCGCCTTGATGCACAGCCGCGCAATTGCGGCCTGCGCCTCCGCCCGCTCGTGCGCCGGGGCTTGCAGCATGGCCAGATCGTCACCCAGGGCGATATTATCTGCCAACGACAGGAGCGGCACATAGCCCTGTGCGGCACGATCCTCCGGCACCAGCGCAAGGCCGGCTTCTACCGCCTCGTCGGTGCGCCGGGCGACGGGCTTGCCGTCGAGCAGCACCTCGCCCTCCGCATGGCGGTCCGCGCCGAAAATTGCGTGCAGCAATTCGCTGCGTCCCGATCCCAGCAGGCCGGCAATACCCACGACCTCGCCCGCTCTGACGCTCAGGTTCGTAGAACTGAGCCGGCCCGGCGAGCCCAAGCCGCGCAGCTCCAGCACGGTCGCGCCAAAGACGCGCTCCCGCCCGTCCCGGTGCAGGGCCGAAACCGATTTCCCGGCGATGGCATCGGCAATGTCCTTTTCGCCCAGATCGGCGGTGCGCGCCTCCAGCACCGCGCGCCCGTCACGCAGCACCGTCACGCTGTCGGTCAGCGCCATGATCTCGTCGATGAAATGCGAGATGAAGAGGATGGTGCGCCCTTCAGCCTTCAACCGGCGGATGGTGGCATAGACATTGTCCCGCTCATGCCCGGCGAGCGAGGCGGTCGGCTCATCCATGACGATCAACTGCGCATCGGCGGCCAGCGCGGCGACGATCGCCACCATCTGCCGCTGACCGATAGGGAGCGACTGGACCAGCGCGTCGAGCCGAAAGGGATCGCCCAAGCTGGCGACGATATCCCGCGCCTGCGCGCGTTCGGCGCCCGCATCACGCCAGAAGCCTTGCCGATCCAGCAGGATATTCTCCAATGCGGAAAGGGTGGGGACCAGCGGGACATGCTGGTAGATGGTGGCGATGCCGGCGGTGCGTGGGGCCGCCGGGCCGCTCCACTGTCGTGGCTTGCCGGCCCAGATGATCCGGCCATCACTCGGTTGCAGCGCCCCGGCCAGAATCTTGATCAGCGTCGACTTGCCCGCGCCATTGGCGCCCAGCAGCCCATGCACGTTGCCGCGCGCGACCGACAGATCGACGCCGTTCAGCGCCCGCGTGCCATTGGGGAAGGTCTTGGTCAGCCCCTCCAGCGACAGGATCGGCATCACCATTGCCCCACGCAGGCATCGACATTGGCGCGGGTGACGGCCGGAATGGGATAGGTCAGGAAACGGTCGTCGGGCTGCGTAGAGGCGGCGGGATGGCTGGCGGCGCGGTGCAGCGCTTCGAATGCCAGTGCGCCCAGTGCTTCGGGTTTGAAGCAGACCGTGCCATCCACTGCGCCCGCCTTGATCGAAGCGATGACGAGGCGAGAGCCGCCAACGCCGATCAGCCGCGCGTCAGACCCGGCCGCCCGCACCGCCCGCGCGCAGCCGATCACCATATCGTCCGCTTCGGCAAAGAAGAGGTCGATGGCGGGTTGCGCCGTCAGGATATTCTGACAGGCCGCCTCGCCGCCCTCGGGCGACCAATTGCCGGGCTGCGACGCGACGATGCGGTAGCGGATGCCCGCCCCGTCCAGTGCCTGCCGAAAGCCCCGCGCGCGCTGTTCCACTTCGGGATAGCCGGCGGCCCCTTCGATGATGGCGATCCGCGCTTCGACCCGTTTATCGAGCAGCTGCGCCGCCAGCTTGCCGGCGGCCTCGCCGGCGGTGACTTCATCCTGTGAGGCGAGCGCGGTCAGCCCCGGATAGACGTCGCGCACCGCGCGGGTGCGGGGATCGCCGATCAGGGCGGCGACCGATGCCACCGGGATATCGCTGCGCCCGATACGGTCGACCCAGCCCTGCGCGACGACGCTGTCGATCGGCATGATGGCGATGCCCTTGACCCGCTGCGCGACCAGGTCGTCCAGGTCGTTGGCCTGTTTCTGCACGTCGCCCTTGGCATCGAGGATGACCGCCTGTGCACCGGCTCCGGCCGCGGCGTCGCTGAACCCCTTGGCTATGGCAGCGGCGAAGGGGTAGCTGAGGCCGACGGTCGACAGGCCATAGCGCGGACCGTTTGCAGCCTGCGCAGGCGGCGTAGGACGCTGCGCCATCACCGCCTGCCGCACGCCGACAAGCGCCACGGCTGCGACCAGCAGGGTCGCGACCGACAGGCCGGTCAGGACATGGCGCGCGCGCAATCGCATCAGGCCAGTGCGTCCCGCCGCGTCACCAGATAGAGATGCTCGCACGCCAGGACGGTCTCGTCCCGCTGATTGCGGATATCCACAGCCTCCGTCACCACGCCATGGCTGGCGCGCTTGGGATGGTCGCGCTTGTCGGCGATGCGGGTGATGGTGCGGATGGTGTCGCCGATATGCACCGGACGAATGAAGCGCAGCCGATCATAGCCATAGGACATGGCATGCGGATTGATGGTCGTGGCGGTCAGGCCGATGCCGATGCTGAACACCATCGTGCCATGGGCGATGCGCTGCCCGAAATCCTGCGTCGCGCACCAATGCGCGTCCATATGGTGCGGGAAGAAGTCGCCCGTGTGGCCGGCATGCACCACGAAGTCGGTTTCGGTGATGGTGCGACCGAAACTCTGCCGCTCCGACCCGATCTCATAGTCTTCGAAAAATTGCTCGACGATCATGCGGCACCTGCGAGTTCTGAGATGATGGAGGGGGTGTCGGCGCCAAGCCGGGGGGCGGCGCGATCATTTTTGAGGATATGCCCGTCGATGCGGATGGGGCAGCGGGTGAGGGTGAGCGCCTCGCCATCGACCGACCGGATCTGCTGCACCGGGTCGAGCGCGGTGAAGCCGGGCTCGGCGATCAGTGCCGGCCAGTCGAGCACGGGCGCGGCCCAGATGCCGGCAGGCTCAAGGATGGAGAGCCAGTGCGAGGTGGATCGAACCGCCAGATGATCGCGCAACAGCGCCTTGATCGCGTCGCGATCGGCAAACCAGCGGTCGGAGGAGAAGGCGCTCAGCGCATCGCAGCCGATAAGCGTGCCCAGCCGGTCGATCGGCGCCATGGCGAGGGCGATATGCCCATCGGCCGTGCGGTAGACGCCATAGGGCGCGGCCAGATAGAGATTGGCGTTGGCAACGGCGCTGCGCGCCGGCATGCTGCCGCCGCGATTGAGGAACACGGCAAGATGCTCGAACTGAAGGTCGATGGCCGTTTCCATAAGGCTCACATCCACCTGCCCGCCCTCTCCGCTGACGCCGCGCCGCACCAGCAGCGCCAGAATGCCTTGCACCAGATGCGCGCCGGCCGTCATGTCGGTGATCGACAGGCCGGCGGGAACAGGCTGGCCATCGCCATCGCCCGACAGCCAGGCGATGCCGGACAGCGATTGGACCAGCAAATCCTGACCCGGCCGGTCGCGCCAGGGGCCATCCGGGCCATAGCCGCTGACGCCCGCATAAATGAGGCGGGGGTTCAGCGCCCGCACATCGTCCCAGCCGAGGCCGAGCCGGTCCATAACACCGGGGCGGAAATTGTGGATCAGCACATCGGCGCGGGTGATCAGCGCCTTGATCCGCTCCCGGTCCGCCGCATCCTTGAGGTCGGCGGTCAGGCTTTGCTTGCCGCGATTGATGGCGTGGAAGAGGGCGCTGTCCTGATCGAAGGGCAGGTCCGCCAGATAGAGGTTGCGGCTGGCATCGCCGCCGTCGGGCCGCTCCACCTTGATGACGCGCGCGCCGAGATCGCCAAGGCGCAACGCGGCGGAGGGGCCGGCGAGGAACTGGCTGAAGTCGAGGACGATCAACCCGTCGAGCGGCAAGCGCGGCATCTGGTCGAACATCTCCGGCAATGCCGCTCTCCAAACATTAGTCATTTAATATGATGTTTTATAGGCTATGGAGGCGGCTAAGGTGAGTCAACTCATTTGTCGGAGTGAAGGAGAGTGGCGATGCGAGGCATGACATGGGACCATCCGCGCGGGGTCGATCCGCTGCTTGCCGCGTCGCGCGAATGGCAGGCGAAAACGGGCGAGGAGATTATCTGGGATCGCCGGTCGCTTCAGGATTTCGAGTCCTTCCCGGTCGAGGAACTGGCACGCCAATATGATCTGATTGTCATCGATCATCCGCATGTCGGGCAGGTCGCCGACCTGGGATGCCTGATGCCGCTGGAGAAGTTGTGCGATGCGGCTGCGTTGCGCGCCATAGAGGCGGGGTCGGTCGGGCTGTCCTACCCCAGCTATCATTGGAAGGGGCATCAATGGGCGTTGCCGATTGACGCCGCCACGCAGGTGCAGGCCTGGGTGCCGGACCGGCTCGACGCGCCGCTGCGCGATTGGGACGCGTTGGAGGCGCTGGCGCGGCGTGGCGCGCTGGCGCTGCCGTTGCGGGCGCCTCATTCGCTCATGTCGCTTTTCACCCTTTGCGGTATGGAGGGTGTCCCGCTCCATGTGGAAGGCCCAGAGCTGTTCTCGGCGCAGGCGGTCAGGGCCTATGACCGGCTGGCCGCGCTTGCGGCGCTGGTCAATCCGCTCTGCTATGAGCAGGATCCGATCGCGGTGCTCGACGCGATGAGCGAGAAAGAGTCGACTATTGCTGCCGTTCCGCTGGTCTATGGCTATGTCAGCTATGCGCTGGAGGGATTTCGGCCGGTGCGCCTCGCCTTTCATGACCTGCCAATTATTGGCTCGGCCGGCCCTGTTGGCTCGGCGCTGGGCGGCACCGGGCTGGCCGTCTCCTCCAGCAGCGCGAAGCCTGAGGCCGCCGCCGCCTTTGCGCAGTGGGTGGCCGGCGGCGCGGCGCAGAAGACGTTATATGCACCGTCTGGCGGACAGCCCGGCCATGCCGATGCGTGGGAGGATGATGCGCTCAACCGACAGACCGCCGACTTTTACCGTGCAACGCGCGCGACGCTGGACCATGCCTGGCTCCGACCGCGCCACAGCGGCTATATGACCTTTCAGCAGCAGGCATCCGACCGTCTGAACCAGGCGCTGCGGTCGGGGGAGGCGGGCGCCTCGGCTATCGCTGCGCTCAACCAGCTGTTCGCGCGGAGTTTCTGAGAGCCATGACGGCAAATGACGATCTGCCTCTGGACGGCCTGTTGGTGCTGGACATGGCGCAGTTTCTGTCCGGCCCATCGGCCGCGCTGCGCCTCGGCGATCTCGGCGCGCGGGTGATCAAGGTGGAGCGGCCGGGCGGCGGCGATATCTGCCGCAGCCTTTATCTCACCGACACCGACATTGGCGGCGATTCTACCCTGTTCCATGCCATCAACCGGAACAAGGAAAGCATTGCGCTGGATTATCGCGACTCTGCGGATCGGGCATTGCTGTTCCGGATCGCAGCGCGCGCGGATGTGGTGATCCAGAATTTCCGGCCGGGCGTCGCCGACCGGCTCGGCATCGGGCCGCAGGCGCTACGGGCGCATAATGACCGGCTGATCGTCGGCAGCATATCGGGTTATGGCGAGGATGGGCCGTGGGTGGATTGGCCGGGGCAGGATCTGCTGGCGCAGGCGCTGTCGGGCGCGATGTGGCTGAACGGCAGCGCCGACGATGGTCCGGTGCCCTTCGGCCTGTCCATTGCCGACATGCTGGCGGGTCATATCCTGACCGAAGGCTTGCTGGCGGCACTGGTGCGGCGCGGCATCAAGGGGGGCGGCGGGCATGTCGAAACAAGCCTGCTGGAAGCGATGGTGGATTTCCAGTTCGAGGTGCTGGCCACCCATCTGAACGACGGCGGCCGCCTGCCGTCGCGGGCCAAGCGCCGGAACGCCCATGCCTATCTTGCTGCACCCTATGGTGTCTACCGCGCTAGCGATGGCTGGCTGGCATTGGCGATGACGCCCTTGCCTCTTGTGTCGAGCCTGCTGGACGTGGTGCTGGATGGCGACGGATTTCGGGATCGCGACCGGCTTCAGGCGATCATCGCCGAACGTATCGCGCAGCGCGATCTGGCTTATTGGCTTGCGCATTTGCGGGCGCAGGATGTCTGGTGCGCGCCGGTGCTCGACTGGCCCGCCTTGCTGGCCTCCGAAGCCTTCCGCCGGCTCGACCAGTTGCAGGCGGTTGCCGCACGAGAAGGATCGCTGACGATGACGCGGGCACCGGTGCGGATCGACGGCAAGCGCCCCGCCCATGCGACCGGCGCGCCGCTGATCGACGAGCAGGGCGCGGCCATTCGCGCGGAGTTCGGCTAAATAGGCTGGAGGTTCAGGGCGTCACGTCGATAATGACGCGTTTGTAGCGGGTGAGGCGCGGCTTGCCATGGTCGGTTACGGCCAGGATGACATGGATTGTTCCCGTACCCGGCGGCACCACCCGGTCGGTCTTCACCGTCAGCCAGGCTTGCGGCTGGTCGGCATTATGCACGTCCAGTTTCACGCCGGTGATGTTGTTCGACATGCTGCGGCTGCCCGCTTCCTCATAGACGAACCAGCGATAGGAAAGCGCGTCCCCGTCCGGGTCGGATGATCCCACGGCGCTCAGATCGACGCGGGCGCCGGGCTTGGCGCGAATGCGGGCGGATGTCGCCAGGCGCGCGACCGGCGGATGATTGGCCTTGGCATAGGGCAGGGTGGTCCAATCCATCCGCGCGGCAAAGTCGTTCTGAAACGCCTCGCGCCAGCGCCAGATGGTCGCATATTGGTCGTCATGCCACTGCCCGTCATGGCCCAGCACTTCATCCGTCGCATCGGTCCAGATCGCCCGCGTTTCGGGCGCCAGAAACCATTTGCGCGTCGGTGGGGTATAAAGTTCGAACCGGCCGCCCCAACTGCCCCAATCGGGATGCTCTGGATCGTTGAGGCCATTATCGACCAGAAACAGGAAGGATGGCGTGTCGCCCTCCATCTGGAATTTCCAGTTGGGATATTCGGCGCTCAGCGGCCCCTTGTTGTGGATGTTGCGGTTGATCCACTCATTGGTGACCAGGGAATAGTCGCCGCCTGCGAAACGGCCATGAAACATGTCGCCGCTGATGCCGATCCAGGTGGATTTGTGGAAGGTGTTGCCCGGATTGACGATATAATGGAGCGTGGGAAACTCCCGGCGGATCCAGGGGCCGCTATCGTCCTGATCGGAAATGGCATAGACGCGCAGCCTGGAAACGAAGCGGGCCAGTTCCGTCTTGCTCCGCGTTTTGCGGACCTTCCAGAGCGCCTCCGCCAACAGCGTCGGCCCGCCCCAGACAGTGACCCAGAGCGGCCGCGCATCCGCGCGATCGACGGCACGGATGAGCAGGTCGACGCCCGGCGCCTGCGCAACCTTGCCGATACTGGCTATGCCGTCGGCGGCGGCGCTTTGCGCTATGACGCTGCGAAGCGCCTGCGCCATGGGATAGCCCGGCTCGTGCAGCGCCAGATTGTCGCGCACCTTGGCATAGGCATCGACCACCGCCTCGATCTGCTGCGGGAAGACGCCCTCGCTATTCTTCGTCGCCACCAGCCCTTCGATGTCGAACTGGTTGGCGTAGGTCATCAGGCGGACGAGCGACATTTTGTCGTCGGGATCGCCGCCGATATCGGTCAGCACGAACAGGCGCGTCTTACTGACCTGATCCGCCGATGCGGCCGGCTGCGCTCCGGCATGGCTCGGCGTGCCCATCAGCGCCAGCGCCGCCGTCAGCAACAGCGCCCGCATCAGGGCCGCTCCTGCTGCGCCCGCAGCGCGGTGATCAGCGTCTTCATATTGTCGATATAGACGGAGGTGGAGATGCCGACGACCGGCTTGGGATCATAATAGGGCGAGGTGTCGGTCGCATCGCCGACCTGGGTCGATCGAAAATCGCCGGGTGCCGGGGCGTCTGACCCGTCGCCGGCATAGCGATTGCTGGTCCAGGTCAGCGGCGCCGGCCACCAGCCCTGCGCATTCAGCGATTTCACCAGATTATCGGCCGAACCCTTGCCCGGTCCGTCGGCGACGACGAAGCGGGGCAGCGTCTGGACATTGCCGGGATGAAGGGGCGATGTCTTGACCAGTTCGGCCGGGTCCATCGCCTTCACTTCCTCATAGTCGCGGCGCAACGCTTCGACGTCGATGGCGCGGGTGGAGCGATAATGGATGATCGTGTTCGCTCGATCATGATCGACATAATAGGCGCCGTTGACCACGTTGGAGCCGCGCCGATGGAGGAACAGCGGCTTGTTGGTGCCGATCTCCACGAAGGTCGGATAGGCGTTGCGCCCCTCCTGCTGTTCCGGCGGAAGCTTGAGCGACTCCAGCCAGTCGATGGCTTCGGGTATGCGGGCGATGAACTTGCTGTCGCCCGTTAACCGATAGAACCAGAGCAGCATGCGGATGTTCGATGCGGTTGCCGGTGTGGCAAGTGCCTCGGGTTCATAGGTCCGCGCGCCCGCCGGCTTGAGGTCGGTCGTATATTGCAGCGCCCAGCCCGGCTGCGGCTGGCCCTGCTGGGTCACGAGAAACACGTTCATCGCCCGGATGATCGCATCATAGACTTTGGCGTCGCCGCCCAGCACTTCATAGCACATGATGAGGAAGCGGATATTCTCCCCCGCCACATCGTCGTTGAAGGTTATGAAGCTGGTATAGTCGGGGCGACCATGATGGCTGAAATCATGCTTCAGCGGAAAGCGCTGCGGCCAGCCGCCAATCGGATATTGGCTGTCCAGCACGAAGTGCAGCGATTTTTGCAGCGCCGGCAGATATTTGGGATCATGTTTTTCGACATAGAGGCGAAGCAGGAATTGCATCGCTTCCGATGTGCCAGCGTCGTCGAAAGTGGCATTGCCCCAGTAATGCTGAAACTCCTCCAGCCGCCAGGCATTTTCGCCGATCATGTCATACCATTGGCGGGTCGAGGCATCGCCGGCGAAATTGCCGAAATAATGCCAGCCACCGCTCTCCAGCTGGATGGCGATCAGCGCATTGGCGGCCTTTTCCGCGGCCTCATAATAATAAGTGTCGCCGGTCGCATGATAGGCATCGAGGAAGAGGTGGCCCATGGTCGGCGTGCCGGGTGGCTGTACCCAGATCATGGAGGGAAACGCCTCCAGCTCCCCCCAGCGGCGTGACATGTCGGGCAGGTAGGACCAGACATAGCCGCCGTTGGTCGATGCCTTTTCGACCATGAAGCGCGTGGCCCGCTTCATGGTCGTTTCGATCTGCTGCTTTGGCGGCTGGGCTGTCGCCGGTATGCTGAGGCAGGCAAGGGCTGCGACTATCCACGCAACAGGTCGTGCCAACAATTTCACTCTCCGTCAGGGGGCAATGGCCGTGCGCCATCGGGTAAGGCAGGAGGGGCCAAAAGGATGCCAGAGCAGCATCCTCCCGGCCCCGCCCCTTTACATTGAGAAGCGCGCGCCGAACAGGATGGTACGGCCGAAATGATTATTCTCATAGGCCCGCTGCGTCGCCTCATCGACATAGCGGATGCGGTAGGTGTCGAGCAGGTTTGTCCCCTGCACCGACAATTCCAGCATGTCGGTCAGCTTGTACCGGATCGAGGCGTCGAGATTGGTGTAGCTCTTATAGCCTTCGAAGACATTGTTGTTGCCGCTCCCCTGATCGTTGAACGGGCTGCGATAGCTGAGCGACGCGCGGGTGCTGAAACGACCATCATCATAATAGAGGGTCGCGTTATAGGCGCGCTTGGAGAGGTTGTAGAGGGACGAGGCATAGTCGGCGGGAACGCCGACCAGCGCGCAGGCGGCGGTGGGCGTGCGGCGCGTACAGGCCTGCGTCGCTGCGCCGGTCAGGCGATATGTGGCCTTGGAGTCGACGAAGGTGGCATTTGCCTGCACACCGAAATTGCTGAGCATGCCCGGCAGGAAGTTGAAGGGCAGCTGTAGCGCGACTTCCAGCCCCTTGAGCGAGGCGCCGGTGCCGTTGACCAGGCTGGTGATCTGCCAGATCGGCTGGCTCAGCAGCGCGGGATTGACGCTGGCTGGATCGGAGGGGCTGAGCACCGAGGGCGGCAGGCCGGTTTCGAAGAAGGTGCCGGTGCGCGTGTCGGAAATGGGGAAGCTTTCGATATCCTTCTTGAACAATGCTACGGAGAAGATCGATTCCGGACGGAAATACCATTCGACCGACAAGTCGAAGGAGGTCGCCCGATAGGGGGCGAGGTTGGGATTGCCGAAGCTCACCGACTGAGCAAAGCCGGAGGCCGACCCGCCCGGCGTCAACTGACCCAGCGCGGGGCGTGTCATCACCTTGGCGACCGCGCCGCGCACGATCACGTCATCCTGCGGGAACAGTGCGATGTTGAAGGCGGGGAGCCAGTCGTCATAGGTGCGGTCCACGACGACCTGAACGCCGTTGTTCAGACCATAGGAGGATTGCTCCGTCCGTACAAAGCGCATGCCGGCATTAAGCGCATAGTCCAGGCCGAACAGATCGCCCGTCGCATCCACCTGAAAATAGGCGCCCTTGGTGGTTTCCTGCACGCCGCGCATATTGCCGGGATCGATGACCAGCGGGATATTGTAGAGATTGGTATAGGCCGCCGCCGCGTCGATATCGGCAATCAGCCATTGGGTGGTGGTGCCGGCCGGCTGTCCCGCATCGGGCAGCGTCACCAGTTGCGTGATGTCGGCGCTGACCGGAAGGCCATAGACCGCATTGGCGCCGAACACTGACGGCGCGGTGCAGGTGACGGTGCCCAGTACCCGGTCCGGCCCCGCGCCACCGCAAACCTGGGTGTTGCGATTGCGCGCCTGAAGATCGAAATTATAGCGCCGCCATACCGCACCCAGCTTCAGCTTGAAGCCTTCGGCCGCTTCCCATTCGGTGGCCAGCTGCACCGTCTTGAACTTGTTGTTGTTCAGGGACGGCGCATCGCGCAGTTCGGACAGCTGGAAATTGGCGGGGTCGGTGACGCTGGTGCCAAAGCTGAGCACCGGATGATCCATATCGCTATAGTCATAGCTATAGCCCTGCGCATCGCGGTCATCGAACATGATCGTCGTTTCGACGGGTATATCGGCGCGCGATCGGGACAGGCCGCCGCGCAGCGTGAACTTGAACCGGTCGGTGACCTCCTGCTCCAGCGTCGCGCCGACCTGATAGAATTCCGTCTCCGATTTGCGCAGATAATGTTCGGTGCGTACATAGACGTCGTTCAGCGTCGCCGACACCATATTGCCCTTGTCGTCATAGACAGGGTTGACGACATCGATCGGCCGCTCGTTCGAACGCAGCAGCACTTCGGCCGTCTTTTCCTCGCGATCTTCCTTGAAGCGGGAATAAAGCCCGTCGATGGAAATCTTGGTGCGATCGGTCGGCGCGAACTGAATGGAGCCGGTCAGGCCCAACCGGTCGCGGTCATGCCGGACGATGGCATAGCGCGGGATGCGCGGATGAAAGGCAAGCGCGGCGGCATCGCAGGCGGGGCTGGGGCGGTAGCTTCCGCCTGCATTGGCGAGCGGCGATCCCCCCGTCGCGCCGGGCACCGAGTAGAAGCAGGATGTGCCATCGACGGAATCGAAATAGGATTGCGACCAGCGCACGGTGTTGTTGCCGGTTTCGAGCGTATTGGTCTTCGAATAAGCGACCGACGCCGACATGCCGAAAGTCCCGGCGGGGTTTTTCCAGCTGAGCAGCCCAGCGACACGCGGCCCGACATTGTCGGAGAGATCATTATAGGAGCCGCTGACCGAGGCGACCGCCGTCAGCCCGGACTTGCCGGCCAGCGGGTTGCCGGTATTGAGGTCGACCACCGCGCCCAGCGATCCTTCATCGAGGCTGGCTTCGGCCGTCTTGTGGACGACGAGGCTGGAGAACAGCTCCGAAGCGAAAACGTTGAAGTCGAAGGAGCGGTCGCGGTTCGCGGACGCGCCATCGGAACTGGTTGCGATCGTCTCCAGCCCGTTCACCCGGACGCGCGTAAATTGCGCACCAAGCCCGCGCACGGTGATGGCGCGGCCTTCACCGCCATCACGCTGGATCGAAATGCCGGGAATACGCTGAAGCGACTCCGCCAGATTCTGGTCGGGAAATTTGGCGATATCTTCGGCGACGATGGCATCGACCGACGATGTCTCATTGCGCTTGAGGTTGAGGGCGGCCTGAAGCGACTGGCGAAAGCCGGTGACGATGATGTCGGTGGGCTGTTCGCCCTCGGCCTGTTGCGGCAACGCTGTGTCAGTCGTCGTCTGCGCATGGGCTGCCATGCTCGACAGGGCCAGCGCGGCCATGCTCGACGTGATGATCAGGCGAGCGGCGCTCTGGCGGCGTGAAATATAGGTCATTGTCGATCCTCCCCAGCTTGGTTCAGCTTCTTATTTTGACCGACGCCGAAGCTTGCTGACCGAAGCTGGAGCGAAACGGACTGGCGGATGCGCATGCCCGTGAGAATGGAGGGGCAGGCCGATCCGTCTGTACGTCGCCTTCTTCGACTCAGGTGCAGACACCGGTGTCAATAGATGTACGGCCGCGTACTCTCCTGCGTCAACTGCTATGTTTCTGTACGGAAATATACCGGTTCTTGGCCTTATGCGTCGGGATCGGAGCTGCACAAAAATGCGGAAAATGAGGCGATCGGGCGAGCGCTAGGCTGCGGGAAATGCCTAGTACCGGATCCACTGCGGAATTGCTCTTGCCTTTGATATGCTTCGCCTTAAGCAGAAAACGGAAATAACCGTAATAAATCTGCTATTTAGGAGTAGGGTGATGCACGCCAATCGTCGCTGCGAGATCGGGGGCGTGGTCGCGCGCCTGCTGCTGATGACAACGGTATCCATGGCTTGTTTGCAGGCGGCGCAGGCGCAGGCGCAGACGGGGGCAAGCCTTGGGGCGGAGAGTTCCGCCCCGGCCGACATCGTCGTCACCGGCTTTCGCGGCAGCCTGGAACGCGCACTCGATCTCAAACGGCAAAGTTCGGGCGTCGTCGATTCCATCGTTGCCGAGGACATCGCGAAGTTTCCCGACAATAATCTAGCCGAGTCGATCCAGCGTGTTCCCGGCATCGCCATCTCCCGCGATCAGGGGCAGGGGCGCTCCATTTCCGTGCGCGGCTTGGGCGGCGACTTCACGGCGACCCGCATCAACGGCATGGAAAGTCAGGCGACGACCGACGGCTATAATGGCGCCAACCGGTCGCGCGGCTTCGACTTCAATGTCTTCGCTTCGGAACTGTTCAGTCAGATCGACGTGCGGAAGACCGCTTCGGCGGATTTGCCCGAAGGATCGCTTGGCGCGACGGTGGATCTGACCACGTCGCGGCCGCTGAACTTCAAGGAAACGGTGCTTACGCTATCAGCGCAGGGCGGCTATAATGACCAGGCGAAGAAGGTCGATCCGCGACTGGCGGCGGTGTTTGCGACGCAGAATGACGCTGGAACGCTGGGCTTCCTGATCTCTGGCGCCTATTCGCGCCAGTCGGGCAATTTCCAGCAGAGCAATTCGGGCGACTGGAATCAGGGGATCGGCGATGGCGGCTTTTGCAGTCCCGCCAATTGCCCGACCACCAATGGCCCGGTCTATGATGCGTTACAAAATCCAGATGTCTACAATCCGCGCTTCCCGCGCTATGTGCAGGGTGTCGGCAGGACCGAGCGGTTCGGCCTGACCGGCAGCCTCCAGTGGAAGCCCGGCGATGACACCAATGTCACGCTGGACCTGCTCTATTCCAAATTCGATGTGAAGCGGGACGATTGGGCGCTGGAACCGATCGGTTTCAGCCGGGCCGCTTCCCAGGGCGGCAAGCCTGAGACGATCGTGCGGGACGGGGTGATCGATGGCAGCAATTCGCTGGTTTACGGCCTGTTTGATAATGTCGATCTGCGGTCGGAACATAATCGCGATAATTATACGACGGAGTTCGTCCAGGCGACGCTCAACTTAGAACAGAAGATTGGCGACCGGATGACGCTGTCCGGGCTGGTGGGGCATTCCCGGTCCGACTTTGATAATTTCATGGATCTGTCGACCCAAATCGACTCCTTCAACGTCGATAATTTCTCTTATGATCTCCGTCCGATGGGGCAATATGCACCGGCGATCAACTGGGGCATCGACGTCACCGATCCCGCGAGCTGGTATTTCGGACCGCGTGTCACCCAGCCCGGCGGGACCGGAGCGACCGGGCCGGAAATCCGGTTGCGTCCCAATTATATAAGGAACCGCAACACCACCTTCCGCGCCAATCTGGCCTATGAGCTGAGCGACGCCCTGACACTGACGGGCGGGGCGGAATATAAGAAATATGCCTTCGCCTCCCGCACCTTGCGCTATGCGCTGGGCGAAGCGGACTTCCCGGCCATTCCGGCGGGCTATGACATCGGATCGCTCACCCAGAGTTTCTGCGGGTTCGAGCAGTTCTCCATGCCCGCTGGCAACAGCAAATGCTGGGTCGCGCCCAATATCGCAGCATTCGACACAGCCTATAATATCTTCGGCAATAGCGGCCGGACGCAGCTGTCCGACACGGTGTCGGCGGCACGGGGCGATAATCGGGCGGTCACGGAAAAGGACTGGTCCTTCTATGGCATGGCGTCGTTCGACACCGATATCGGCGGGATGCGGCTGCGCGGCAATGTCGGCGGGCGCTATGTGATTACCCGGCAGGAGTCCGACTTCCTGACGACGGTGCCCGTCAGCGTCGAGCCGAGCGGGGTCGTGCCGACGCAGGTCGAGCGCACCTACCGCAATTTCCTGCCCTCGCTCAATCTCGTGCTGGAGCCGGCGGAGGATGTGGTGCTGCGCTTCGCCGCCGCCAAGACGATGTCGCGGCCGCCGCTCGGTAATCTGGCGGGTGCCACCACGGTCAACGTCTCGGGCGGGTCGCGGACCGTGTCGACCGGCAATGCCTTCCTCAAGCCGTTCAAGTCGGACAATGTCGACCTGTCGGTCGAATGGTATCCGGGGCGCGGCTCCATCCTGTCGATCGGCGGTTTCTACAAGGATATCAGCAGCTATATCCAGTCCGACACGATCACCGCGCCCTATTCCACCACGGGGCTGCCGGTGGAGTTGCTGGCGGGCACCAATGTGACGCCCGATACCGACTTCGTCATCACCCGCGTCGTGAATACGCCGGGCGGTCCGCTCAAGGGAGTGGAGCTGAGTTTCCAGCAGCAGTTCACATTCCTGCCCGCGCCGTTCGACGGGTTCGGCGTGCTGGCCAACTATACGTTCGTGGACTCCGATATTGATTATCGCGCCGGCGGGTCGCTGGTGACGGCGACGCTCCTCAACCTTTCCAAACATGCGCTGAACGGGACGCTCTATTATGAGAAGGATGCGTTTCAGGCGCGGGTGTCCGCCAATTATCGCGGCAAGTTCCTGACGGGGGTTCCCGCAGCCTTCAATCAGGATGTCGCCGGCACGAAATCGGCCACCTATGTCGATGCGTCGATCTCCTACGACATTACGGACAATATCACCTTCAGCATCGACGGCATCAACCTGACCAACCAGGCCGATGTCCAATATACGGACTCGGTGGCAGAGCGCTGGGTCAATTACCGGCTGAACGGGCGGCAATTCTATGTCGGGCTGCGCGCGACCTTCTGATGGGGGAGCGCCGCCGGTCAAGGGCGTGGCGATCATCGCCAAGGTCGTGCTAGACGGGCGGCAATAGGGACGTGCACCAGTGAGGCGATAGATGGGCGTGAAGGACCAGCAGCATGGGCTGTCCGGCGAGATGCGCCGGATGAAGATGCTCGAATGGTTGCAGGAGGAAGGCAGCGCGCGGGTTCGCACGCTGGCCGATGTGTTCGGCGTGTCCGAAGTGACGGTGCGGCAGGATCTGGAGAAGCTGGAGCAGGAGGGGCATGTCGTTCGCGAACATGGCGGCGCCTATCTGAAATCGGTCAGCCAGCAGGTCGCCGCGCTGGCGCTGCATCATCTGGTCAATATGGATGCCAAGCGCCGGATCGGCGCGGCGGCGGCGGCGCTGGTGGCCGATGGCGAGACGATCATCCTGGATGCCGGCTCCACCGTCACCGAGGTGGCGAAAAATCTGGAGGGGCGCGAAGGGCTGACGGTCATCACCAACGCCATCAACATGGCGCTGATGCTGGGGGGCAAGCCCAGTTTCGAGATCCATCTGTCGGGCGGCCTGTTCAAGCCGCCGACCCTGTCGGTGAGCGGGGAGACGGCGGCGCCCTATTTTCAGGGGCTGTTCGCGCAAAAGCTGTTCCTGGCGACGGGGGCGATTTCGGCCGAGGCGGGGCTGACCTTCCCGTCCTTTTCCGACATTCCGGTCAAGAGGGCGATGATCGAAGCTGCCAATGAGGTCATATTGGTCGCCGACAGCAGCAAGATCGGTCGCCGGTCGCTTTCCTCCTTGGGAGAGGTGGACCTGATCGATATTTTCGTGACGGACAGCGGCATCAGCGATGAGGATCGCAAGGCGTTCGAGGATGCCGGCGTCACAGTCGTGGTCGCCTGACAGCGGAGCGCATCCGGTTCGGCCGGTCGCGCCTCTGGCAATAGGAAACGCAACAGGGGTGCTACACTCAAT
The DNA here is from genome assembly GCA_032082785.1 of Sphingobium sp. Taxonomy (GTDB): domain Bacteria; phylum Pseudomonadota; class Alphaproteobacteria; order Sphingomonadales; family Sphingomonadaceae; genus Sphingobium. The sequence continues at coordinate 1,317 of DAMDPH010000028.1, read as the reverse complement.
CGGCCTTATCGTTTTTCCCGAACCTTTGAGTTGCGGCCATAATCTGCGGTCAAAGCGGACAAAATCGGTCAGGCCAAAATAGGATGTTCGCCCCGCCTGTCCGTTGCCGTTGCGACTGTAACAGATGTTTGGTATAGCGGGCGCCGCACCAGGAGAGGACTTGCCCCATCATGCAATCTTATACGCCGCCGATCGAGGATTACCGCTTTCTTCTGACCGAGCTGCTCGGCTTCGACGCCGCCATGGCGGAGATGGGGCAGGAGGTCGATGCCGAGCTGGCGCTGACGGTGTTGGAGGAGGCGGGGCGTTTATGTGCCGAGCAGATCCAGCCGCTCAATCGCGAGGGCGATGAACAGGGCAGCCGGCTTGTCGATGGCGCGGTGCGCACGCCGCCGGGCTTTGCCGATGCCTATCGCGCCTTTGCCGAAGCGGGCTGGGCCGGGCTGTCGGCCGATCCTGCGCATGGCGGGCAGGGCTTGCCCTTCATCCTGCAACTCTGGCTGGACGAGATGCTGTCGGCCAGCAATCTGAGCTTCGGCCTGTTCCCCGGCCTGACCCGCGGCGCCTGCGAAGCGATCGTCGCCCATGGCAGCGAGGCGCTGAAGGCCGAATGGCTGCCGCCGATGGTGCGCGGCGAATGGACCGGCGCGATGGCGCTGACCGAAAGCGGCGCAGGCACGGACCTGGCCCTGCTCAAGACCAAGGCCGAGCCGCGCGGGGACGACAGCTATGCCGTCACCGGGCAGAAGATCTTCATTTCGTCCGGCGACCATGATTTCGGGGGCAATATCGTCCATCTGGTGCTGGCCCGCCTGCCCGACGCGCCGCCGGGGGTGAAGGGGATCAGCCTGTTCCTGGTGCCCAAATTTCTGCGCGGCGAGGATGGCGAATATAGCCTGCGCAACGGCATGTCGGTGGGCGCGCTGGAAAAGAAGATGGGCATCCATGCGCAGCCCACCTGCGTCATGAATTATGACGGTGCGGTCGGCTGGCTGGTCGGGGCGCCGCATCGCGGGCTGGCGGCGATGTTCACCATGATGAATGCGGAGCGGCTGATGGTCGGCATTCAGGGGCTGGGCGTGGCCGGCGCCGCCTATGGGCAGGCCGCCGCTTATGCCAAGGAGCGGCTACAGGGCCGGGGCGCCGATGGCGCGGCGGGGCCGGTGGCGATTATCGATCATGCCGATGTGCGGCGCATGCTGCTGTCGATCCGGGCGTTCGTGGAAGGCGGACGGGCGCTGGCCGGCTGGACCGCGCTGCAACTGGACCGGGCGCGCGCGCATGGCGATGCGCAGGAGCGGGCGCGGGCCGACGGGC
>DAMDPH010000027.1:0-29851 GCA_032082785.1 Sphingobium sp. | reverse complement strand
CTGGCCGGCACGACGGTGGCTGCGATGCTGGGCAGGCCGCGGCCCGAAACGCCGATCGCCACGGCGATGACGGTCGGGCTGGACAGCCCCGACGCCATGGGCAAGGCCGCCGCCGCGCTCGCCCATGTGCCGCTCATCAAGGTGAAGGTCGACCGCAGCGATCCCGCCGCGCAGTTGCAGGCGGTGCGCGACGCCGCCCCTGCCCCGCGCCTGATCGTCGATCCCAATGAAAGCTGGACCATGGCGGAGGTGGACGGGCTTCAGGGGCTGATGCGCGACCTGCGCATCGACCTGCTGGAACAGCCATTGCCGGCGAAGGAAGATGGTGCGCTCGCCGGCTATCGCTCGGTCATTCCCATTGCCGCCGATGAATCGGTCCATGTCGCCGAGGATCTGGACGCGCTGCCCGACGGCTATGCCGTAGTGAATATCAAGCTCGACAAGGCCGGCGGGCTGACCGCCGCGCTGTCGCTGGCGCAGGAGGCGCGGCGGCGCGAGCGGGAAGTGATGACCGGCTGCATGATCTGCTCGTCGCTGGCGATCGCGCCGGCCTGGACGATCGCGGAGGATTGCCGCTTCGTTGATCTGGACGGGCCGCTCTGGCTGGCGCAGGATCGGGAGGGCGGCGTCCGTGGCGAAGCGGGCCTCCTGTCGCCGCCGCGTCCCGGCTTCTGGGGCGGCCGCTAGGGAAGCGCCTTTGGCGCAGCGCGGCACCGGCCCGCTCCCCCACCCGGCTACCCAGCGGCATTATCATTTGGGAGGCCGGGTGGGGGAGCGGGCCGGTGCGGCAATGAAATGCGCGAAGGCGCGCATTTCCAGACAGGCTCCAAGCCACCGGGCGACGCCGCGCGCCGCCCGGTCGCCTGATCAATCAACCGATCGTCTGTCCGGTTTTGGCCCAGTCGGCCATGAAGCCGGCAATGCCCTTTTCGGTCAGCACATGGTTGAACAGCGCCTTGATGACGGCGGGCGGCGCGGTCATCACGTCGGCGCCGATCTTGGCGCTTTCCAGCACATGGATCGGGTGGCGCACGGAGGCGACCAGGATTTCGGTGTCGAACTGATAATTGTCGTAGATCAGCCGGATGTCCTCGATCAGCTTCATGCCGTCGAAGCCATTATCGTCGTGGCGGCCGACGAAGGGCGAAATGAAGCTGGCCCCGGCCTTCGCCGCCAGCAGCGCCTGATTCGCCGAGAAGCAGAGCGTCACATTGACCTGCGTGCCATCGTCGGTCAGCGCCTTGCAGGTTTTCAGCCCGTCGATGGTCAGCGGCACCTTGATGCACACATTGTCCGCGATCTTCCGCAGGATTTCGGCTTCCTTCATCATCGTCTCATGATCGAGCGCGACGACTTCGGCGGACACTGGCCCATCGACTAGGCCGCAGATTTCCTCGACCACTTCCAGGAACTTGCGCCCCGACTTGTGAATCAGCGAAGGGTTGGTGGTGACGCCGTCCAGCAGGCCGGTGGCCGCCAGCTCGCGGATGTCGGCCGTATCGGCGGTGTCGACGAAGAATTTCATGAAGGATGCTCCCGGCTCTCAAAAACGAGTCGGCCCCCTTTAGCCGTTGCGCTCGTCCGGGCCAAGAAAGGCGCGCGACGGCATCGACAAAGCGCCATTTTGCCATAAGGGTGCGCCAGCCTTCCATCCAGAGACCCGCCATGCCCCATCTGCCCCGCGCCTGCTGGCCGGCCCTTCTCCTCCTGCTCGCCGCCGCCACCGCCCCTGCCCATGCCGCGGAGGAGGATGTGCAGTTCTGGCTGGCCGAGACGGTGAGTTTCGCGGCCAGCCCTGCCGACAGCGTGACGATCGATTCCAGCCAGCGCGCCCGGTCCGACAAGGAAAGCGGCGGCGAGCAGTTCCTCGCCCGCATCACCCTCGACCATCGCCTCGCGCCCGGCGTGCAGCTGGGCGGCGGCATGGCGTATCTGGAGGGGGAGAATGACCAGGAAGTGCGCTTTCACCAGCAGCTGACGCTCAGCCATAGCATATGGCAGAGCCGCACCCGGCTGGAGCAGCGTTTCTTCGAAGATGGCGACGGCCCGACCTTTCGCCTGCGCGAGCGGGTGCAGGCGACGCTGCCGCTCGACCGGGCGAAGCGGTGGATGCTGGTGGGCGCGGTGGAAGGGTTTTTTCACCTCAACCGGACCGCCGGCAATGACGAGACCGGCCTTGTCGCCCTGCGTCATCAGGCTGGCCTGCGGCACCGGCTCGGCCCCAGCTTGGACATTCAGCTTCTCTATATGCAGCAGCGCAGCTTTCGCGACGATGCGCCCGACCGCGTCTCCCACATTCCTTGGGCGACGCTCAGCTGGCGCCTCTGACCGGGCGGTCATCGCAACAATTTGCCAGCCCGGCCAGACGGGTTAAGGAGCGGATATGAGTTCCCGCGCCCGTGTCCTGTTGCTCAACGCCGCCCTAGGCCCGCTCGACTATCGCGTGCCGCACGGCATGACGGTCAAGCCCGGCAGCATCGTCGTCGCCCCGCTCGGTCCCCGCCAGCTGGTCGGCGTGGTGTGGGAGGAGGATGCCTTTCCCGATGTCGAGACGGTGGGCGACAATCGCCTGCGCAACCTGCTGCAACTGGTCGACGCGCCGCCGGTGCCCGAGCCGCTGCGCCGCCTGATCGAATGGACGGCGGACTATTATCTCAGCCCCGTCGCCGCCGTGCTGCGCATGACGCTGGCGTCCATGTCGGCGCTGGAGGGGGCGCGGACGGTGATCGAATATCGGGCTACCGGCGCCGTGCCCGAACGCATGACCGAACAGCGCGCCCAGGCGCTGGAGCGGATCGGCGAGCGGCAGGGGCTGATCCGCGAACTGGCGATGATCGGCGGCGTCAGCGACGCGGTGATCCGCGGCCTTGTAAAACAGGATGTATTCGAGCCGGTCGAAGTGAGCGTCGACACCCCCTTTCCCACGCCCGATCCCGATCATGCGCCGCCGGTCCTCTCGGACGCGCAGGCCGCCGCCGCCGCCACCATGGCCGATGCGGTGCGGGAGGGCGCCTTCGCCCCCTTCCTGCTCGACGGGGTGACGGGGTCGGGCAAGACCGAAGTCTATTTCGAAGCCATCGCCGCCGCCATTCGCGACGGGCGGCAGGTGCTGGTGCTGCTGCCCGAAATCGCGCTGACCGAACCTTTTCTGGAGCGGTTCGAGAAGCGCTTCGGCACCGTGCCGGTCAACTGGCATAGCGGCCTGCGGCAGAGCGAGCGACGGCGCGCCTGGCGCGCCATCGCCACCGGCGACGCGCAGGTGGTGGTCGGCGCCCGCTCCGCGCTGTTCCTGCCCTATCCCAAGCTCGGCCTCATCATCGTCGATGAAGCGCATGAGGCCAGCTTCAAGCAGGAGGATGGCGTCCATTATCATGCCCGCGATGTCGCCGTGATGCGCGGGCTGATAGAGAAATTCCCGATCATCCTCGCCTCCGCTACCCCCGCGATCGAAACCCGCCATCAGGTCGAACTGGGCCGCTATCGCGAGATCAAGCTGCCCTCCCGCTTCGGCGGGGCGGAGATGCCGGCGATCGAGGGGATCAACCTGCTGACCGATCCGCCCGAACGCGGCCGCTGGATCGCGCCGCCGCTGGTCGCGGCGATGGACGAGACGCTGGCCAGGGGCGAACAGAGCCTGCTCTTCCTCAACCGGCGGGGCTATGCGCCGCTGACGCTGTGCCGCCATTGCGGCTACCGTTTCCAATGCCCCAACTGCACCGCCTGGATGGTGGAGCATCGGCTGACCCACCGGCTCGCCTGCCATCATTGCGGCCATGTCATCCCCGCCCCGCGCTACTGCCCCGAATGCAAGGAGGAGGACAGCCTGGTCGCCTGCGGCCCCGGCGTCGAGCGGATCGCCGACGAGGTGAAGGCGCTCTGGCCGGAGGCGCGCACCGCCATCGTTACCTCCGACACGCTCTGGTCGCCCGCCAGGGTGGCCGATTTCGTCAAGTCGGTGGAGGCGGGCGCGGTGGACATCATCATCGGCACGCAGCTGGTGACGAAGGGCTATCATTTCCCCAACCTCACCTTGGTAGGCGTGGTCGACGCCGATCTCGGGCTTGAGGGAGGCGACCTGCGCGCGTCGGAGCGCACCTTTCAGCAGATCGTCCAGGTCGCCGGCCGCGCCGGGCGCGGGCAGAAGCCGGGCCATGTCTTCATCCAGACCCGCATGTCCGAGAGCGAGGTCATCCAGGCGCTGATCGACGGCGATACGGAGCGTTTCTACAGCGTGGAGACGGAGAACCGCCGCCGCGCCGGCGCGCCGCCCTTCGGCCGTTTCGCCGCGATCATCATATCCAGCGAGGATGCCGACGAGGCGGCGCAGACCGCTCGGCTGATCGGCAAGTCGGCCCCGCTGATCGAGGGTATGCGCGTCTATGGCCCCGCACCCGCCCCGCTGGCCGTGCTGCGCGGACGGCACCGGCACCGGCTGCTCATCCATGCGACGCGGCAGATCGACGTTCAGGCGGCGATCCGCGAATGGCTGGGCAACCTCGCCTGGAAATCGGGCACTCGCGTCGCGGTCGACGTCGATCCCTACAGCTTCATGTAGAGGGGACTTCCTCCTCCTCTTCCTCCGCTTCCGGCTCCTCTTTCGGCGCTGCCTTGGCCGCCTTACGGGCTTCCTGCCGCTCGGCACTGCGGTCGAGCCGCGCCTTGCGCCTGAGCGCGGCCGCGCGGGCCGAGGAATCATGCGGCGAATAGGCGATGGGGTCGAGCAGACGGGACGCCGCGCGATAGTCCTTCCGCCGCGCCAATGCCTGCGCCAGCATGAAGCGATATTGCGCCCGCTGTGGCAGCAGCTCGAACGCCTTTTGCAACCCCTCGAAACCCAGCTGCGGCATCTCGCCCCCGCGCATCGCATGATAGCGATAGTAAAGTTCCAGCGGGACCGGGTCTTCGGTATCTGCGCGATTGGCTTTGACGATGGCACCCAGCGCCGCCGTCCAGTCCGCCTCCTTCCCGCTCTCCTGCGCCCGCTCCAGCAGCACCCTAGCCCGCGTCGCATGGGCGCGCGACAGGCTGGGGTCGAGCGCGATGGCGGCATCCGCCTCCGCCAGCGCCGCCGCCTTGTCATCGGCGTCCCAGAGCGCTTCGGCCAGCAGCGCATGGGCATAGCCGCTGCCGGGATATTCGGCGGCGGTCTTACGCAGCGATTCGATCAGGTCGGGTAGGTCATCCTGCTGCGCCTTATAGAGACGCAGTTCATCCTCGACCAATGCGCCCCGCGCAGCGTCGAGCATCTGCACCTCGATATTGCCGATCACCATCTCCTTGGGCGTGAGAATGGTGGCGGTCACACGCCCGCGCATGTAATTTTTGAGATCCTTTTGCAGTCCGTCGAGACCACCGCTGAAAAAACGGTCCGGGTCGGCATTGAGTTCGCCTTGCGCGAGCGCATTGAGATAGGCGCTGATCTCCTTGGCGCGATCGGACTTATGCTGGAAATAGAAATGGGTGAGCAGCCAGCCCGTGCCATAGAAACGATCGCCGTCGCTCGCGCCCAATCCGTCGGTGTCGCGGGCGAACAATTGTTTCAGCGGATAGGGCTGGCCCAGCACCAGCCCCGGCACCCGCACCATGGGTATATTGCCGAACTGCATGGAGCCGTCTTTGCGGAATTTCACGACCGAGAAAAACTCGGCGAAGCCCTCAACATACCAGGCTGGATACGCGGCCGGGAAGTGATGGAGCATGAAATGATGCGTATATTCGTGGAAGAGTATCTCCTCCGCGCCCAGATCAAATTCATGGCTCTTGGACCCGCGCGACAGCACGGCATAAGCGGAACGGTCGGTCGTGGTATAAAAGCCGCCCACATTGGGATTGCGGGCCAGCTTCTTCACCTTGCCTTCGTTGGACAGAAGATAAACCTGCACCGGGCTCCCCTGTTGAGGGTCGGTCACGCCCGTCATCCGGCGCAGCAGATAGTCGAACTTCTCCAGCTGCACGGCAAATGCGCGCAGGCTCTTCTCGCTCCCTTCGCTATAGACGGTGAAATGGCGCGTCTGCGCCTGCCGCCAGGCGGCCTGCGCCGTTCCTCCGATCGGCAGCATGCACAGCAGTGCCGCCAACGCGCGCATCCATAGAGACGTCATCGCTTCTTTCCCCCGCAGACCCCGCATCGATAGTGGCGAAGCCCGGCAAGGAAGGGAAGCGGCTTTTCCGCAGCTAGTCCCTGCGTTCGCGCGCCAGCAGCGCCGCCTTGCGCTCGACGCCCCAGGCATAGCCGCCCGCGCCGCCGTCGCTGCGCACCACGCGGTGGCAGGGGATGAGGATGGCGAGATGATTGTCGCCGCAGGCGCTGCCCGCCGCGCGCACCGCGCCGGGCCGGCCGATGGCGGCGGCGATCTGCGCATAGCTGCGCGTTTCGCCCGGCGGAATGGCGCGCAGGGCCGACCAGACCGCCTGCTGAAAGGCGGTGCCGCCGACATCGACCGGCAGGTCCGGCGCCGACCCCCGCTGCTCCACCAGCGCCAGAACACCCTCCGCCAGCGTCCGCAGCGCCGCATCGGCCGGCGCGATCTGCGCCTTGGGGAAGCGGGCGCGCAATTCCGCCTCGCCTTCGCCGAAGCTGATGCGGCACAAGCCTTTTTCGGTTGCCGCGACCAGCAGCGGGCCAAGGCTGCTTTCGACGATCGCATAGCGGATCAGCGCGCCCCGCCCGCCATCTTTCCAGGCGCTGGGGCTCATGCCCAGATGGCGTTCGGCATCGGCATAGGCGCGGCTCGGCGCATTATAGCCCGCCTCATAGATGGCGGCGGTCCCGCGACCGCCCGCCGCCAGCGCCGCCTTCAGCCGCTCGGCACGGCGGCCCCGGGCATAGGCGGCCGGGGTCAGCCCGGTCTCCCGCTTGAAGAGGCGATGAAAATGATGGGGGGCATAGCCGGCATGGGCGGCCATCGCCTCCAGCGTCGGCGGCTGCTCCGATGCCTCGATCAGGGCAATCGCCGCCGCCACCGCCTGCCGGTCGCGCCCGATCTCATCGGGCCGGCACCGCAGGCAGGCGCGAAAGCCCGCCGCCCGCGCCGCCGCCGGATCGCGCAGGAAGACCATATTCTCCCGCCGGGGATGGCGGGCGGCGCAGCTTGGCTTGCAATAGATGCCGGTGGTCAGCACCGCGCCCACAAACTGTCCGTCCCGCGACCGGTCCCGGCGCAGAAAAGCGTCCCAGCAGGCATCGACATCATCCAGTTGATGGGCGGGCGGGCGAAGGCGAGTCATCAGGGTCATGCATAAGCGGTAGCGGATCGAAAGACATCCTGCTTCCCGCCGCTTGCGTTCAAAGCCGATGCCGCCCGCCACGCATTTCCCGATTGCACCGCCAGTCCCTTCGCATATGTATGCGCGCATCTATGTTTGCCCTTGCCCGTCGCCTTTGCCTGCTGCTCGCGCCGCTCCTCCCCCTCATCGCCAGCGGGAGCGCGCGTGCCGAACAACAGGATATCGCCGCCGCCGCACGCGGCGTGGTTCGTGTCGCGCTGGTCGCGACGGACGGGAGCGAAGCCTATTTCGTCGGCCATGGCAGCGGCATCGTCGTTGCGCCCGACAAGGTGCTGACCAACGCCCATGTCGTCGAACTGGCGCGCGAAGAAAAGAATCTGGTCATCGGCGTCATCCCGTCGGAAGGGCAGAAGACGTTCGGCGGGCGGATCATCGCCTATTCGCCCGGCAACGATCTTGCGCTCATCCAGCTGGAGCAAGGGCAGGCGATGCTGCCGCCCAGCACCTTTTACGCCGGAGCGGTCAGCGACGGTCAGCATGTGACCGCGATCGGCTATCCCGGCACGGTGGACCGGGCGCAGGGGCTTGGCCTCAAGCAGCTGGTGGAGCCGCTGGCGACGGTGAAGACCGGCGGCAACATCTCCTCCGGCCGCGCCAGCCAGAGCTTCGACACCGTCCTGCACACCGCGCCGCTCGCCGCCGGCAATAGCGGCGGGCCGCTGGTCGACGATTGCGGGCGGGTGCTGGGGGTCAACAGCTTCGGATCGGTGTCGGACGGCAATGACGCCGATTTCGGATTCGCCGTCTCCTGGCGCGAAATCGCCTCCTTCCTGCGGCAGGCGGGCATATCCTCGCTGCACACGGTCGTGCCCTGCCGCTCCATGGCGGACGCCGATGCGGCCGAAGCCGCCATCACCGCGCGCGAGGCGCAGGTCAGCGACCAGAAGAACCGCGCCAGCGCCGACGCCCGCGAACAGGCGCTGCAAAAGGCGCGCGACAGCGCCGAACGCGACATCATCTCGGCGCGGGAAAATGCCATGGCCGGCGCGGCAGTGCTGCTGGCGCTGGCGGTCCTGGGCTTGGGTGCCGGCGGCCTGTTCTACAGCCAGGGGCGGGAGAAGCACGCCACCTGGTTCCTCGCGGGCGGCGGCCTGCTGCTGCTCGGCGCGCTCGCCCTCTTCTTCCTCAAGCCCGATTTTTCCAAGATCGACGAACGGGTGCGGCTGGCACAGGATCAGGGCGTCACCGCCAACGGCGCTTTCGCCTGGGCTGGGGACAATATCTGCCGCATCGACCTCAACCGCAGCCGGCTGACCGTGTCGCAGCCCAACGACATCCCCTTCAACTGGGCGGAGGGCGGCTGCGTCAATGGCGATCAGCAATATCTGTCGAGCGGCACCGGCTGGCAGCGGCCCAATGTGCCCGAGACCGGCAATCATCTGTCCGTCAGCAGCTTCGATCCCGCCACCGGCATGCTGCGCATCCAGCGCTGGCTGCCCGACGCCGACACGATGGACAAGGCCCGCGCCTTGGCCAAGGACGCGCCGGTCAAAGGCTGCACCGCCGACTCCGCTGCGTTGACGCAGCTGGCGACGCTGCAATCGGGTCTGACGGCGCTGTTGCCGGCGCAACCCAATGAGCGGCTGGTCTATCATTGCCTCAAGGGCCGGCTCACCCCCGCCAGTCCCGCGCCCTGACCTGCGCCGCCGCTTTCGGCAAAAATCAGACAAATGCCGGGCCTTGCCTCCAGCTCCTTCAGCGGCCCATCGAATCGCGTCACATGACTTGCATAGTCATAATGGCGCTGCTAACCGGCCCGTCGATAGGGGACGGTCGTTACTGATCCCCCTCTTTTTGCATGACCGGCAAATCAAGTGGAGGACGGTAAGCGCGTGGAGACTACCGGCGGTATTCAGGCTAGCCTCAGCGGCCGCTATGCGGTGGCGCTGTTCGATCTGGCCCGCGACGGCAAGACGCTCGACACCGTCGGTGCCAGTCTTGCCGCCTTGAAGGGCGCGCTTGCGGAATCGCAGGATTTCAAGGCTCTTATCAACAACCCCGTGCTGAGCCGCGAGGCGACTGGCAAGACCATCGCCGCCGTTGCCGCAGCCATGGGCCTGGACGCACTGACGACCAATTTCCTGGGCGTGCTCGCCCAGAACCGTCGCCTGGGCCAGCTGCCCGCGGTCATCCGCGCTTATGAAACGCTGCTGTCGAATCACAAGGGCGAGACCCGCGCCGAAATCGTCAGCGCGCACCCGCTGAGCCAGGATCAGCTCGACGCGCTGCAGCAGAGCCTCAAGGCTCGCGTCGGCCGCGACGTCGCGATCAGTGCCAAGGTCGACCCGGAGATCCTGGGCGGGCTGGTCGTCAAGATCGGCAGCCAGATGATCGACAGCTCTATCCGTACCCGATTGAACACGCTCGCCATGGCGATGAAAGGCTGAACATGGATATCAACGCCGCAGAAATTTCGAAGGTCATCAAGGACCAGATCGCCAATTTCGGCACCGAAGCGCAGGTGAGCGAAGTCGGCACCGTGCTGACCGTGGGTGACGGCATCGCCCGCGTCCATGGCCTCGACAACGTCCAGGCGGGCGAAATGGTCGAGTTCGCCAATGGCGTGCAGGGCATGGCGCTGAACCTGGAAGCCGACAATGTCGGCGTCGTGATCTTCGGCTCGGACGCCGAGATCAAGGAAGGCGACACCGTCAAGCGCACCGGCACCATCGTCGACGTGCCCGTGGGCAAGGGCCTGCTGGGCCGCGTCGTGGACGGCCTTGGCAATCCGATCGACGGCAAGGGTCCGATCGTCGCCGACAAGCGCATGCGCGTCGAAGTGAAGGCGCCGGGCATCATCCCCCGCAAGTCGGTGCACGAGCCCGTGCAGACCGGCCTCAAGGCGATCGACGCCCTGGTTCCCGTCGGCCGTGGCCAGCGCGAGCTGATCATCGGCGACCGTCAGACCGGCAAGACCGCCGTCGCGATCGATACCTTCATCAACCAGAAGGGCATCAACGCCGGCTACGATGAGAGCAAGAAGCTCTACTGCATCTATGTCGCCGTGGGCCAGAAGCGCTCGACCGTCGCGCAGATCGTCAAGCAGCTCGAGGAAAATGGCGCGATGGAATATTCCATCGTCGTCGCCGCCACCGCTTCCGAGCCGGCGCCGCTGCAATATCTGGCGCCCTATACCGGCGTCACCATGGGCGAATTCTTCCGCGACAACGGCATGCACGCCGTGATCGTCTATGACGATCTGTCCAAGCAGGCCGTCGCCTATCGTCAGATGTCGCTGCTGCTGCGCCGCCCGCCCGGCCGCGAAGCCTATCCGGGTGACGTGTTCTACCTGCACAGCCGCCTGCTGGAGCGCGCGGCCAAAATGAACGACGCCAATGGCGCCGGCTCGCTGACCGCGCTGCCGATCATCGAAACACAGGCGGGCGACGTGTCGGCCTACATCCCGACCAACGTGATCTCGATCACCGACGGCCAGATCTTCCTCGAAACCAACCTCTTCTATCAGGGCATCCGTCCGGCCATCAACGTCGGCCTGTCGGTGTCGCGCGTCGGCTCCGCCGCGCAGACCAAGGCGATGAAGAAGGTGTCGGGCTCGATCAAGCTGGAGCTGGCCCAGTATCGCGAAATGGCCGCCTTCGCCCAGTTCGGTTCGGACCTCGACGCGTCGACGCAGAAGCTGCTGAACCGCGGCGCGCGCCTGACTGAACTGCTCAAGCAGGCGCAATTCTCGCCCCTGCCCTTCGAAGAGCAGACCGCGTCGATCTTCGCCGGCACCAACGGCTATCTCGACGCCGTCGCGGTCAACGACGTGACCCGCTATGAAGAGCTGATGCTGGCCTATCTGCGCCACGATCACCCCGAAATCCTCGCCACCATCCGCGACAGCAAGGATCTGGGCGACGAGGTGAAGGGCAAGCTCAAGGCCGCGCTCGACAGCTTCGGCAAGACATTTGCATAACAGTTAACCCGTCATCCCGGCGAAGGCTGGGATCTCAGGCCCGACAGGTCCGCCCTGAAGGCCCGAGATCCTGACCTTCGCCGGGATGACGAACCAGAAGGTTCGTCATGCCCAGCCTCAAGGAACTGAAGCTCCGCATCGGGTCGGTGAAATCGACCCAGAAGATCACCAAGGCGAAGCAGATGGTCGCCGCCGCGAAGCTGCGCAAGGCGCAGGCCGCAGCCGAAGCCGCCCGCCCCTATGGTGAGCGGCTGGAGGCAGTCGTCGCCAGCCTGGCGAGCAAGATCGCCGGCGGTTCGGGCGAAGGCGCCTCGCCGCTGCTGGCGGGCACCGGCAAGGATGAAGTGCATCTGCTGGTCGTCGCCAATTCCGACCGTGGCCTTGCCGGCGCGTTCAACGCCAACATCGTCAAGGCCGCCCGCGCCAAGGCGGAAGAGCTGATCGATCAGGGCAAGACCGTCCGTTTCTACCTGATCGGGCGCAAGGGCCGGCCGGTCATCAACCGCGCCTATCCCGGCGCCATCGTCGCCAATTACGACACGACCGGCGTCAAGGAGCCGGGCTTCGACCAGGCGCAGGAGATCGCGCAGGAACTGTCGGCCATGTATCTGGACGGCAAGTTCGACGTCGCGCATCTCTTCTATTCGCGCTTCAAGTCAGCCCTCGCCCAGATCCCGACCGAACAGCAGATCATCCCGGTGAAGATCCCTGAAAGCGCCGATCGCAACGCCATCGCCGCGACCGTGGAATATGAGCCGAGCGAGGAAGCGATCCTCGACGAGCTGCTGCCGCGCAACATCACGATGCAGATTTTCAAGGCGCTGCTCGAAAATAACGCGTCCGAACAGGGCGCTTCGATGACCGCCATGGACAATGCCACGCGCAATGCCGGCGACCTCATCAACAAGCTGACGATCCAGTATAACCGCAGCCGCCAGGCCGCGATCACCACCGAACTCGTCGAAATCATCTCGGGCGCGGAAGCCCTCTAAAGATCACGCACGCAAGGAAGCAGTCATGGCAACCACCAACAATGTAGGCCGCATTTCGCAGGTCATCGGCGCCGTCGTCGACGTGACCTTCCCCGATGCGCTCCCCTTTATCCTGTCGGCGCTGGAAACCAGCAACAACGGCCAGCGGCTGGTGCTGGAAGTCGCTCAGCATCTGGGTGAAAACACCGTCCGCACCATCGCGATGGACTCGACCGACGGCCTGACCCGTGGGCAGGAAGTGACCGACACCGGCGCGCAGATCAGCGTTCCCGTCGGCCCCGCCACGCTTGGCCGCATCCTGAACGTCGTCGGCGAGCCGATCGACGAGCGTGGCCCCGTCGCCACTGAGCTGACCGCGCCGATCCACGCCAAGGCCCCGGAATTCATCGACCAGTCGACCGACGCCAGCATCCTTGTGACCGGCATCAAGGTCATCGATCTGCTCGCGCCCTATGCCAAGGGCGGTAAGATCGGCCTGTTCGGCGGCGCCGGCGTGGGCAAGACCGTGCTGATCCAGGAGCTGATCAACAATATCGCCAAGGGCCATGGCGGCACCTCGGTGTTCGCCGGCGTGGGTGAGCGCACCCGCGAAGGCAACGATCTGTATCACGAATTCCTCGACGCCGGCGTTATCGCTAAGGACGCCGATGGCAATGCCATCAGCGAAGGCTCCAAGGTGGCGCTGGTCTATGGCCAGATGAACGAGCCCCCGGGCGCCCGCGCCCGCGTCGCGCTGTCCGGCCTCACCATCGCGGAATATTTCCGCGATCAGGAAGGGCAGGACGTGCTCTTCTTCGTCGACAATATCTTCCGCTTCACCCAGGCGGGCGCGGAAGTGTCGGCTCTGCTGGGCCGTATTCCGTCGGCCGTGGGCTATCAGCCGACCCTGTCGACCGACATGGGCGCGCTGCAGGAGCGCATCACCTCCACCAACAAGGGGTCGATCACCTCGGTGCAGGCCGTCTACGTTCCCGCGGACGATCTCACCGACCCGGCGCCGGCCACCAGCTTCGCGCACCTTGACGCCACCACCGTGCTCAACCGCGCCATTTCGGAGCTGGGCATCTATCCGGCGGTCGATCCGCTGGACTCGACCAGCCGCGTGCTCGAACCGCGCGTCGTCGGCCAGGAACATTATGACACCGCCCGCGCCGTTCAGGCGATCCTGCAAAAGTACAAGTCGCTGCAGGACATCATCGCCATCCTGGGCATGGACGAGCTGTCCGAAGAGGATAAGCTGACCGTCGCCCGCGCGCGCAAGATCCAGAAGTTCCTGTCGCAGCCCTTCCACGTCGCGGAAGTGTTCACCGGCATTTCGGGCAAGTTCGTCCAGATCGAAGACACGGTGAAGTCGTTCAAGGCCGTGGTCGAAGGCGAATATGACCATCTGCCCGAGAACGCCTTCTACATGGTCGGCGGCATCGACGAAGCCGTCGAGAAGGCCAAGAAGCTGGCCGCCGAAGCCGCGTAAGCTCGATAAAATTAGCCCCTCCCTTTCGGGGGAGGGGGGAGAAGAAAAGAATGGCACTGCATTTCGAATTGGTAACGCCTGAAAAGCTCGTCCGCTCGGAAGAGGTTTATCAGGTGGTGGTCCCCGGCTCCGATGGTGATTTCGGCGTGCTGGAAGGCCATGCGCCTTTCATGTCGACGGTCCGCGACGGCGCCATTCAGATTTTCTCCAGCGCCGGCGCGTCGCCCGAGATCATTCCGGTCGAGGGCGGCTTTGCCGAAGTGAATGAAAAGGGCCTGACCGTGCTCGCGGAACGCGCCGGATAAGGGCGCAGGCGCTCGGCGAGCGCCGCCGCAATATCTGGCTTGGTTCGGAGGCGCTATCGGCGCCTCCTTTTTTTTGCCAAGCAGGCAGCCGTGATGAATTCTCCGGCTCCTGCCCTCCCGCCTGCCCGCTCCCAGTCTTGCTCCCTGCCCGGCGGCTGGCTGATCGTCTTTCTCATGGCGTGGCTCGGCCTGGACCAGCTGCTGCTGTGGCGCTTTCTGAATGTCATGCCCATCTGGGCCTATGTCGCAGGCGGCGCGCTGCTTCTCGGCCTGTGTGTCGCGACCTTGCGGGTGACGCGCGGCTTTGAAGGGCCGGGCCATCGCACCTTGTTGCTGTGCGTCGCCGCCGCTGTCCTGCTGATGCTGCTCGGAGGGCAGGGCCGTATCTTCTATGCCAATGTCGATTGGCAGGTCCGCTTCGCCGTCCTGCGCGACATGAGCATTCATCCCTGGCCCTTCGCCTATCTGGCGCGCGGCACGCCGGAGATCCTCCGCGCGCCGGTCGGCATGTTCATGGCGCCCGCATTGGTGGCGCAGGCCTGGGGCCTGCGCGCGGGCGACTTCGCCCTGCTGGTCCAGAACAGCCTCCTCCTCGGCGCCTGCCTCGCATTGGCGGCGACGCTCTTCTCGTCCGTTCGCGCGCGGCTGGTTGCGCTCGGCTGCTGGGTCGCCTTCAGCGGCCTCGACGCCATCGGACGGCTGATCGTATCGCACCGCCTGTCCGACCATCTCGAAGGCTGGGCGTCGCTGCAATTTTCCTCCACCCTCACCCTCGCCTTCTGGGTGCCGCAACATGCCATGTCGGGCTGGATCGGCGCGGTCGCCTATCTGCTCTGGCGCGCGGAGAAGATCCCGCTGGCGGCCTTTCTGGCGCTACTGCCGCTGACGGCTTTATGGTCGCCGCTGGGGCTGATGGGCGCGATGCCCTTTGCCGCGCTGGCGGCGGTCCAGACGCTATGGGCGCGGAAGCTGCGCCCGGTTGAGATCGGGCTGCCGGCGGTGGCGAGCCTGCTCTGCCTGCCGGGCCTGCTCTATCTGGGCGCCGCCAATGACAGCGTCGGCATGCGCCTGATGCCCCTGCCCCCGTTGCAATGGGGGTTGTTCGAGCTGCTTGAGCTGCTCGTCTATCTCGTTCCGCTGGCGCTGCTGCCGCGCCTCCGCTTCGGACGCGACACGCTGGCGCTGCTGGGCCTGTGGCTGCTCGCCATTCCTTTTGTCCAGATCGGCTGGTCCATCGACTTCATGATGCGCGCATCGATCAGCGCGCTGACGATCCTGGCGGTGATGGTCGCCGACGCCATCGCTCAGCGGGAGCGGCCCTGGCGCTGGCTGCTGCTCATGCTGACGATCGGATCTGTCACCGGCCTGCATGAAGTACGGCGCGCCCTGTCCCATCCGCCAGCGCCGCAGGTGCGATGCAGCATCTTCAAGGCGTGGAACCAGAGCTTTTCCGACTTCCCGATCCACACCTATGCCGCTCCGCTTGCCGCCGTGCCGGCGCCGGTGCGGCCGCCACAGCCCACCCTCATCCCGGCCGCCGAGCCGGCCCGCTGCTGGGACGGCCACTGGTACAGCCCGGCCGAGGCGTCAGGCTGACAGGATGGCGTATAGCGACAGGCCCGCAGGCAGGCGGACGCGGGGCAGCAGGTGCCGTTCCCATGCGAATATCCGCCGCAAGGCGCCGTTGACGAGCGGGTGCGGCTGGCGATCCAGCCCGCCTTTCCGGCGCAACAGGCGGTGGAGCGTGCGGCTGCCGACCGCGAGCGGGAAGAGCAGGCTGTTGAAATAGCCAAGCGCCTCGACCTTGAGGCCCGCTGCTTCCGCGACGCGGCGCAGGCCATGGCGGGTATAACGCCGCTTATGATGGTGCAGCACATCATGCTCCGACCAGAGCCAGGGCATGGCCGGCACCGTCAGCAAAATGCGCCCCCCGCGCGCCAACCGGGCGCGCAGCGCCGCCAGCGTAGCGCCATCCTCCTCCACATGCTCCAGCACGTCGAGCAGGGCGATGAGGTCATATCGTTCGTCCTCGAAACCGATGGCGTCGGGCAGGCTGCCGCCCTCCACCCGCGCCAGCCCGAGCGCGCTGGCATGGGCGCGCGCGTCCGTGTCGCGTTCCAGCGCATCCACTTTCCCGTGGCTGGCAAGCAGGGCGAGATTGCCGCCGGTGCCGCACCCCGCCTCCAATATGCGCGCGTCAGCGGGCAGATGGATGGCGGTGCGGATCAGGCGGTCGAGGATGGCCCGCCGTGCGACGAACCACCAATGCGAGCCTTCCTGTGCGCTCATGCTCGCATAGGCTGATCGGTCCAAGCGTCCTTCTCCTCCTGTTCGCCTGCCGGCGCCGAATGCCCGGTGTCCCGATCCACCACATAAAGCGGCCGCTGCCGCACCTCGCGCGCCACCCGACCGAGATATTCGCCGATGATGCCGAGACTCAGCAGGTTGAGCCCGCCCAGCATCAGCACCGCCACCATGATCGAGGCATAGCCGGGCACATCGACGCCGGTGATCATGGTGCGCAGGACCAGAAAGGCCGCATAGGCCATGGCGAGCAGCGCAACGCTCGCGCCGATATAGGACCAGATGCGCAGCGGCATGGTGGTCGATGCGGTGATGCCGTCGATGGCGAGGCTCCACAGCTTGCGCCAGCGCCATTTGCTCTGTCCCACGCCCCGCGCCGCGCGGACATAATCGACCGTCGCCACGCGAAAGCCGATCCAGGAGAACAGCCCCTTATGAAAGCGGGCCTGTTCCCCCATGCCCTTGACCACATCGACCGCGCGCCGGTCCAGCAGGCGGAAGTCGCCGACATTTTCCGGCACCGGATATTCGGACAGGCGATTGAGCAGCTTGTAGAAACCGCGCGCGCTCCACCGCTTGGCAAGGCCGTCGCCTGAGCGATCCACCCGGCGGGCATTGACCACCTGCGCGCCGGATAGCCAGTGCCGGACCATGTCGACGACCAGCGCCGGCGGATCCTGAAGATCCACGTCCATCGGAATCACGGCGTCGCCTGCGGCATGATCCATGCCCGCCGCCAGCGCCGCCTCCTTGCCGAAATTCCGCGACAGCCGGATGAACCGCACATCGGCGTTCAGTCGCGCCAGCAGCGCCAATATGTCGGGCGTGCGATCGACGCTGCCATCATCGACGAACAGAAATTCGGCCCGCGCCTCCGCACCGATCAGGTCGAGCGCTTCTGCGACATGCGGACGCGCGGCATCCAGAAAGGCCGACAGGGCATCCTGTTCATTATAGACCGGAACCACGATGGACAGGCTGGGCATGATGGGCACCTTTTCAAGCACGGCATAGCCTAGGCACCCAATGGTTAACCCGCCGTCACCATAAAGCCGGGCCTCATATCTTATTTACCTTGTTCGGTCAGAAGATGCGCCATGCGGACCGCCTCTCCTCCCCTGTCGTTCAGGATCGTCGCGCTGCTGTGCCTGATCGGCATCCTCATCATGCTGCCGAGCTTTCTGTCCGGGCCGGGCGCAACACACTCGTACATCTACAATTTTCTGTGGGTGGAGCATTTTGGCGAGCAGATGGCGCAGGGCCATCTCTACGAACGATGGTTGTCGGACAGTTTCGAAGGGCTCGGCAGCCCCGCTTTCTATTTCTATCCGCCCTTCGCCTATTGGATCGGGGGCGCGTTCACCCTGCTGGGCCTGCCGGTGCTACAGGCAATCAACGCCGCCGGGCTGCTGATGCTGGTGGCGTCCGGTCTAGCCATGTACCATTGGCTGGCGTGGCGGGGCACGCGGCCGCTGCTCGGCGCCATCCTCTACATGGTGGCGCCCTATCATCTTTATGAATTTTATGTGCGCGGCGCGCTGGCGGAGATGGCGACCTTCATCTGGTTGCCGCTGATCGCGCTGGCCATCGAGCGTCTGCCCGACCGCCGCGCCACTCTGCTCCTCGCCCTGTGCTGCGCCGGATTGCTGTTCAGCCATTTGCCGCTCGCGTTGCTGACCGGCCTGTTCGTGATCGCGCCGATGATGCTGCGCCGGCTGCGGCAGGATCGTTCGGTGCTGCTGCCGGGCATGATGGCGGGTCTGCTCGCGGTGGGCCTCGCGGCCATCTATCTGATCCCTGCCCTCACGCTTCAGGATCATATCTCTACCGCGATGCTGTGGCATGAGGGCTATCGCGCCACCGACTGGACCGTGTGGACGGGAAGCTTCCTGATCTTTCCCTGCCTTGCCATCGGGCTGATCCTGCTGGCGCTGCCGGCGGCGCGGTCCTTCTGGGGAGTGGTCGCCATTCTGGCGGCGCTGGGGGCGATCAACCTCATCCCGCTGATGTGGAGCATCCCGACGCTCGACAAGCTGCAATTTCCCTGGCGTCTTTTGTGCATCGCCGAATTCGCCGCGATCAGCGCGATGGTGTCGGCGCGGCTGCATCCGGTGACGCTGACCGCCGCCGCCATTGCCCTGTTCCCGCCCTCCCTGCTGGGCGTTTGGCTGGCGCAGGACATGATGCATCGCCCGGCCGACTATCGGGCGTTGGGCAGGATTGCGCCCGATGCGCCCGAATATCTGCCCGCCGGTTTCGATCTGTCCCATGTGCGGCTGAAGGATCATTGGCCCGATGTTTCGCCCTGGCGAACGCTGCCGCGCGGCCGGAGCATCCTTGTCGAAAAAGCGGGGCCGGTGACGCTCGGCCATGCCGCCTTCCCGATCTGGCAGGTAATGCATGACGGGCGGCCGGTGCCGAGCCGGGGGCCGTTCATCCGCTTCGACGCGGAGCCGGGCCTCTATAAGGTGGAGCGCGTGCGCATCTGGCAGGAGTGGGTTGGCGCCACGATCAGCCTTGTCTCCGCCCTGCTGCTGGCGGCGCTGGCGCTGCGACGCGGCCCCATTAGCGATTTATCAAAGTTTCCAGCTTATTCACCTTCTTGGAAATAGGAGCCGGCCTTGCACCAAGGTCGGATGAGGTCGCGACTGAGGCAGAGCAAATGAGCGCTTTTGGACGGAAGAACGGACCTGCGGGAATCAAGCCGGGCTTCGGCATCGCCCGGCCGATGCAGGGCGGCGCGGTGCGCGAAGACTCGCGGGGCGGCGATCAGTTTCCGCCGCTCGACATCGCAACCCTGCCGCGCGACGAGCCGCCGCTCGATCCGCTGTCCGCGCCCACCAGCCAGATGCAGCGCAATGCCGACGCGATGCAGCGCCTGTCGGACCGCGCCAATGCCGAACATGCCAAGGACACCGGCCCGCAAGGATTCGAGGCATCGGTCCACAAGATCAAGGAGCAGGTGCTGCCGCGCCTGCTGGAGCGGGTCGACCCCGAAGCCGCCGCAACGCTGACCAAGGATGAGCTGGCGGAGGAATTCCGCCCGATCATCATGGAAGTGCTGGCCGAGCTGAAGCTGACGCTCAACCGGCGCGAGCAGTTCGCGCTGGAAAAGGTGCTGGTCGACGAGCTTCTGGGTCTGGGGCCGCTGGAGGAGTTGCTGGCCGACGCGGACGTCACCGACATCATGGTGAACGGCCCGGACCAGACCTATATCGAAAAGAAGGGCAAGCTGCAGGTCGCGCCGATCAAGTTCCGCGATGAGGAGCATTTGTTCCAGATCGCGCAGCGCATCGTCAACAAGGTCGGCCGACGCGTCGATCAGACCACGCCGCTGGCCGACGCCCGCCTGCCCGACGGGTCGCGCGTCAACGTGATCGTGCCGCCGCTGAGCCTCAAAGGCACGGCGATCTCGATCCGTAAATTTTCCGCCAAGCCGATCACCATCGACATGCTGTGCCAATGGGGCGCGATGAGTCCGAAAATGGCGACCGCGCTCAAGATTGCCGGCGCCTGCCGGTTCAACATCGTCATTTCGGGCGGCACCGGCTCGGGCAAGACCACCATGCTCAACGCCATGTCGAAGATGATCGACCCCGGCGAGCGCGTGCTCACCATCGAGGACGCGGCCGAATTGCGGTTGCAGCAGCCGCACTGGCTGCCGCTGGAAACCCGCCCGCCCAATCTGGAAGGGCAAGGCGCCATCACCATCGGCGACCTCGTCAAGAACGCGCTGCGTATGCGTCCCGACCGGATCATCCTGGGCGAAATTCGTGGCGCGGAATGTTTCGACCTGCTGGCGGCGATGAACACGGGCCATGACGGGTCCATGTGTACGCTTCACGCCAACAGCCCGCGCGAATGCCTGGGCCGTATGGAAAATATGATCCTGATGGGCGACATCAAGATTCCCAAGGAAGCGATCTCGCGCCAGATCGCCGACTCGGTCGATCTGATCGTGCAGGTCAAGCGCCTGCGGGACGGTTCGCGCCGCGTCACCAACGTCACCGAAGTGATCGGCATGGAGGGCGAGGTCATCGTCACCCAGGAGCTGTTCAAGTTCGAATATCATGACGAGGATGACAGCGGGAAGATCATCGGCGAATATCGCTCGATGGGCCTTCGGCCCTATACGCTGGACAAGGCGCGCATGTTCGGGTTCGACCAGCCTTTCCTGGAGGCCTGCCTCTAAATTTCCGCAGGGGCGCTACGCCCTTGCTTCGGACCGGCGCGACGGGCACACCTTCCCCCATCTAAAGATGAAGGGGATTTAGGATGAACCGTCTCGCCCGTGCCGCCCTGCTTGTGACCGCTCTTGCGCTGCCGGCGATGCCGCTCGCCGCGCAGCAGGCCGACCATGCCGGCCATCATAGCGCCGCTGCCGGCGATGCGATCGCCGCCGCTGTTGCCGCGCCGAGCCGCACCCCCGCCAACATCGCGCGCGACCAATATCGCCATCCGGCCGAAACGCTCGCCTTCTTCGGCGTCACCCCCGATCAGACGGTGGTGGAATATAGCCCGAGCGGTGGCTGGTATAGCGAGATTTTGGCGCCGCTGCTGGCGCAGAAGGGGCGTTTCTACGCGCTTCAGCCGAGCGGGCGTTATCTCGACAATTATAAGAGCTTCCTCGCCGCCAAGCCGGACGTTTACAGCAAGGTGACGCTGGTCGCCTTTCCGGAGGAAAATGCGTCGATCCCGGCCGGCAGCGTCGACACGTTGCTGACCTTCCGCAATGTCCATAATATGGTGATGGGCGGCACCGAGGCGGCGGCGTTCAAGAGCTTCTATGACATGCTCAAGCCCGGCGGCACTCTTGGCATCGTCGACCATCGCCTGCCCGAAAGCCGGGACGCGGCGGCCGAAAAGAGCAGCGGCTATCTGAAGGTATCGACCATCCGCCGGATCGCCGAGGCCGCGGGCTTCGAATATGTCGGCGCGTCGGAAATCAACGCCAATGCGAAGGATACGGCCGACTGGGAAAAGGGCGTCTGGACGCTGCCGCCCTCGCTGCGGTTGGGCGACACCGACCGGGCCAAATATCAGGCCATCGGCGAGAGCGACCGGATGACGCTGAAATTCCGCAAGCCGGCCAAGTGACGATCGGCCGGCGACGCCTTGGCGCTTGCGCCGGGGCGTCAGCCGGCTAAGTCGGGGCCGTGTCCGCCCCCGCTCCTTCCGCCCCGCCCCTATCCAGCGTCGATAGCGCCGCCCGCCCGCACCGGCCGATGCTCGCCATGGGGTTGCGGCTGACGGCGGTGATCTGCCTGTCGGTCATGTTCATCGCCGTGCGTCTGGCCGATGCGCGGGGCGTGCATGTGGTCGAATCGCTCTTCTACCGGCAGGCGCTGGCGGTGCCCGTGGTGGTGGCCTCCATCGCCTTCACCACCGGGCTGTCGTCGGTGCGGACGCAACGGATCGGCGTGCATGCCAGCCGCATGGCGCTGGGCCTGACGGGCATGTTGCTCAATTTCCTCTCCTACATCCTGTTGCTGCCGGCGGAAGCGGCGACGATCGGCTTCACCATGCCGATCTTCGGCACCATCTTGTCGGCGCTGATCCTGCGGGAAGCGACAGGGATACATCGCTGGGGCGCGGTGCTGATCGGCTTTCTGGGCGTGCTGGTGATGGTCCGCCCGGAGGCAGGCCATTTTCCGATGCAGGGCGTCGCCGTCGCCATTGCCGCCGCGCTCGTCACCGCCAGCGTCAGCCTGGTGCTGCGCGAGCTGGGGCGGACCGAGAGCGCCAGCGTCGTCGTCTTCTGGTTCACGCTCTTGTCGATGGTGCCGTTGGGGATCGCCATGCCCTTCGTCGCGCAGGCGCATGATGCCACCACCTGGGGATTGTTGCTGCTGATCGGGACGGTCGGCGGGATCGCGCAAATCTGCCTGACCGCCGCGCTCCGATGGGGGCCGGTGTCGCTGGTGCTGCCGATGGACTATAGCGCGATCATCTGGACCACGCTGCTCGCCGTGGCGATCGGCGAGGATTGGCCGCAGGCGACGACATGGGCGGGGGCTGCCCTCATCATCGCCAGCGGCCTCTATATCGCCTGGCGCGAGCATGTGCGCGGCCGGGCGGACAAGACACTCATTCGCGCAGCGTCGCGTCCAGGCTGATATCGGTGTCGAGCAGCTTGGAGACCGGGCAGTTCGCCTTCGCCTTGGTCGCCAGATCCTGGAAGGTCTCGTCGTCGCAATTGGGGATGGTGGCCTCCAGCGTCAGGCGGCTGCTGGTGATGACGAAGCCGCCTTCGCCCTGTTCCAGCGTTACGACCGCCTTGGTGTCCATGCGGTCCGCCTTCAGCCCGGCTTCGCCCAGAATGAGCGAGAGCGCCATGGTGAAGCAGGCGGCATGAGCGGCGCCGATCAGTTCCTCGGGATTGCTGCCGGGCACGCCTTCAAACCGAGTGGCAAAGCCATAGGGATAGTCGCTGAGCGCGCCGCTCTGGGTGGAGATGGCGCCCGTCCCATCCTTAAGGCCACCGGTCCAGCTGGCGGAACCGCTGCGGTTGATCTTCATCATCTACTCCTGTCGGGAAAGAGCGAGGAACAATCGAGCGTTCCCCTCGGTTGCATTGATAGGAGATAAATTTTTCAGGAGAGTGACGATGACCGACATCAGTATGGTGAACCGCAGCGACCTGATCGCGTCGGACCGGGTGGAGGGCACCGCCGTCTATAACAAGGAGGGTGAGAAGCTCGGGCGCATCGCCAATTTCATGGTGGACAAGCGCAGCGGGCAGGTCCGCTATGCGGTGATGTCCTTTGGCGGCTTTCTGGGCATGGGCAATGAACATTATCCGCTGCCCTGGTCGATGCTGAACTATGACACGGATCAGGGCGGCTATGTTGTCGAGCTGGACAAGGAGGTGTTGGACAATGCCCCCCGCTATGGCGACGATCAGCGGCCCGATTATGACGATCGCTACGGCCGCAACGTCTATCAATATTATGGGCTTATCTACCCCTGGTGAGCCATGCCGCCGGGTCGCGTGACGGCCCGGCGGGTGCTTAACTGCTACAGGGGTGAGACAGGTGTTGGCCTATTTTTTTGCCTCGCCGATCGTTGCCGGCGCCATCATCCTGCGGCCGCCATTTCATCGGCGATGATCGCGAAATAGCCGGGAAGCAGCTGCTTCAACAGGACATGGCCCTGATCGGTCAGCCCGACATGCTTGCTCCGTGCGTCGACCTCATCCCTTGTCACTTCGACCAGACCTTCGGCAGCAAGCCCGTGAAGGGTGCGCGCCACGATCGGGCCTGCCACATCGAGGCGGGTCGTGATTTCGCCGACGGTCAGCGTGTCACGCTCCGGCTCGCGGTCGATGACGATCAGGAACAGGAAGCGCAGCTGCGATAGCCCATGCTGCGCGAAATAGCTTTCCAGACGGCGGATCAGCAGGCTGGCGCGCCGCATCATGGACAGTCCGTCTGCGATAGCATCCGTCGCAACGCCGTAGGTGCCGGCATAGCCGTCGATCATCTGACGAGAGGGAAGCTCCTTCAGGAAAAACATAGGGTGGCCTCCATCACCGCGATCAATGCCCTTGCCATGGCCTCATGCCACCGGGCGCATGAGGGTGATGGCCGGCGGTTCGGCGAGCCAGTCTTCATATTGCCGGAACACGGCCCTGGTATAAGCCTGGTCATGATGGGCTTCCAAAGCCGCCTCATCGGTCCAGATTTCAAAGAGATGCAACTGGCCTCCTTGAAGGGCGTCATGCAGCTCGAACGTCAGGCAACCGCTTTCCGCTCGCGTAGGCTCAAGGATGGCGCGGATGGCGGAACGGGCCTCATCGAGATGCTGCGGCTTGGGGGTGATGGTGGCGAACACCGATAAAGGCATAGGGGACCTCCTCTTTACTTACCATGATATATATCATGCTATCTATTAGCGCAATGCTGCTCTTCCGTCGAGCTGGACAGGGAGGTATAGGCCCGTTTTCCGCCTGCCTGAAATCCTCCACATTCAAACGCTTATCAATTGTCTACTACGTAACTAGAGTTACCTTTTCCCCCTCACAGGAAGAGGATAGGACCATGGAGCGATCCGGATTGTCCGGCGAGACATGCCAGCCGGTCGTGCTGACCATTCCCGGGCTGAACAATAGCGGACCCGATCATTGGCAGAGCCGTTGGGAGCGCAAGCGGGGCGATTGCCATCGCGTCGATCTGGGCAGCTGGGCCAGCCCCAACCGCAACAGCTGGGTGACACGGCTCGACGCGGCGATCCGCGCCACGCCGGGGCCGGTCATATTGGCGGCACACAGCCTGGGCTGCCTTGCCGTCGCCTGCTGGGGGGCTTTGCAAAGTCAGGCCTATGGCTGGCCGGTCGCCGGCGCACTGCTGGTCGCGCCACCCGATTGCGACCGGATGGAAACGCCGGAGACGATCGGCGGCTTCGGTCCCACGCCGCAAGCGCCGCTGCCCTTCCCCAGCCTGCTGGTGGCGAGCCGCGACGATCCCTATATTTTCTACGAGCGCGCCCATAGTATCGGGAAATATTGGGGTAGCGAATGTGTCGATGCCGGCCGGTGCGGCCATATCAATGCCGAGTCCCGTCTGGGCGACTGGGCCTTTGGGCAGGCCTTGCTGGAACGGCTGATCGATCGGGCGCAGGAGCAGATGAGCGCCCCGCATCCGATGCGCCCCGCCGCCGCCCTCGCGCGCAGCGCGAGCAGGCCTGTCGCACCACCCCGCCCCTGACGCAATCGCCCGGTGCGAAGCGGAGCTTGCAACCATGCGATATTTGCTTTTTTGTCTATCTCATAGGTTGAGATAAAGAGGGCGAGGAGGTTCCATGCATAAGCCCATAGCCAGCGACCCGATGGCCGAGACCCGTCCCGACATCGCCGCCAGCCTCGCCAAATTGCGCGATGCCCTGACGGCGTTGCGGTTCGGATCGATCACTCTGACCGTGCATGATGCGCGGGTGGTGCAGATCGATGTGACGGAAAAGACCCGCTTTTCCGCCTGATCGGTGGAACGACTTCGGCACCGGGGCGCCGCATTCCCAGGCCCCGCCCTATCGGCTTTGACCGGACCACCGGAACGGCCGCGATCACCAGCAACCCGCCTTTTGAAGGGGTGACACGCATGATTGCGCCTTTCCTGTTGCTCGCCGGCGTGGCGAGCGCATCCGCTGCCGCGCCTTTGCCCGGCGACGCCCTAGCCGACCCGACGACCGACGCAGGCCCCGAAGCCGCCGTGCCGGGCGATGCCGCCCCCATCCTCGTCACCGCCCGCCGCCGCGCCGAAGCGGTGCAGGACGTGCCGCTGGCGGTTTCAGTGCTGACCGCCGAGCAGATCGAACAGACCGGCAGCTATTCCATCCAGCGGTTGCAGCAATTGCAGCCGACGCTGCAATTCTACTCCACCAATCCGCGCAACAGTTCGGTCAATATCCGGGGGTTGGGCGCGCCGCTTGGCCTCACCAACGACGGGATTGAACAGGGCGTAGGCCTCTATATCGATCAGGTCTATTATAGCCGGGTCGCGGCCGCCGCGCTCGATTTTGTCGATATCGAGCAGGTGGAGGTGCTGCGCGGGCCGCAGGGCACGCTCTATGGCAAGAACAGCACCGCAGGCGCGATCAACATCCGCAGCCGCGCGCCCAGCTTCTCGCCCGAAGCGGTGGCGGAGCTATCGGTCGGCAATCTGGCTTTCCGGCAGGCCAAGGCGTCCGTGTCCGGCCCGCTGTCCGACAGGGTGGCGGTCCGCATCGGCGCCAGCCTCACCGACCGGCGCGGGACGATCTACAATGTCGCTACCGGCGATCATGTGAATGGCCAGGATTTTCGCGGGCTACGCGGGGCGCTGCTGTGGGAGGCCAGCGAGGGCCTGCGCGTCACCCTGTCGGGCGACTATAATCTCCAGAACCCGCCCTGCTGCGCGCAAATCTATGCCGGCTATGGCCCGACGCAGCGCGACCCGCGCCGCCAATATCCGGCGCTGACGCAGGCGATCGGCTATCAGGTGCCGAGCAGCAACCCCTATGACCGGCTGACCGACCTCGACGCGCCGCTGCGCGCCCGCAACGAGATGGGCGGCGCGTCGGTTCGGGCGAAGTGGGATGTGGGCGCCGGCACGCTGACTTCGGTATCGGCCTATCGCTATTGGGACTGGCAGCCGTCCAACGACCGCGACTTTACCGGCCTTGCCGTCACCACCCGCTCGCAAAATCCGACGCAGCAGAAACAATGGACGCAGGAGCTTCGCTTTGAGCGGCAGGGCGGGCGGATCGACATCGTCGCGGGCCTGTTCGGTTTTCACCAGAGCGTCCGCACCAGCGGCAGCCAGATACAGGGGCCGGACGCCAGCGCCTGGCTGCTGAACCCGACCAGCCCGCTCGCCGCCGATCCCGCCGTGCTGGACGGGCTTACCGCCGACAATGATATTCGCCTGAGAAACAGCAGCGCCGCCCTCTTCGGGCAGCTGAGCTGGCACATCAGCGATCGGCTGGCACTGCAACCGGGGCTGCGCCTCAACTATGATCGCAAGGTCGGGCGCTATGACAGCGTCGTGACCGGCACCGCATCGGACGGCACGCGGCAGCCGGTGCTGTTCAGCGGCCCCTATGCGGCCGACCCCTGGATCGTGGCACAGCGCGGGGTGCTGGCGCCGCAATATTTCGAGCGGCGCTTCAGCGACTGGAACCTCTCCTACGATATCACCGCCTCTTACAAGGCCGGCCCCACGCTGCTCCTCTACGCCACCTATGCGCGGGCGTTCAAATCGGGCGGGCTGAACCTCAACGGCGTGCCGCTCGACGCGCAGGGCGTGCCGCAGCTGGCGGTGGCGACGGTGCGGCCGGAGACGGTCGATCATGTCGAGCTGGGCCTCAAGACCCGCTTCTGGGGCGAGCGCGCGACGCTCAACCTCACCGGCTTCTGGACCGATATCGCCGATTATCAGGCGATCGTGAACAATGGGCAGAATGCGGTGCTGCGCGGTTATCTCGCCAATGCCGGCAAGGTGCGATCGCGCGGGGTCGAGGCGGAATTGACGCTGCGCCCGTCGGATCGGATCAGCGCCTATGCCAGCGGCGCCTATACCGACGCCACCTATCGCGACTTCGCCAACGCCCCCTGCCCGCCCGAACTGTCCGGCGGATCGGCCAGTCCGGCAAGCTGCGACATTTCCGGCCAATGGCTGCCGGGCCTGTCGCGCTGGTCCCTCTCCTATGGCGCGGAAGTCACCGTGCCGACGCGCCTGTCTGGCGGCGAAGGGCAGCTTTTCCTGGGCTGGGACGGCAGCTACCGCTCGACCTTCTCCTCCAACGCCTCACGCTCCGCCTACTTCGACGTGAAAGGCTATGCGCTCGCCAATCTGCGCCTGGGCTATCGCGCGGGCAGCCGCTTCGCCCTCTATGGCTGGGTGCGCAACCTGTTCGACACCGATTATATGGAGCTGCTGGCGACGACGCCCAACAATAGCGGCCTGATCGCCGGCCAGCCGGGCGACCCGCGCAGCTATGGCCTGACGGTGCGGCGGGCATTTTGAGGAGCCGCGCCCTTGATTTCGCCTTATTTGCACCCTGCCCGCTGCTGGGCTAGACCGCCGCCATGTCTACCACTTTCACCCTCGACACCGCGACCAGCCGGGCCAATCCCACTCCTGCGCCGATGAAGCGGCTGACCGTGCCGGCGATCCAGCGGCGCAAATCGGAGGGGGCGACGGCGGAGCCGCTGGTGATGCTGACCGCCTATACCGCACGGCAGGCGCAGCTGCTCGATCCGCATTGCGACATGCTGCTGGTCGGCGATTCGCTGGGTCAGGTGATTTACGGCCTGCCCTCCACCCTGCCGGTGACGCTCGACATGATGATCGCCCATGGCGCGGCGGTGGTGCGCGGCAGCTATCATAGCCTGGTGCTGGTCGACATGCCCTTTGGCAGCTACGAAGCCTCGCCCGCGCAGGCCTTTGCCAGCGCCAGCCGGATCATGGCGGAAACCGGCGCGGCCGGGGTCAAGCTGGAAGGGGGCGAGGCGATGGCGGAGACGATCCGCTTTCTCACCCAGCGCGGCATTCCGGTGATGGCGCATATCGGCCTCACCCCGCAGGCGGTAAACGCGCTGGGCGGCTATGGCGCGCGCGGCAAGAGCCAGGAGGAACATGCCAAGATCCTGGGCGATGCCCGCGCGGTGGCCGGCGCCGGCGCTTTTTCGATGGTGGTCGAAGGGGTGATGGAGGAGCTGGCCGACATCATCACCGCCAGTGTCGACGTGCCGGTGATCGGCATTGGCGCATCGGCGCGCTGCGATGGGCAGGTGCTGGTGGCGGAGGATATGCTGGGCATGTTCGAGCGCGTGCCCCGCTTCGTGAAGCGCTATGACAACATCGCGGAAACAATCAGCAATGCGGCCGAACGCTATGCGTCGGACGTGCGCAGCCGGGCCTTTCCGACCGTTGATCAGGTCTATCGACCCAAAAAGTGATTTGCGCGCGGCCCCGCCGCCGCTAAAGATCGCGCCTTCCGGCAGTATTACGGATTTTTCTCGGAGATTCTCGTGGCCCTGACGCCGCAAAATAGCGAAGCTTTCATGCGCGAGGTCGATGAGGCCGTCCGCCAGGATCAGTTGTTGACCTTCTGGCAACGATATGGCCGCTGGATCGCGGCCGCCCTCGTCATCGGGCTGGTGGCGTTCGGCGGCTGGCTTTATTGGCAGCATCACAGCAAGACCCAGTCGGAAGCCGTGTCCGAGGATATGGACAAGCTGATCGCCACGGCCGAAGGCGGCGGCACGCCCGATGCCAAGCAGATCGAAGCCATGGCGCAGGCCGACCAGCCGGGCTATCGCGCCTCCGCGCAGCTGCTCAAGGCCGGTCTTGCCGCGCGCAAGGGCGATGCCAAGGGCGCGGCCGCGCTCTATGCCGCGATGGCCGCCGACACCAAGCTGGACCAGCCCTATCGCGACCTGGCGCTGATCCGCCAGACCGCGGTGGAATATGAGAGCCTGAAGCCCGAGCAGGTGGTCGAACGGCTGAAGCCGCTGGCCGTCGCGGGCAATCCCTGGTTCGGCAGCGCCGGCGAACTGGTGGCGATCGCCTATATGAAGATGCGCAAGCCCGACCTTGCCGGCCCGCTCTTCGCCGCCATGGCGAAGGACGAGACGGTGCCGCAGTCGATCCGTTCACGTGCGCGACAGATGGCCGGGCTATTGGGAATCGACGCGGTGGAAGAGCCCGCTGAGCCGGTACAGGGATAAGAGCGCATGGCAATGCAGAGCAAGAAGAGGTTCGCGCCTGTGAAGCGCGCCGTGGCGCTGACCGCGATGGTGGCGATGCTCGCGGGATGCGGGATCATCGGCGGCAAGAAGGGCGGCCCCAAGACGCCGGTGGTCGGCAATCGCGTGGCGATCCTGACCAACGAACAGGGGGTCGAGGTCGATCCGACGCTGGCCGATGTGCCGGTGAGCCTGCCCGCGCCGGTCGTCAACAGCGACTGGGCGCAGCCGGGCGGCGCATCGTCCAAAGCCGTGGGCCATGTCGCGCTGAGCGCCAGCCCCACCACTGCCTGGACCGCGACCATCGAAGGCAGCTCGCCGCGCGCGCGCCTCGCCGCCGCGCCGGTC
>DAMDPH010000026.1:29192-31577 GCA_032082785.1 Sphingobium sp. | reverse complement strand
TGGCGGGCGCCACCGCGCCCAGCGGCGCGCGGCAGCAGAGCGGGGTGAGCGTCGGCGCAGCGGGCGTCAGCGGCTTCGACATTCGCGACGGCGTGCGGACATTGGGCACCGACGCGGTGAAGAGCAGCCTGGTGCAGGCGGACTTTGCCCCCGTGTTCGGCGCGACGCTGGCGAGCAGCCTTGCCACGAATATTCCCAATCTGGGCCTTATCGCCGGCAATGGCTTCACCATCGACAGCGATATCGTCGCCGACCGGATTTCCAGCGTCACGACGCTGGCGGGCGACCTGACCGTCGACAGCGCGCTGACGCTGGCGAGCGGGCAGGAGCTCACTCTGGCGAGCGCCGGCAACCTGTCGATCAACCGCATGATCAGCGCCGCCAATGGCAATGCGGTGACGCTGAAGACCGGGGCCGCGGGCGATTATCGCTTCGCCGAGGGCGCGAGCCTGGATTTCGGCGGCACCGACAATGGCGGATCGCTCAGCATCAATGGCGACGCTTATACGCTGCTCTATTCGACGGTCGCGATTGACGCCATCGACAGCACGGGGCTGGCCGGCAAATATGCGCTGGCGACCGATTTTGACACCAGCGGAACCACTTATAGCACGGCGCTGGTGGGGAATGACACGAACCGCTTTACCGGCACCTTTACCGGCCTTGGCCATGTCATCAGCAATTTGCGCATCGAGCGCGGCACCGACAATCTGCCGGAAAATTATTATCTTGGCCTGTTCGGCGTTACGCAAAATGCGACGGTCCGCGATATCGGCTTGGTCGGAGGATCGGTCAGCGGCAGGAGCTTTGTCGGCAGCCTCATCGGTCGGGCCTATGGCGGCAGCGTCAGCAATGTCCATGCCAGCGGCACGGTATCGGGCGCCGGCGCAACCGGGGGCCTGATCGGCCGGGTCGACAATGCCAGCATCAGCAACGCCTATGCCACCAGCGCAGTGTCGGCGCATCAATATGTCGGCGGCCTGGTCGGCTATATCAACGGCGGTACAGTCACCGACAGCTATGCGATGGGCGCCGTGTCCGGGGTACAGGAGGTGGGCGGCCTGATCGGCCGGGTCGAGACTGGCGGCGCCGGTTTCACCCTCAGCAACGCCTATGCCACTGGCACGGTATCCGGGACCACGGATGTCGGCGGCCTGATCGGCCTCGGGTCCGCCACCGCTACCATCAGCAACGCCTATTATGACAGCGACACGACCGGGCAGACCACGTCCTCCGGAGGCACCGCCCAGACCACCGCGCAGCTGCAAAATGGCAGCGTGACCTTCGGCACGGGAAGCGGCTTTGCACAGGGCAGCGGTCTTTACCCATGGCTCGCCAGCTTCCACCCCGATGGCGTGGAGGCGATCAGCGGTTTCGCCTATGCCGCCAATGGCACAAAGCTGGCGGGCGGCAACGTCGCGCTCTACGACGGGAGCAATCCTACCGGCTGGACCGCTGGCACCGGGGCCAATGGCTATTATTATGTCCTGCTCGACAAGGGCAGTTTGTCCGGCATGGCACTGGGCGCGACGCTGACGGCCAGCGGCGCCAGCAGCGTCGCCGGCGCGCACTATGACGACCAGTTCGCCAGCACCGCTACCGGGGTGGAGAATTTCAACCTGACGCAGGGCCTCTGGTCCTTCGCGACCAAGGCGTCGAACAGCGCGGGCCTGCCCTTCGCGGCGCTGTCCGCCAGCCCCGCCGCCGGCACTCTCGTCATCCGCGCCGCCGGTCCCTTCACGCTGGACAGCGCCATCGCGGCCAGCGGCGACATCAAGCTCGATGTGGCGAGCGGCAATCTGACGCTGGCCAATGGCGGGAGCGTCACCTCCACCGGCGGCGACATCATGCTGATCACGCGCGGCGATTTCATCAACAATGCCGGCGCGACCGTGCTGGACGTCGCCAGCGGCAAGCGCTGGCTGGTCTATGCCGCCGATCCTCAAAACAACGTCTATGGCGGGTTGGACAGCGGCAATCAGGCGGTGTGGAATGTGGCCGCCGACGCGGCGGTCAGCGCCACCGGCAACCGCTATGTCTTCGCCTGGCAGCCGACCGCGACCGTCGCCACCGCCGATTACAGCAAGACCTATGGCACGGCCCTGGCGGGGGCGGAGGGCGGCCTCTATTCCATCAGCGGCCTTCAGGCCGCGGTGAGCGGCGCCTATCTGGGCGACGGCGCGGACCGGGCGCTGAGCGGCGCGCTGTCCTCCGCCGGCCTGGCCGAACGCGCCACGGTCGCGAGCGGACCCTATGCCATCACGCAAGGCACGCTGGCCGGCGCGAACGGCTATGCGCTGAGCTTTGGCGGCACGGGCACGATCAGTGTGACGCCCAAGGCGCTGACCGGCACCGCGAGCGCGCAGGACAAGGTCTATGACGGCA
>DAMDPH010000026.1:0-29092 GCA_032082785.1 Sphingobium sp. | reverse complement strand
GCCTGTCGGGCGCGGCGCTGAGCGGCACCGACGCGGGCAATTACAGCCTGGGCACAATCGCCGCGACCACCGCCGCGATCACGCCCAAGGCGCTGACCGGCACCGCGAGCGCGCAGGACAAGGTCTATGACGGCACCACCGCCGCGAGCGGCAGCATCGCCCTGTCGGGCGTGGTGTCGGGCGACAGCGTCAACGCCGGCGCCAGCTATGCCTTCGACACCAAGAATGCCGGGACCGGCAAGACGGTGAGCCTGTCGGGCGCGGCGCTGAGCGGCACCGACGCGGGCAATTACAGCCTGGGCACGATCGCCGCGACCACCGCCGCGATCACGCCCAAGGCGCTGAGCCTCACCTACACCGCGGACGCGTCGAGCAGCCGCTATGGCGACACGCTGACGGGCTTGTCGGGCAGCTATGCGGTCGACGGGCTGGTCAATGGCGATATGTTGAGCGGCACCGCGATCTGGAGCACGATGGCGGGCAGCAGCTCCAATGTCGGCAGCTATGCGGTCACTGGATCGGGCCTGTCGGCCGGCAGCAACTATATGCTGACCACCAGTCAGGCATCGGGCAATGCGACCGCGCTGACGATCATCCCGCGCGCGCTGACGATCACAGCGGATGATCTGAGCCGCATCTATGGCGATGCAAATCCGGTGCTGACCTACACAGTCGGCGGGCAGGGGCTGGTCAATGGCGATACGCTCTCGGGGGTGCTGGCGACGCTGGCGGGCACCGGCAGCAATGTCGGCGGCTATGCGATTACGCAAGGCAGCCTGTCGGCCGGCAGCAACTATGCGCTGAGCTTCACGGGCGGTACGCTGACGATCACGCCGCGTGCCCTGAGCATCCTCTACACCGCCAACGGTGCAAGCAGCCGCTATGGCGATATGCCGACCGGTCTGTCGGGCAGCTATGCGGCCGACGGCCTCGTCAATGGCGATATGCTGAGCGGCTCCGCAACCTGGAGTACGACGGCGAACGGCGGGTCCAGCGTGGGCAGCTATGCGATCAGCGGGTCGGGCTTGTCGGCGAGCAACAATTATACGCTGACTACCAGCCAAGCATCAGACAACGCCACGGCGCTGACGATCACGCCGCGCGCGCTGACGATCACGGCGGATGATCTCAGCCGCATCTATGGCGAGGCCAATCCGGTGCTGACCTACATAGTCGGCGGGCAGGGGCTGGTGAATGGCGACACGCTCTCGGGCGTGCTGGCGACGCCGGCGGGCACCGGCAGCAGTGTCGGTAGCTATGCGATCACGCAGGGCAGCCTGTCGGCGGGCAGCAACTATGCGCTGAGCTTCACGGGCGGCACGCTGACGATCACGCCGCGTGCCTTGAACATCCTCTACACCGCCGACGCGTCGAGCAGTCGCTATGGCGACACGCCGACCGGCCTGTCGGGAAGCTATGCGGTCGACGGTCTGGTCAACGGCGATATGTTGAGCGGCACCGCGATCTGGAGCACGGCCGCGAGCAGCAGCTCCGATGTAGGTAGCTATTCCATCACTGGATCGGGCCTGTCCGCCGGCAGCAACTACACGCTGACCACCAGCCAGGCATCGGGCAATGCGACCGCGCTGACGATCACCCCGCGCGCGCTGACGATCACGGCGGATGATTTCAGCCGCATCTATGGCGATGCCAATCCGGTGCTGAGCTACACGGTCGGCGGGCAGGGGCTGGTGAACGGCGATACGCTCTCGGGCGTGCTGGCGACGCTGGCCGGAACGGAGAGCAATGTTGGCGGCTATGCCATTACGCAGGGCAGCCTGTCGGCGGGCAGCAATTATGCGCTGAGCTTCACGGGCGGCATGCTGAGGATCACCCCACGGGCGCTGACGGGCACGGCCAGCGCGCGGGATAAAATCTATGACGGCACGCGCACGGCCGACGGGCAGATCCTGCTGACCGGCGTGCTGTTCGGGGACGATGTCGGCGCCGGTGGCAGCTTCACCTTCGCCGATCGCAATGTCGGCAACGGCAAGGCGGTGAGCTTGAGCGGCATCGGGCTGTTCGGCGCGGATGCCGGCAATTACAGCCTGGGCATGATCGGTCCGGTGACCGCCAGTATCACGCCGCGGCCCATCACCATCGCGGCCGACGATCAGCGGCGCTTCTTCAACGAGGATAATCCGCCGCTTACCTATCGGGTCGGCGGGTTGGGCCTGGTGGGTGACGACGGGCTGAGCGGCGTACTGGCGACCGATGCGATGCGGGAGAGTGCGCCCGGTGCCTATGCCATCGGGCAGGGTAGCCTGACGGCCGGCGGCAATTATCAGATCCGTTTCGAGCCGGGCAGCCTGACCGTCCTGCCGGGGATCGGTCCGATGCCGGCGGACGCCTTCATCCCGA
Organism: Sphingobium sp.; assembly: GCA_032082785.1. Classification (GTDB taxonomy): domain Bacteria; phylum Pseudomonadota; class Alphaproteobacteria; order Sphingomonadales; family Sphingomonadaceae; genus Sphingobium. Next base: position 26,731 of record DAMDPH010000026.1, on the reverse strand, counting down.
TGGTGACGCCGAGCCGCCTGACGGACGTGCGGATCGCCTGGGCGCCGGGCGAGCAGGCGAAGGAGGGCAGCGATACAGCCTTCGGCGCGGACGGCTTCTTCTCGGAGGAAGTGGCGAAGCCGGCCTGTCAGGATGCGTGGCAGTGCATGGCCCAGGGGGGGCGGTGAGCTTGGGTTAGCGGGAGACTTTGCGCGATGCGTTGTGCGGCGTGGCCTCAGTCGGCCCCGCCGCACTGCCGGCGACGAAATGCTGGCGGGGGCATGGGGGGAAGGTGGACCCTCAGCGCGCCGGCTTTGCTCGCCAGACATTTTGCTCTGCTAAGCAAAGGCCTTGATATGCTTGTCCCTGATGACGCGCATGGCGGCGTCCAGCTCAGCACTGAAGAAGCCGTGACCAAGACCCTCCAGTTCGTGAAGTTTTGCATGGGGAAGCCGCTCGGCCAACCCACGCGCCATTCCGATCGGACAGGACTCGTCTTCCGTGCCGTGCCACAGGTCGGTGCTGACTTCGATATCGCGCAGGTTGAACGTCCATGGGATGCTGAGCGCATGAAATTCATCTGAAGCGGCGCCAAGGCCGTCGGCAAATGCCTCCTCCAATCCCTTGAAGATAAAGGTTGCGTTGGGATCCTCGACCGCCGCGCGCTGGTGCGCGTTCATCTTCGGCGCCCGCCGTTTGACCATCCGCGCAGTTCGTTCGGCGTCACCACTGCTCAGCCGCAGCAGCGCGATGGGCAGGACAAGAAGGGGAGGGGCTTTGCGCGCGATCCATGAAATGCATTTGATGAACGGATTGACGCCTTGGGCTGCCCAAGCCTCCGTCACCGGACCGAAGCTGGAGAGCAGGCACAGCGAAGAGACGCGTCGACGCAGAATATGGGCAGCCGCCAAGGCGTGCGGGCCACCACCGGACTGACCGATCAGAGCGAAATTCCGCAACCCCAAAGCATCGGCCAGATCACGAAGGTCCTCACCATAGGCCTGAAGATGGCGTCGCGGAACGCGGGTCGATCCGCCATAGCCGGGCTTGTCCACCGAGATGAGACGAATGCCGGCACGCCGGGCAGCGTCCGCAAAAGCAATCCCTCCGACAGCGGTTGACGGCGATCCGATGGTGAAAAGGCAGGGTATTCCTGCTGGGTCGCCCAGGTCCAGATAGGAAAGGGTGCGGCCGTCAGGAAGTGTCTTACGGGAACGCGGGATCATCTTCACTCATCCTTTGGCGTTGTTGCACCATCATGCTTGAGACGCCTCTTCCACCCTGGCCAAGGCGCGCTGTTCATCCCTGTCGATGCTTGCGACCGCTGCAATGGTGGACAGGAAAGGCCGGCGGGCGGCGGTGAGCAGGGCAAAACCGATCACCCACCCGGGCAGGCCGACGATGACGATGGCGGTCATGATGCCACGCGCTCCGTCGATCTGCCCCGAGACGGCGCCTACGAGCAAAGGCGACAGGCCGGTGCTGATCCCGCTGACGATCCCGAGCATGGCCAGGATCCGCGCGCGCATCGGCTTGGGCGCGATTTGCTGGAGGATGCCGGGCATGAGCGCGGCCGTCGCCAGCCCCAGCATCACCTGACAGCCTGCCGCCGCATAGACCTGCCAGGGCGCCGTCGGATTGAGGAGGCACAAGGTGGGCAAGATGGCGCAGGCAAGGAAAGCGCGGGCCAGTTGAAGAGGTCTCAAGGGGGAAGTCTTGCCGAGTATCTTGTTGGCGAGCGGCGGCAGGATCAGGCCTGCAATCGTGCCCAGAGCCAGCGCTATAGCCATCTGAACACCGACGCTGGCTGGATCCGTGCCGAAGATGCGCGGCATTGCCAGAGGCAGCCATATGAATGTCGAGTTGAGCGGCAGGCTGTAGGCGGCGATCGCACCCAATATGCAGGCCAGCGTTTTCCAATTATCGCGCACGAAAGGAATGAGCGCGATTGCTCCGCGCTCTGCGCCAGCAACTGTCGTCGTCAAGGTCCGCTTGTCCGCCGCGACGCGGATGGACAGGATCAAGCCGACGAAAATGGGTCCGGGGGCGGCCACAAGGAGCAAGGCGATCCGCCAGGCCTCCATCGAGCCGAGTGGATCCGGCAGGCTATGCTGGATCGCATCGACCCAGCTCAACGTCGCCCCTCCCAATGCCAGGCCCGCCGCCGCGCCAAGCAGGGCTGCGGCGAAATAGATGAAGTTGGCGGTATTCCGCTGCCGCTCGGGGAACAGGTCCGGGATCATGGCGAAAATGATCGGGCCGAGACCTGCCTCCCCCACAGCGACGCCGATTGTCGCGATGAACAGGCCGGTAAAGCTGTTCTGGAATGCACAGGCAGCGGTCGACAAGGCCCATATGGCGGCGCCGATCGCAAGCAGCAACCGCCGGCCGAAGCGATCGGCCAGCCAGCCGAATGGATAGCAGGCGATGCTGGCGAAAATCGCAAGGCCCAGACCCTGAAGTGCCCCCAGCTGGAGATCACTGAATCCGAGCGATTTTTGCAGAGATGGGGCGAGCAGCGTCAGGATTTGTTTGTCTACAAAAGCGAAGAGGGTGGTCAGTACGAGCACCCCGAGCGCGTACCAGGCAGAGGCCGGCGCGCGCTGCTCCGCAGCATCCGCAGGAGAGTGGGAGGATGTCATGCTTCCCCCTCCGGTTGCCTGTTAGCCAGCTGTTCTGCCCAATGATCCAGCAGCGCCACGCCGAAGCCGGTAGCGCCCGCACCCGACCGCGAGGATCTCCGGGTTGCCCAGGCGGTGCCAGCCATGTCGATATGCGCCCAGCGATGGTCCTTCGCGAATTTCTCGATGAATTTCGCACCGGCTGTCGGCGATCCCATGCCCGCGCCGAACCAGCCCGGAGCGCCCAGGTTCGAGACGTCGGCAACGGACGATTCCACCAGATAATCCTGCGCACTGACCAGCGGCAGTCGCCAGAGGCTTTCCTGCGTGGCGGATCCCGCGTCCATCAACTGCTCCGCCAGTTCATCGTCCGACGTGTACAGGCCGGCGAAATCTTCGTGCAGTACACCCATGATCGAACCGGTAAGGGTTGCTACATCGACGATGAATTCCGGGTCATAGTTGGTAGACGCATAGCAGATGCCATCCGCCAGCACGATCCGGCCCTCGGCATCCGTGTCCTGAACGTCAATCGTCAGGCCCGCCATCGATGTGATGACATCGCCGGGCCGATAGGCATTGCCGTCGATATTATTCTCACTCATGGGGACGATCGCGACGACATTGACCGCTGCCCGGCGCCGTGCGAGCCGCTCGACAGCGCCCAGCACAGCGGCTCCGCCGGCCATGTCGAACTTCATTTTGGCGATATGGGGCCGGGTCTTGAGATTGAGGCCACCAGCATCGAAGGTCAGTCCTTTGCCCACAAAGGCTGCGTGCCAGCCATCCTGATCCGGTGCACCTCGCCACTCCGCTATCGTCAATCGGGGTTCATTGGTGCTGCCGCCCGCGACCGCGACTATCCCGCCCGCGCCGAGCTTCACCAGGTCTTCAAGACCGAATTTGCGGACGATCACGCCCAACGGCGTCAGCGCCGCCTCCGCCTCATCAGCGAAGGTCGCGGGCGTCAGCAGATTAGCCGGCTGCTCCACCCAGGCGCGCGCGCGGTTAACCGGGGTCGTGCGTTGCCGTGCTTCCTCGGCCAGGGCGACATCCTCCTCATGCACGAGCAGAGTGGAGTCAAACTGTCCGGGAATAGCGGCGTGCCGCCCCTGATCGAGCCGGAAGCCGTGCAACAATATGCCTTCGAGAAGATCGACATACTGGCTTTTGCTCAGCAGATCGGCGGACGGGGGCAGGCGTAGGACGGGGATGGAAAGGGCGCGGCTTGCCTCGACCACATGTCCGCCAGCGTTCCGCCATCGATCCGGATCGTCCTTGCCACCAAGCCCTACGACAATCAGACGCGCTCCGGCTGTGCCGTTCCCGACAATATCCTGCCACCGCCCGGCCTTGCCTTCGAAGCCCGAGGCCTTGAGCACAGCTGCGACGCGGTCCCGTTCTGCCGGTGCGGCATAGAGCCTCTCGCCGGCGACGAAGGCGAGGCTGGGGCAGTCCCGATCATCGGCCTCGATAGCAAAGCTCGTCCAGCTAGTCATGATGATCTCCCGACGGTGCTGCCCTGTGGCTGGGCGTGAAATTCGTTGAGGTGGTTTATGTCCGTGCTTCTGATGTCGGCGATGCGGGTGCGGCCCATCAGCGTCATGCCGCGCTCAATCTCTTTCCGGAGGATCGACAGGATATGGGCGACGCCAGCCTCGCCGCCCGCAGCCAGACCATAGAGATAGGGCCGCCCGATCGAGCAGCCGTCTGCGCCCAGCGCCAAGGCCTTGAGCACATCCGTGCCGCGCCGGATGCCGCCGTCGACGATCAGCTGGATGCGGCTCTGCACGCTGTCTCGGGCCGCCGGCAGATAGTCGATCGGGGCGCCCGTTCCGTCGAGCTGACGGCCGCCATGATTGGACATGATGACGGCATCCACGCCGATGTCGGCGGCACGGCGGCAGTCTTCCGCCATCAACAGACCCTTGACCACCAGCTTCCCGGTCCATTGCTTGCGAAGCCAGTCGAGGTCGCTCCAGTCCGCCGACCGATCGAACTGCGCGTTGACATAGTCGATGACGCTGGTGCCTTGCCGGCCGATGTCGCCGACATGTTCGACCACATTGGCGAGCTGGAACGAGCGATTGCGGAGCGCGCCGAGCGACCAGCGGGGATGGCCGGCGAAACTCAGGAGGCTGTTCAGGCCAAAGCGCGGCGGCATGATCATGCCGCTTCTGAGGTCGCGCTCCCGGTTGCCGGCGATGGCGGTATCGACGGTCAGGCAGAGCGCGCCATAGCCATGCGCCGCAGCCCGTTCGAGCAGCGCTTGCGTCAGCCCTCGGTCACGGAACATATAAAGCTGGAAATAGCGCATCGCGCCGCTGGCGGCGATGTCCTTCATCGACGTTGTTGCCATGGTCGATAGCCCATAGGGCACGCCCGCCGAAGCGGCGGCACGCGCCACCGACATTTCGCCACTGGCATGGAAAAGTTGCGACATGCCGGTGGGCGACAGCATCAGCGGCATGGTGGACGGGAAGCCGATAAGGTCGGTCCGTGTATCAATTGTCGTGACATCGACCAGCGCGCGTTGCGCCAGCGCCCATTCCGCAAAGACCGCCCGGTTACGCGCAAGCGTCCGTTCATCGTCCGCACCGCCCTCCAGATAGTCGAAGATCGGACGCGGCAAGGCGCGGCGGGCAAGCGCCAGCATATCGGCGACGTTGAAGGCGCGCGACAACCGTCCCATCAGGCGCGCGCCCCAAGCCTTGCTGCTTTCGCAGCCGCCTTCACCAAATAGCCGGATCGTTGCATTATCTCGGTGCCTCATCTTCGAATTTGAAAGGGCGACGGACGTCGTTCGCCCAGCTTCGCCAGCCGCAATCGGCTGCCAAAGGAGCGGCTCTCCAATTGAGCCGGAATTTTCTACTGTCTAACGGCTGAAGCGAGGTCAGCCGCTTGCCCGGCGTGGCGGGACGGGCATGGCGTCCCCATCCTCATGTGCATCGACGACCCGCATCGATTGGCGCTCGATCGAAGCGTCAGGTTCCTGTCGCGGACATAGGATCGCCAGCATGCGGCATTTATCCTTCCCTACCTTGATATGCGCATGCTTCATTTCGGCATCAAAATAGATGCTGGATCCCGCCTTCAGCCGTGTCGGCGCATATATCTCCGTGTGAAACTCCAACTCCCCTTCGAGGACATAGTTGAACTCCTCGCCGCTATGCTGGGTAAAGGGGCCATAATCGGCGATGTCATCAATCAAGATCTCCGCCACGATCGGCTGATAGCGCTTCTGGAGCATGTCCGACGCATGAAACCATTCCAGATAGCTCCCCGCGTCCATCATCGGGCAATCATCAGGTCGGGTGATGCTGCGCCGCATGCCATAGGCATTGGATTGTGCTGCCGATGTGGCTGGCGGCCCCCCCGCGCTCAGAAACTCCGCCATGTCGACCTGGAGCACGCGACTGATGCTTTCCAGGCGCTCGAAGCTGGTGGAAATCTTGCCATTCTCGATCTTCGACATGGTCGACAGCGCGACGCCGACGCGATCCGCAACTTCGGCAAGCGACAGGCCGGCGGCACCACGTTTCGTGCGGATCGCAGCGCCCACCTTGATCCTGCTTTCGGCCAGATCGCTTTTTCGTCCGGTTTTCTCGCGCATCTCTCACTCACTTATGTCGTCGGACGTATCTAGCCCCTGCTTCCCTTTCTGTCATCCAAACCGATCAGGCAGGCGCGGTGCCTAGAAGCGGAAGCTCCCCTCTATCCCGATCGTTCTCGGGCGCAGTCGAGGGGCGAAAGCTTCGACCGTTGTCGCGGTGACCGGGAGGACCGTGCGGAAGGTGGTCGCGCCGCGCTCATTGGTCAGATTATCGGCAAAGAGCGTGAGCGACACGCGATCAATCTCCACGCCGATCCGTGCGGTGACGGTGTCGATCGTGTCGCTCGGCCTGTAGATGGCGAAGGCCGTGTTTTTCCGCGGCGAGAAATGCTGATAACCCAGATGCACGTTCAGGAAAGTGTCGCGGCCGACAGCGCGACGATATTGGGCCGATGCATTGAAGCTGAACTTCGAGATGCCCTCTACGTCCGAGCCTGCGACGATGCCGGTGCCGGCGACGGCCGCATCATAGCTTGCATCTATATAGCTTCCCCCGACCGTCAGGTTCAGTTCGGGCGTAGCCCGGGCGGTCGCGCTCATCTCCACCCCGGTGGAAGTTGTACCATTTGAGTTGATGAGCCCGTTGAGCCCGGTCGTTGCGATCGGCAAGCTAACGGCGACATCCTTCCAGTCCATCCGATATATGGCGCCCTGAAGGAATATGATGCGGTTGGCGAGATTGGCTTTGAAGCCCAGTTCATAGCTCCATAGACTGTCCGATGCGAGGGCCGCCGGCAGGCTGATGCCAAATAGCGGTGCGATCTGCTGCGCGTTCGCAGGTTGCAGCTGACCTGACCGAAAGCCTTTGGCCGCGGTCGCATAGATATTGAGGTCGTCCGAAGGATGCCACGCGATATTGAAGCGCGGGTTCCAGCTTTTATAATCTCCCCCGGGCTGGGTGGTCGTGACGCCCGAACTCACATCATATCCGCGCAAACGGTCGGTGAAGTATCGCAGCCCGGCGGTCAGGTCGATGGGTGCAAAAGGCAGCGTGTAGGTAAGCTCGCCAAAGGCAGCGCGGGCCTTGGTGCTCACGCTCGAAAAATTGTCGAGCCCCAATATGGCAAGCACCAGATTGCTATCGCGTACGGCGGTGCGCTGATAGAGACCCACCGTCCATTTCAACGGACCGCTGCCGCGCGACGACATGCGAAGCTCATGAGAGTCTATCTTGGTGATATCGGTAATGTTGACCGTTCCGCCCAATAATGGGCCTTCGGTCGGCGCAGTCTGTTCGTTATGGCCATAGCTGTAAAGAAGATCGGCGAAACCCAGATCCGCGTTGGCGACACCATTGTAGACCTCATACCGAAGTCTGGCGGAAACCCGCTGCGACGCGGGAAGATCTCCACTGTCGGTCGCCTGGCTGCCTGACGGGAACCGGCCATTATAATACCAGTAGGTTCCACCCAGCGTTAACCAGTCGGTCGGGCGCGCCTTCAGCTTGACGCGCAGCGTGTCTATATTCTGGTCATTGACATTGCTTCGGCCATCGATGGGATCGTCGATCCACCCATTCTGCCGCTCATGCGTGCCGGCAATTCGAACCGCGAGGCGGTCTTCGATGATCGGTAGGTTCAGGGCGGCTTTCAGGCCGTAATTGGTGCCGCCATCCTCGGTCGTCGAGAGTTGCGCATTGCCCTTGGCAAGGAAGCTGTTCAGATCAGGGTCGGCCGTGATGATCCGCACGGTGCCGCCCAGTGACCCTTCGCCGAACAACGTGCCTTGGGGGCCACGTAAAACCTCGATCCGATCCAGATCCCAGGCGCGCACGTCGGGAGATTGCGCGGTCGATACCGATGTGAAAGGCAGCTCGTCGAGATAATAGCCATTCTCGTTGCCGCCAAGATTGGTCGAAATGCCGCGTATCGCGATCTTCGTCTGGCCGGTGCCAAGATCGTAAAATGCCAGTCCCGGCGCCTCCTGGATGAAATCCCCGAGATTTTGCGCGCCCACAGCTTCCAGCTTGGTTCCGGCAAAGGCGGTCAGCGCAATCGGTACATTGATCAGCTTCTCCTCGCGCTTTTGAGCAGTGACGATGATTTCGCCTGCGGCCGGCGCTGGTCCCGGGCCGCTCCGCCCGGCCCCATCCTGGGCCAGGGCCTGTCCTCCGGTGAAGCTGCTGGCAGCAAGCAGAACTGCCATTGTCGTCATGCGAGCCATATCCGTTCCCCTCCATGCCGCCATGTACCCAGCGACTTTCTTACTTTCACATGATGAAAGTTTATTTTCCTCATGCTGTCAATTCGGATTTTCGGACCCGTGCGACATCGGGGAAGAGGGAAGTTAATCGTCGGATGGGTCATATTGACGGAATTCAAGATGATGAAGGAGTGTTTCCAGCGCGATTTGCCATATTTCCTGAGAAGAAAATTTCTTGTTCTGGTGACGGGATTGCCAGGCGGTTCGAGTCGCGAGGGTTGAGCCTTCTCCACCTCAGGAGCGCGTGAACGACCAAAGCCGCCGTCTTCCAGATAGGGGCGACGATCAGCGACTCCGGTGATGTGTCGCCGAGACGATGCGGGTGCCGAGACCGCTTGTGCGGAGGTGGAGACGGGCAGGTGGGCTTCCTGCGGATGCTGGCCCCTCTCCGGGCATAAGGACGCGGGCATATGCCCGCTGACGGTGTCCATCGGTGCAAGCATCGTCTCGCGCGGGGCTTAGTCACTTTCAACCGCGCCGAAGATCAGCGGACGGTTCCTCGCTTATCAACATCCGCAGCAGCGGCGATAGGCGACACTTCTTCCGCCCTGACGCCTGCACCCCGCGCCTTTGGGCGTGGAATGTTGTTACAATCGACTGCGAACGCCCATAAACGACGCCGCCTGTCGGCGCATTATTTCGTAAACACTAGAACCGAGACCGCGCCGCTGTCAGGGTCAACGGCCACTTTGTAGCAGGACCATGTATGGGCCGTGAGGTTGATTCCGTCCCAAGATATTGTGGTGAAGCAATCCTGTCGGGTGACATTCCCGTAAAAGACCGGCTTAGCTCGCCAGAGCTCCAGGCCGTTTCGATCCGTGGCAACTAAATTACGACCGTCTCGAACATCATCCGCCATCCAATCATATAATGTTACAGTCGCGTCGTTCAGTAGCCTCGCTCGTTCCAAGATTCTTGCGCTGATCACGGCCAATCCTCAAATACCATGTCGTTCAATAGATCGGTTTAGAGATCAAATTGCTGGGTTCTGCAATCTGCACAAATGCAGCGGGTCGACATTTCAGATGCGGCTCGTCACTGCAAGGCTGCGCAATCCTGCACCGCTCTTGCAAGAGCCTCGAACCGAGGCCCTGTTGACAAATTTCGGTAGCCATCGACGGATGGCAGCGAGGTTTAGGAAGCTGGCGAACGAGAGCGCAGTTTTGTCGTAGCGGGTTGCGATGCGCCGTTGATGCTTAAGGTGACCGATCATGCGGCGCTCGATGCGGTTGCGGTCCCGGTAGCGGCGGAAGTCGCTTTTTATGGGCTCGCGCCGATTGGCCTTGGGCGGGATGAACGGTTGGATCCCGCGCATCAGCAGGTTTACACTGACCGCATCGCCGTCATATCCTTTGTCTTCCAGCAAAGCTTGGGGCTTGTTGACTGGCAACGCCATCAGATCATCGACCGCCCCGTAGTCCGAGGTCTCGCCGCCGGTCAGGATGAAGCCGGAGGGCGTCCCTGATTGTCGCAGCGGGCGTGGACCGTGCACGTAAAGCCGCCGCGTGATCGACCAAAAACCTCCTTATGAGTCCCTCTTTAGCGCCCGCTGCCGAAACGTGGCCGCGAACCGTGGCGCTGTCGATCATGTCTTGCCAGTCGTCGGTCAGCCCGAACTCGACTGGCGTCGCCAGGATCACATCCCAGACGCCTTGCTCGACCCATCGCCGGAACCGCATGTAGACCGAGTTCCATTTGCCGCAGCGTTCATATATTTCGCGCCACGGGCAGCCAACACGCAGCACATGAAGCATGCCATTCAGAAATTGCCGATTGTCATGGGCGGGGCGCGCCTTTCGACCGCGCTCCGAGGGCAGCAGTCCCTCGATCACGTCGCATTCCTCGTCGGTCAGATCACCACGCGCCATCGCCGCTCCCCGCAGAGAGCAGCCTTGAATCGGAGATCAACCCATTTGTGAATCGTCAGAATTCAGCGTCTGCGGGTGGGCGCACGTTTTTGCGGTGACGAACATCGCAGGCACCGCAGCCTGCAAAATTCACCCGCGCCTGAAGCAATGACAGCGAGCCGTTCGGACCGCCCCGGACCAACTCAGCATCATGGTCGTCTTGGCCATCATCTTCCCAAAAACACACCGGACAAATCTCATAGCCGCCTCGCTCCGAGAGCGTAGCGAAACGGCAGCATGGACACCTGAAGGCCCGCCCTTCCGTACAAGGTTCAATGACGTTGCGAAACTTCATTCAAGCAAAGTCGCCATCATGGTCAACTTTGTCAATTGGGCCTAGGATTCGCTAATAAGTATTTCACCAGATATTTTATTATACCGTTCTGTTCAATCTGGTCGCGTCCCGCATGGATATTGCGCATCTTGGATGCTGTGATGCGTTCGGATCGGTTTCAGCCTGTTTGTTCCGGCTTTGGGCATCTGATGCCTCTTAAATTCCCGGCGAATTTGCTCTTTTAATCCTAACCGGCTGAAACAAAGCTTATGCAAGCAAAGGTTGAAGTAAGTCGGTGTCAACGCGAGTGGCGAATCTGATGGCGCCCTCCATGAGGGCCTCACTGTCGGGAGGCGAGGGCGGTCGGCCTGATCGTTGGCATAGCGAGGCGATCAGATTTCCATGTAGCCCTTGCGTTTCTTTTCAGCGACCAGCTTGTTAGCTTCACGCTGGGCGCGCTCCGGGCTCTCGAAGCTTTTAGTCACAGTGCTGCCTTTCGTCCCGCTGCGTCCGAAGACTATGATGGTGTCACAGCCTTTGACCGCGATCTTCCAGAACTTATCCGACGCCCCTTGCCGGAACTGAAACTCCGCGAATCCCGATCCGCTGCCACCGTCACTTTCTTCCAGAGGGGGCGAAGGTTCCTCAATCCAAGCCTGGCTGACCAGCTTGGGCGTCGGTGCTCCCTCGAAAGGGTCGTCGTCTGTGAAGGCGTCGCAGCGTAGCGCAGCCTCGATTTGCCCGATCACGGCCTTGTGATCGCGCAGCCAACTATGCGACGGCACATCGATGATTTTCCAACCAAAGGCGCGTAGGATTGCAGGTTGGAAGACATAGCGGTCTTCGATCGCCTCGTTCGCGCGGCCATCAAGCAGGATACCAAGGGCGTACCCGCGCTCGTCGTCGGCCAGGATCGCTAGATCGCAGCGAAAGCTGGCGCTCCCGACGTGAGCGCGAACCTTGTGTCCCTGCTTCCGCAAGGCATCGGCGACGGCTTCGCGCAGAGCGTCGGGCGGAATGGCACGGGTAAAGACCCGTTGAGCTTCCGGGTTTAGCGTCGCGAGTACGGCCTGGCCGTGTTCCACATCGCCACGCGCCTGAGCCTCGGCAAAGGCCAGGAAAGTGCGCAGGGCACGTGCGCCATCATTGTGGGTGTTGGTGATAGCCACGGCGCGGATGGTCGAGATCACCGCCATATGATGGCGCGCCCGGCTGAAGATCACATTGAGCCGCTTCTCGCCGCCGCGCTGGTTGATCGGGCCGAAGTTCATCGCCATTCGGCCGTTGGAGTCTGGCGCATAGCAGATGCTGAGCAGGATCACGTCGCGCTCGTCGCCTTGGACATTCTCGAGGTTCTTGACGAACAGGCTGTTGATTTGGCCGTCATCTTCGCGGGTATATTCGGCTTCCAGCCGCGCGCCGAACGCCTTGTCTTCACTCGCCAAGACTTCCAGTTCGTCCTCGATCTCGGCCTGTTGCGCCTCGGAAAATGCGACGATCCCGATGCTCAGGCCTGTTTCGCGAAACAGGATGTCGCGGACCATGCCAGCAATCAGCCGCGCCTCGGGCTCATTTGCCCGCTTGTCATACACGCCGTCTGCAACGGGATGAAAGCTGATCGCTCGAGCGAGCATCCGATTGACTGCACTGGCGGCAGAAACCGGATCATCCGAGCGGAGCGCCACAGGGTCGTCGGCACCTTCGGTGACCATCAGATCGGGGATTGTGATCAGTCGCCCATCGTAGAAGGCTGCGTTGGAGAAGCTGATCAGGGCTTCGGAGCGGCTGCGATAGTGCCAGGCAAGCAAGGTCGCGGGCAGGCTGCGCCCGGCCTGGTTGAGCAGGCTGTCGGCATCGAGCAGGATCGCGACCTGTTCGCCGTCCTCCTCGGCCATGACCTGCATGTCCTCGTCGTCCCGAGCCGCCGCGAAGAAGCTGGTTGGAGGAAGTTGCATTTCGTCGCCGACGACAATGACCTGGGGCGCGCGGCTGAGCGCCGGGACGGCCTCTTCGGTCGGTATCTGACTTGCCTCGTCGAAGATCACGACGTCAAACAGGGAGGTGTCGAGCGGTAGGGTATCGGAGACCGACAGCGGGCTCATCAACCAGATCGGCTTGAGGTCGCTCACCACCTTGCCGGTCTCGTCGTCCGATAAGTCGCGGATCGATCGATAGCGCATTGACTTGCCGAACTCGTGTTCCAGCTCGCGGCGACCGGTCGCATAGGCCTTCTTGAACTCACGGCCTGGGCCGTCGAGCTGCGTGACCGATTGGGTCGAGCGTTTCACATTGTCGCGGAAACGGCGCTGGTTAACCGCCAATATGGTCGCCGAATTGTCGCCCTGGAGCAGCGTGCGGGCCTTGGCAGCGCGGCGCGCGCTCGCGGCCAGTTCCGCTGCATCGAACCGCTGGAGTTCCGGTGCATCCCGCAAGGCGATGGTGAAAGCCTCGCTTAAAATATGGGCCTCGATCCCGTCCGGGGCAAAAGGAAGGGTGCGCAGCGCGAAGGCCATCCGCATCCCGGCAGCATCCACCGAAGCAAGCAAGGGAAGAAGGTCCGGCAGTTCCTCCAAGCCTTCCAGCATGTCGCGCATGGCCTCGGCGAGCGCGCCAAGCGGCATCTCGTCCGCGCGGACGATGAACCGGTTGCACAGTGCACTCAGCGCCGCGATTTGCGCAGCAGGTTGCGCCTCGCGAGCGATCGGGACGGCTGGATCGGCAGCAGCCCTTGCATGCTCGATCAGCGTGCGCAGCATCTGCGCGGTCGATCCTGTCCAGGTATCGCGCACTTCCGCCAGTCGGTCGGCGTCCGCAGTCGCGAAGCGTGCTTTCAAGGCCCGCCGCGCGTCGGCTTCGGACGCCTCGGCCGTATGACGTTCCGCCAGTCGCTCCAGCACAGCGGTAAGGCTCGGCTCGACGGCATGAGCGCCGAAATCATATCGCGCGCGGACGGTCTTCTTCAGACGCCGCCACGATCCGCTGAGAAACTTGAAGAATGACCCTTCCTGCCGCCGCGCCTGCTCAAGCGCCGCCAGAGTGTCATCGATTGTGAGCGGATCGTGCCAATGTTCTGCCGCCCGAAGCGCCGCAGTCTCACCACATAGCCGATCGATTTCGGCACGCCCCTGAGCGAAGGCGTTCGACGACTCGGAGTGCTGGTCGAGGAGGTCCAGGTTCCCGGCCAGGTTGGTTTCGATGGCTTCCTGGGCGGAGCGCGTCAGCAGTACGGCATCGGCCAGGCGGATGTCGTGTGACAGCAAGGTCGTGTCATCCTCGATCGCCGTATCGAGCATATCGAACAGGCGCTGCCCTTCGGCGATCGTCGCCTGTGTCTCGGCAAAGGCGCGTTCGCTGGCGACCAGGGCGGGGTCCAGCCGGGCGAACGGATGCTCTGCCAAACTGGAGAGGCCGAAGCCCTCCATCATTGCACGGTGGATGCGGTCGGCGAGAGAACGATGGGCATCCCACTCCGCCAGCGAAGGTAAGCGCTCACGTTCCGCATGCCCGAGCGCGGCGAGTTCGGGCAACGCTATCCGCCGCCTGACGATCTGTCGCAGGCTTGTCGCAGCCTGATCGGACAGGCTGCCGGCCGCGCTGTCGAATGCGGTGATACGATCGAGATGGCGTTGCAGAGCGTCGAGCGTATGCTGGCGCTTGGCGCGATGCGATTCCAGCGCATCGTCCTGCTTGGTCCAGCGCTCGTAGCAGTCTTTGAGGTCGTGGACGAAGGCCTTCTTGTCTTCCTGCGAATCGTGGATGAGGCAGGCCAGCCGGTCGAGCCCTGCCGAACGTAGACGGTTGAACACAACGTCAAGGGCGGCGCGCTTCTCGCAGACGAACAACACGCGTTTGCCCCGCGCCGCATAGTCGGCGATGAGATTGGTGATCGTCTGCGACTTGCCGGTGCCGGGCGGCCCCTGGATGATGAAGCTGCGCCCGGTTCGGGCCAGAGCGACGGCAGCGTCCTGCGTCGCGTCGGCCGGCACCACGCCATTGAGTTCGGCTGTCGGCAGGGGCGGAGGCGGGACCTCCTCGATCGCCTTGGGCTCGATTGAGAAGATGCGATCGAAGGCGGGCGGATTGCTCTGCTCGTCGATAAGCTGGTTATAGTCGCGAACCAGCGACATCTTCTTGTAATTGAAGTTCGCCAGGGTGACCTGGGTCAGATCGATTTCCCAGGCGAAGCGGTGGCCTTCGCCGCCGGCATGCGCGTAGGACAGATGCTCGGTCTCGCCGTCCGCGACCATGCGTTCCGCGCGCGGCGGCAGGCGTCCTCCGGCGGCGATCCGCTGCGGCAGGGGCGAGGGCCGGACGAACTTCTCGAACAATGCCAGGCCAAGCGGCCGGAAATCGTCCTGCTCGTAACTGAAATCGGGGCGCGAGACGCCAGTGGCCCGCGCGGCGCGCTGGCGACGACGCTGAAACACTCGCAGGCGTTGGACCGCTTTCTGATGGATCAGCTCGATCTGGGGCTGAGCGGTAAGTGCGAGACTAACTCCCGGCTCGCTGCGATGGATCTGTGCTGCGATATCGGCATGGATCTGTTCGATTGAGGTGGTCGATAAATCGACGGTCTCAGGCAGGCGGATGTCGTAGAGTTGGCGCAGATAATGGCGCAGCGCCGGATTGAACTCGGCTTCGGTTCCGGGGCTGCGCAGCAGATATTGATCGCGCACCCCCTTCTTCTTGGTCAGCTCCACCGGTAGCCACAGAAGGGGTGATTGAATGCGCTCGTTCGGCGCTTCCTTCAGATTGTGCCAGCGCAGGAATGCGGCGACCAGGCGCAGGTGACTGAAGCCATATTCTGCCCGATCGCGCCGCGTTTCCTGACTGATGCGATCGAACGAGGAGGGCAGGTAGGGCTGGTCCTCGAACCGCAGCCATTTGCCCAGCACGATCTGGCCACCGCTCAGCACTTCCTGCGCGAATTTGCTGTCCCAGGTGCAGAGCTGGTCCGCGCGGATCGATTCCAGCCGCATCACGACCGGAACGCTGGCGACGGTCAAATTCACCGTCGCCTGGGTCGGACGAAAATGAATGAGCCGATTGCGTCGTGACAGGTCGAACAGGCGATCGCGTAGATGGGTGAGCACGGCGGTTCGCCGGTTCTGAGTCCCGGTTGCGGCTTCGAGATAGCGCTCGATGTTGAGGCCGACCGGCTGATCACGATAAGTCTCAAGGCGTTTCGCCAGCGAGGCGAGATCGGTCGCGCGCTCATGCCGATTGAGCGCGGTCATCTCGCCGATCAGCGAGGCGATGACCGGATGAAGCTTGGGATTCAGCCGAAAGAGGTTGCTCTGCGCCGAGGCGAAGTTGTTGACCTCCATCTCGTCGGTCAAGTCGAGCCCGCAAGCCAGGCTCGCGAGGATCAGGCCAAGCACGAAGATGTCGGTCACTTCGTCGTGATGACCGATCGCCTGCTCCCAGGCGCGATAGCCGGTCAGGTAGGATGGCTTGATCTCCTCCGCGGTGTCCTCACCACGAACTCGCAAGTCCTCGACCTTGCTGCCGACCGCGACATCGGTCTCGACGCGATACTCCCCGATGATGCGAAGGGCGGAGCGAGCATGAGGCTGGATCGCGCGGAGCTTGGACTCGTTATAACTCGGTACCTGGCCTTGAGGCCGGGCGAGGGCCAGTTGACTATTCCCGGAATCGACGACCGCCTCGGGACCCAGATCGGCTACGCGGTTCTGCGCGTGCAATTCGGCGACGGACTGCATCAGCGGCAATACCGCATAGAGCAGGTCTTCGGCAGGCAGGATCGCGCCTTCGGCGACGTAGGCGCCCAGGCTCTTGACCTCGTCGCTCATGTCTTGGCCTGCCTGAGTGGAGCGAAAATCCTCTCAATCGCTGCCTTGGTGAACTTGAGATCGCGCTTGAGCGCCGCCCTGAAAGCATCTGCACCGTCATAAACGGCGGCCAGCCGCGCGCCCGCCGTGAGCAATGCATCCCGGCCATCGGGATCGGACATGGCGAGATCCAGGCTGAGGGAGACGAGATAGTCCCGAAACGAGCCGTCAAGCCGCTCCGGATTCAGCGTCGCATCATCGACCGAGGCTTCGCCAGATGTCCAGTCGGGGAAATAGCGGCGGATGAGATTGCCGGCGTTTTCCGCGTCGGCTGCAGGATCGGTCGCAAGGCGGGTCAGAAAGCCGCGGGTGATCGCAGTCGCCTTCCGTTGCCGCTCGACGTCGAGTGCGGCGACGGACAGTGGGCCACGGACCCGCTTCTCGATCCACGGCTCCAGATCGGGCTCGCCGCGCCACCATTTGTCCAAGGCTTGGGCGCGCAGGAAGATCTCTGGATGGGTTTCCCCTTGCGAGGCACGCGCATCCTTCTCTGCCTCAGCCGCCTGACGCAGATAGGCTGCGGCATCGATCGTAGTGAGGCCGGTCATGGTCTTGACCAGCGTGGAGATCGCCGGGCCGGGCGCTCCCGCCACGACCGCCGCGCCGCGGTCGGCATATAGCTCCGTGTGCAAACGGAACACACGAGCCGTCTCGATATGACTCGGCGCTGCGCCGGGATAGGCCAGGGCGTGATCGAATATCGTGCTAGCCGCATAATATGCGCCGTTCTCGATCGACCACAGCCGGTAATGTGCCAGTTCGTGGCCAAGCAACGCGATGCGTTCTTCGCGAGAAAGCTTTTCCAACACTGGCCCATGAAACATGAGATGGATTTCGCCCGGCAGATAACAGAGCGCAGCATTCATCGTCCCGTCAGCGGCCTGGTAGAGCGAAACAGGTGCATCGATCTCCAGCGCTGCCAAGACGGCGGCGGCATCGGCGTGGATTTCCGGGTGTGCACTAGCATCAAGGCGATATGTTTCACGCAGCAGATAGGTGCGCACTTCGGCTACTTGCTCATCGCGAGTGCGCTGAGAGGAGCCCCAGGCCCAGATTTCAGGCTCTTCTTCACGCAGATAATCAACGACCAGCCGGTGGTAAGCCAGCGGTTCCAGATTTATCACAGTTGGCGATTCGTCCCCCATCGAGAGACCATCCTACTCAAACCTGCTTCAGGGTCTAGCGAATGGCTCCCAATCTATTCGAAAATTTTGGTGCATCGCCAAATAATTTACGGATCCAAGTCTTGTGCGATTCTGTCACGAAATTATGCGAATCCGAAAAATTAGAAACAGTATGGCGCAATAAGGCGCGCGGATGAGCGTCGGCTTCCGCTCTGATGCACCCTCGGTCAATATTCGGTGATAGACGTTATTGCATCCTGAGACAGGCTGAGTTTTTCACCTTATGCTGTTGAAGTCGGATTGTATCTTTAAAAAACCTAATATTCGTGATTTTGAGGATGCTATCGAAAGGAAGGGGACGGTAAGAAGACTAATATCGGATAGGCTCTTGGATACGGCGAAGGCAGGCGCAAACCGGTTGAATATCTGCTCATGTGCGGGTCACACAGTGATGCGCAGTAAGAGCATTTGCAGTTGTCTGTACTCACCATATTGACGATCAGGACTTGGACGAGGAGTGTAAGGCTCGCGTTACACGGCATAATTTTTGGCCGAAGGATATGGGCGTGTCATCAATTGAGGATAATGATGGCGGAAGCGAGGTGTATGGCGCCAAGGAAAGCGGATGTGCGCTTGTCGTATCGCGTGCCGATGGCGCGGTACGCCTTGAGCTTGGCAAAGAAGTTTTCGATGAGATGGCGGGCGCGGTAGAGGTCCCGATCATGCTTTCGGCGCCATGTCCGGTTGATCTTTGATGGGATGACGACCTCGACGCCGCTGGCATTGAGGATGTCCACCACCCGTTCCTGCGCGTCATAGGCGCGATCCGCGAGCAGTGCGCCAAAGCGTCCGGCGACCTTTGGCAGCAGGGCATCGGCACCGTGCAGGTCATGCAGATGCCCTTGTGTCAGATGGAAGGCGACAGGATTGCCAAGGGCATCGCATAAGGTGTGGAGCTTGCTGCTCAGTCCGCTTTTGCTGCGTCCGATGGCCTTTGTTTCGGGGTGCCCCCTTTTGCGCCCGCGCTGGCCTGATGCGCGCAGATGATCGTCGCGTCGATAATGGCATATTCATTGTCGCTGTCGGCGGCGAGATGCTCGAACACCCGTGCCCACACATTTTTGCGGCTCCAGCGCATGTGACGCAGATGGATCACGCGGAAGTCTCCGAACCGGTCTGGCAGGTCGCGCCAGGGGATACCCGCTCGGTAGCGGTATAACACCGCCTCGACAAACAGCCGGTTATCCTTCGCCGTGACACCCACCGTCCCCGCACGGCCCGGAAGAAGATCCCGTATCCGATCCCATTGATCATCCCGCAAACCATAGCGCTTCACCACAACCAGCCTCCTTCGTCATGGCAAGCTATGAATCACTCAATCGCGTCCAAGGGAATCCCTTATTTGATGACAGGCCCATGTAGCGACATCGATTAATCGACGCTGATATTGATGACTTTGAAGAAGTACCTGAATTGCTTCGTCAGATTGAACGGCGGGTGGCGGTGCGACGGATATGGGGGAGCGGTAGCTGGCCGATCGACGATGGCGGGGTAGTCGCATCTGATTTCTGCGGGCCTTTGGAGGATGTTGGACGTTGGATAGGGCGTTCGGGGCGATATCTTGTGAGTGGAGCCGGATTGCTCACTGGTTCTGCAGCCATATCAGCTTTTCTTGAGGCGTTGCGAGACGGAGGCGGCTGGGATCTGAACCAACGTCTAGTTACGAGCCCTTTCCCTCAGCCTCTGGCTGGTGCGAGCCGGACGCAGCCAAGTGGACCAAGCTTTACAAAGGACCAACACGGTAAGCCGGAGGAAGCATATCTATCGGAGGCGTAAAGCTGGAAGGGGACAAGCTTGTTCCCGGGGGAATCCTGGAAGAATCTGAAGCCGCACGTGAAGAGGGCGCTTTCCTGTTACCAATCGGCGCAACTGGCGGAGCGGCACAAGAGATCGCGGAGAGGCTCATCGGCTCGGACATGGAGGCAACAGGGCCAAGAGCGATGCGGCCGACGGATTACGAACTCGAAATTCTATTGGATCCCGCAACCGAACGGCAAGCTGTGGTGGAATGCATCGATGCGATGGTGACACGGCTCACCAAATGAATCGCGAAGCATTGCGAGCACTCTAGTACCCCAGTGGGACCTAACGCACGAACGTCGGCCCAATCTCACATCTAAGTCATTGAAGAAATGGTGGACGCACTAGGGCTCGAACCTAGGACCCGCTGATTAAGAGTTTGGGAATCGGCTGCCACGTTGGGCTTGTTCCAGCTTGTGCTAGCTTACAAAGCGCCGATTTATCAGTACATTAACTCGTTGCTATTTTGACGGTCCTTATCGTAGCTGTTCCTTGATTGCTGGTATCGTGCTAGCATGGTGCTGGAGGAACAGCGTGGCAAAGATCACAAAGACGTTCGTGGACAAGGTCCAGGCGCTCGCGGAGGGCTATCAGATTCACTGAGACGACAAGGTGCCCGGCTACGGGCTGCGCGTGACCTCGAATGGCGTGCGCAGCTTCGTCGCCCAGGGCAGGGTTCTGGGCAAGGCGGTCATCGTCACCATCGGTCGTTACGGCCTGTTCACCGAGGACCAGGCGCGGGGGAAGGCGCAGAAGGTCTTGCAGCAGATGCGCGACGGCATCGACCCGCGCGACGTGAAGCGTCAGGACGAGGCCATGAAGGTGACGCTGGGTGAGGTGTGCACCGCCTACGTCGAGCGGCCGGGCAAGCTGAAGCGCAGCACCCGCGACGAGTACCAGCGCCACGTGGACAAGGTGTTCGCCTCTTGGAAGGACAGGCCCATTGTGGGCATCACGGAGGACGACGTGCGTCGCCGCCACCGTGAGATCGTGGAGCAGGGCCTAGAGGGCAAGAAGGGGGCGCCCGCCAGCGCCAACCCGGCGATGGTCACGCTCCGCATCCTCATCAACTTCGCCGCACGCCAGTACCGTCGCGCGGACGGCTCCCCGCTGATCCAGCGCAACCCTGTGGAGGTCCTCAAGGATCACTGGGCCAAGCTGGGCAGCCGCACGGATCGCTACGTCGACCGCCGCAAGATCGGTGAGGTCTGGAACGCGCTGTTCGAGGCCCGGACAACACCCAAGAACCGGGACCATCTGTCCGCCATCGACTTGACCATATTCCTGCTGCTGACGGGCGCCAGGCGCGACGAGGGCGCGACCCTGCGATGGGAGAACGTCAACATTGATGACCACGACCCGTCGAATTGCTGGTGGCACCTGGACGACCGCAAGCGTGGTGATCCCATCTGGCTGCCGCTGTCGTCGCAGGCGGTGGCACTGTTACGGCAGCGCCCGCGGTTGAAGCTGGCGGACGGCACCGAAAGCCCGTTCGTGTTCCCCTCTTGGAGCAAGACCGGCCACATCACCGATGCCCGGGCACCGATGGAGTTGGTCAGCGAGGTGGCCGGCAAACACCTGTCGTTGCATGACCTCAGGCGCACGTTCACTAACGTCGCGATGCGCGAATGCCTCATTGAGAAGTTTCGCACCGATCTACTGACTGGCCACAAGCCGGCGCAGGAGGACGTGACGGCGCGAAACTATCTCGACCTAGCGCGCCTCGATTGGTTGCAGCCCGAGGTGCAGAAGATCGCCGACTGGATCAAGCAGCAGGCCAGGCTTGCCGAGGCGAAGGCGAAGGGCGAGAACGTCGTGCCGCTGCGCGCATAGATTACTCGGCCGAGAAGTTCCCAATGGAGAAGCCATCCACCGAGGACAGCTTGCCACGCCACAACACGCCCTGATTAGTTGGTATAGGGGGTTGTCCCGGACCGTGAAACTTCGCGTTTCGCAGATGAATGAATCCGGCCGGCGGTGCCTGCCAATCTTCGGGCGCGTCCTCGGGCCTGTCGTAAATCGCAGTGTACTGCTTCCACGCCCCACCGAGGACGCTCTGCATGTCTCCTTCCGTCTGCGATGCAGCGGAGAGGGCGTCCCCAAGTTCCTCAAAGTATTTGCGCCCACTTATTAGGATTCCGGAAACGATCGCACCGCCAACGGTGAGCGTGACCCCGATGTCAACACCGCTGTTGATAACGGTTTCGATGGTGGACTGTAGAAACCAATCCACAGCACCAACGATTGAAACGTCTTGAACCTCGGGGAAGTTCTCGGCTTCCTGGGCTTCGTGATCTGCCATATTGTCCTCCTGTTGGATCGGAACATAACGGGTCCGAACTGGGTGGCAAGGTAGGCGGGCGAAAATAGCACCGCACAGCGCCGACTCTCCTTTTGCGCCCTGGCTTTGCCAGGCGCTCCGCCGCACTGCCCCAGCCCGGCCTGGTGCCGAGCAGGCGCTGCCCTGGTGGCCCCTTCGCCGCCCGGGCGGCCGGCGGCGCCCCGGTGCCCGATAAGCAACGACAAGCCAGCCAAAGAAAACGCTTGCCCAGACTTAGTGGCGGGTGCTTAAATTAGGCCGTCGTCCAAGGGCGACCGCGCCGCACAGGGCGTTGCGTCAGAAAGTAGCTGTGACGTTGAACAGAGCCGGTGAGGCGCAGGCGACTGCCGAGGCCCCGGACACCCCCGAAGCCGACTGGGGCAGGTGACCACACAAATCTCGGAGGCATGACGGCCCTTGCTGACAGGCAAGGGCTCGCCGGAGTTGCTGTGATGACCGACCTGTCCTTCGAACAGCTTTGCGAGCTGTTCGGCTACACGCCCAAGGGCCTCCCCCTCGACAGTCGCGAGGTGGCCGCCATCCTCCGCGTGCATCCCAACACCATGGAGCAGTATCGCCTCCGTGGGGAAGGACCGCGCTTCTTCAGCCCGCCGGGCACCCGTCGCGTCTGGTACGCGGAGCGCGACGTGCTGAGCTGGCTGGCCTCGGGCGCGAAGCGCAGCACGAGCGAACAGGTCGCGGCGTAGTCAGACCCTCAAACCATCAATGTGCGGGATGCCTGGGCAAATGCGAGGCGGCAGAATCGCTTGGGTCGAAAGACCGGCGCCGTGCCAGCGCAGTCATAGCAGCACTCGCGAAAAGGGCGGGACGCGCAACCATCCCGCCGCATCGGAGCCAACAAGCAATGAAACCTGTACCGAAGAGCGGCATAGGTCCGCAAACTTTACCGTACCCTAAGCCGTTCGCGCCGGAAGGCGGCGATCATGGTTGACCTTACCAAATTAGCGCTCGGACCAGAGCGCCTGGACGACCGCCCGATCTGGAACACGCGGCCGCTGGTCGAAGAGGAGCAGGCGGACCAGTATCCCGTGCACGTCCTGCCGCCGGTCATCCGTGATGCCGTCCGAGAGGTGCAAGGGTGGGTGAAGGCGCCGACCGCCCTTGTCGCCGCCAGTGCCCTGTCGGCCGTATCTGCGGTCGCGCAGAGCCTGTTCAGCGTCCGCCGGAACACAGCAATGGAAGGACCGGCGACCCTCTACATGCTCACCGTCGCTGGCAGCGGCGAGCGCAAGAGCACCGTGGATAAGCAGTTCATGGCGCCCATCAAGGAGTGGCAGGCGGCACAGCGCCGGGAGCACAAGCGCGCCGTGGCGGAGTACAAGCTAGACCTCGCCGCCTGGGAGGCGAACCGGCCGCAGTCGGACAACCGCGACGAACTGCTTGGCCACGAACTGGGCAGGCCCGAAGAGCCGCGCGAACGGCGGTTGCTGCGGGGCGACGACACCGCCGAGGCCCTGGTGATCGCCTTGCAGAACTTCCCCAGCGCCGCCGTCATCAGCGACGAGGTCGGCGTCATCTTCGGGTCCTACAGCATGAAGGCCGAGAACGTGGTAGCCAGCCTCGCGCAGATCAACATCCTGTGGGATGGGGGCACCATCCATCAGGAGCGGGTGAAGCGCGATCCCGTGCACGTGGAGGGGCCGCGGGTGACGATGGGGCTGATGGTCCAACCCGAGGTGCTGGAAGGCTTCGTTCAGAACACCGGCGGTCTGGCGAAGGGCATCGGCTACTTCGCCCGCTTCTTGTTCACGCACCCTTAATCCACAGTCGGCGGCCGCTATTTTGAGGAACCTCCAGAAGACCAGCCCGCGCTACGCGCGTTCCAAGCACGCATGTCGGAAATGCTGAAGCAGGAGCCGGCGTTCGATGACATGGGGCGCCTCGACACCCACTTCGTCGGGTTCGATGCCGCCGCCTACGACACGTGGATCGCCTTCCACAACGAGGTGGAGGAGAACATGGGCGGCGACGAGGTTTACTCAGGCGTCCGCGGCGAGGGCAGCAAGGCGGCCGAGAACGCGGCCCGGCTGGCCTGCTGCATGCATGTGTTCGGCCCCAACCCGTGGCAGCCCATCAACCGCGAAACGATGGCTGGCGCCTGCACGCTGATGCGCTGGTACCTAGCTGAGGCGGTTCGCTTCGCACGGACGAGCGGCGCTGCGCCAGAGGTTGGCCACGCCCAGGCGCTGGAGGAATGGCTGGTGCGGGAGGTGAAGCGCCGCGGTCGGGAGGGGCAGGACGTGCTAGTCTCGCTGAACGAGGCGCGGCGGAACGGGCCGAACCGCGTTCGTCGCAGAGACCTGTTCGAGGCTGCCGTCGAGTTGCTGAAAGATTTAGACCGCCTCCGCATCTTCAAGCGCACGGGCGCTAAGGGCCTCGACCTGATACTCGCCCCCGCAGTGCTGCGGGAGTACGATTAGTGTGTCAGACGCTCGGAATCGTAGCGGATCGTAGCGACTCAAACGTGGCGCGGCGCGACGATCGTAGCGAGCAGTAACCACGCATTTCCAGGCGTTTTTCGGAATCGTAGCGATCGTAGCGGTAGCAGCGGGTGCGGGGGGCGGGTTCGTAGCGATCGTGGCGTAGCGTTGCGTCGGTATAGGTAGGATTTAGCTACCTACTCTGCCTGCCCAGCGACGACGCTGGGCGCCAGCGCCGCGGCCGCCGCGCCACCGCCCCCGCCGTTTGTCGCTACGATCGCTACGATCGGGCGCAAACCCGCAGCGCAGCGTGGTTATGGCCGTAGCGACCCGCCTGCTACGATTCGCTACGGTCGCTACGATCGTAGCTGGGGGAAATGTGGCTCGGGAACTGTCGCGGCGCGGCTGGCACGTCATGCCGACGGTGCGGAACGCGATGGGCGCCGACCTGTTTTGTCCTGACGTTGGACGAGGTGCGGGCCGGGGCGTACCGCGGGGAGGACGCCAGCGGCAAGGTGTCGTACTGGTTGCAGCCGCGCACCTACGACCGGCCCGAGTATCGCGACGCCTGGCACCGCCTGGGCGAGCCGTAGGGCCAAGCCGCGGCCGCTCGCTGGTCTTTGGCTACCCGTCACAGAGTCGGCCTGTGCGGTCACTGCACGGGCGTGGCCGTCGCCTCTCCGCACGTGCTGCCCGCGACCCGCTAATTTGCAGTTTCAGCGTCGTGACGACTCGAACAGATGCAAGTTACTGTTATCAAACCACAAGAGGCTTGCGGACCCACGAAGAAGAATCCCAGCATAGCGCCATACAAGCAACATCAAGCCTTGGAGCGCGCAATGTCTGATAAAGTTGACGTCCGAGTCTCGCCCGCCCTCGATCCCGAGACCTACCGATCCGTCGAAGGGTACAACGACAGCACCCGCGGCTACGTCGATGATGTGGTCAGCGTCTTCAACGATCTCTACGTCACGTTGGGCAAGCTGCACGAGGCCCGCGAACTGTGGGAGCGCAACCCGGCCAGCACCCCCGAGCAGCGCGTCCTGATCGTCGGCAAGGAGGCGGCCAAGCAGAAGGACCGGCTCGCGCAGCGGCTGGACCGCGCCAGCCGCGACCTCGACGCCCGCATCACCCAGACCGAGGGCGAACTGTCCAAGCCGCTTGAGGCTCGTGCCCTGGGCGCACTGAACGCGGAGGTCCGCGCGCACGCGAAGGGCCTGGACCGGGAGGACCGGGCCAGGCTGATCCGCGAGGCCATGGAGGCCGACGACGAGACGACCCTGGCGTCGATCCTGGGGAGCCCGCCGTACCTGAGCGGCCTCACCAACGAGGACCAGGCGCACTACACGCACCAGTACCACGCCCGGAAGAACCCGCACCTCATCGCCAGATTGGCGCTGATGCGGGAGGTGCGCGAGAAGATGGACAAGACCGGTGCCAACGGCGGGGCCTTCCACAAGGCCTTCGAGAAGGTCGTGGGCGCCAGGCCTAACGACGTGCGCGCCATCGCGGACGCCAACGAGCGCGCCATGGCCGCCCTCAACATTGAGCCGACCGCCTGATCCGGCGCTGTTGAGATCAGGATGGACCTGTCATGACCACACCCGTTCCGCCGCCATGGCTCGATGCAGAGCCGGCCGCCCCCTTGCCGGCCAAGCCGACGCGATGGGTGAAGGGGATGCCTTCGCCCAACCCGAAGGGTCGTCCGCGCGGCGTAGTAGACGCACGCAGCAAGATCACCAAGGCCCTGCTGGACGACGCGCCCGCAATCGCCAGAGTGGTCGTCGAGGCGGCGCTGGAAGGCGACCTGTCTGCTGCCTCCCTGGTGCTGTCCCGGTGCGCGCCAGCCCTGCGGCCCGAGACGCACCCGGTGCAGTTCGACTTCGATGAGACTGCGCCCATGGCTCAGCAGATCGAGCAGGTGCTGGCAGCCATGGCGGCCGGCTCCGTGTCGCCCGACGTGGGCAGGCAGATCATCGACGCCATCGGCACCCTGGCGAACGCCCGCGCCGTCGAAGACCTTGAGGCGCGCATCATCACATTGGAGGCGAAGCAGATATGAGCGTGATCCGGACCAAGACCAACATGGTCTGCGCCTACGAACCCGAGGCCGACGACCTGTTCGTGCAGGTGGTGTGGCACGGCCCCGGCGAGGACGGCCGGCACCTGCGGGCGTTCGAGGGGCCGCCCTGGCCCATCGAGGACTACGCGGCGACGTTGCAGTGGGCGGTGGGCATCGCCGACCAGATGCGCTTCCCGCTCTACGTCGTGCCGCTCCGCGCCAAGGACGCGCTCGCGACCGACCACATGCGCCGGGCCGTTGCCGGCCTCACGGACCAGGAGCGCGGCGAGTTGCGGCGGCTGGTGGTGGCCACGCTGGCCGAGGTCATGCGCGACTGCGACGAGCCGGACGTGCGGGCCGACGCATACGACGTACTCGTGGACATGGGAGTAGTGAGACGATGAGCAGGGAACCAGACGTCTGGGAGGATCACTTCAACCGGCTGTTCGCCCGCACGGTCCAGCAGGCCGAGCAGC
>DAMDPH010000025.1:281-31865 GCA_032082785.1 Sphingobium sp. | reverse complement strand
GGGCGGCCCGCCCTGCCAAACTCATGGATTATAGGCGCGCTCGCCATGCTCGCCGAGGTCGAGTCCTTCATATTCGACCTCCTGGCTGACCCGCAGGCCGGTGACGGCCTTGGCGATGTAGATGGCGATGACGGTGCCGATCGATGCCCAGATGATGGTCGTCGCGACCGCCTGAAGCTGAACGACCAGGCGGGCCCCGATCGCATAATCTTCCGCGCCCGGTCCGCCGAACATCGGCGCATAGACCACCGCCGTGCCGATGGCGCCGACCATGCCGCCGATGCCGTGGATGCCGAAGGCGTCAAGCGAGTCGTCATAGCCAAGCTTGGGCTTGAGCACGGTCACGGCGTAGAAGCAGATGATCGAGGCGATGGCGCCCAGGATGATCGCGCCGAACGGGCCGCTATTGCCCGCTGCCGGCGTAACGGCGACGAGGCCAGCGATGATGCCCGAGCAGAAGCCGAGCGCCGATCCACGATGGCCGTTCAGCCTTTCGGCCAGCATCCAGAACAGGCCGCCCGATGCCGTAGCGACGAAGGTGTTCATCATCGCCAGCGCCGCCGACCCATTGGCCTCCAGCGCCGAGCCGGCGTTGAAGCCGAACCAGCCGACCCAGAGCAGGCCGGTGCCCACGCCCGTCAGCGTCAGGCTGTGCGGCGGCATCGGCTCCTTGGGGAAGCCAACGCGCTTGCCGAGGATGAGGCAGGCGACCAGCGCCGACACGCCGGCATTGATGTGGACCACGGTGCCGCCGGCGAAATCCAGCGCTCCGGCCTTGAAGAACAGGCCGCTTGCCGCCCAGACCATATGAGCGATGGGGAAATAGACGATGGTGAGCCAGATGATTGCGAAGACCATCACGGCGGAGAATTTCATCCGCTCGACCACCGATCCCAGCACCAGCGCGATGGTGATCGCCGCAAAGGTCATCTGGAAGCAGATGAACACATATTCGGGAATCTCGACGCCGGCGGTGAAGGTCGCCGCCTGCGATGCGGGGGTCACGCCCCTCAGGAACGCCTTGTCGAAGGTCGCGATGATGTTGGAGAGGCCGCCGCTATAATCGGGGCCAAAGGCCATCGAATAGCCGTACATGACCCAGATGAGCATCGCGAGACAGGCAACCGCGCCGATCTGCGTCATCACCGAAAGCATATTCTTGGTGCGCACGAGGCCGCCATAGAAGAGGGCGAGGCCGGGCAGGATCATCGCCAGCACCAGCAAGGTCGCCGTCATCATCCAGGCGACATCGCCCTTGTCGACGGTGGCGACCGGGGCGGCGGCATCCTGTGCCCAGGCGGGAAGGGCGGCGAAGAGCGAGAGGCCAGCTGCCCCCAGCGCGCCGCAGATGGATTTGGACAAGCGCATATCGCTCCCTTCTTTACAGCGCGGTTTCGCCGGTCTCGCCGGTGCGAATGCGCACCGCCTGACCGACATCGAGGACGAAGATCTTGCCATCGCCGATGGCGCCCGAATTGGCCGCAGCCTGGGTCGCTTCAACGACGCGCGGCGCGAGGTCGTCGTCGCAGACCACCTCGATCTTGATCTTGGGAACCATGTTCGTGGAATATTCGGCGCCGCGATAGATTTCGGTCTGGCCCTTCTGCCGGCCAAAGCCCTTCACTTCGCTGACCGTCATGCCCGCGATACCCAGCGAGGACAGCGCCTCGCGGACATCGTCCAGCTTGAACGGCTTGATGATAGCCATGACAAGTTTCATGTCGCCCCCTTTTCTGGCGTACGTCGTCACCAGTGTCTGGTGCGCGTCAGTCCATCAGCAAGGGGCGTGCCAACTGCTGAAAAGGCCGCCGCAGCGGCTGCTTCGGCGGTGAGGGAGGCGGGTGTTCGCTGTAAAAACAGGCAGTTCGGGAAGGCTGCCTAAAAAATGGGCAGGGGATGCCTTACCAGTCTGACCCCTGCGCCACCGCTTCCTGCTCCTCCGGCCGTGTGTCGCGGCCAAGGACGGCATTGCGGTGGGGGAAGCGGCCGAAGCGGGCGATTATCTCATGATGGGCGCGCGCGAACTGGAGCGATTTTTCGTCGCCCGCGCCTTCGAACAGGCTGAGCGACAATTCCTGATCCTCCAGCGCCTCGCTATGCTGGAAGGGCATGTAGAAGAACAGGCGGCCGGCGCCGCCGATCTGGATGTCATAACCCTGCGCAATGGCGCCGCGCGCAATGTTGCGCGCCAGCGGATCGGTATCATAGGCCTGCGCCATGCCCCGGAACATGTTGCGGGGCAGCTGGTCGAACAGCAGCACGGCGGCGAGCGCATCGTCGGCCCGCTCCAGAAAATCCTCTGCCGGCTGGCCGCGCTTTTCCGTCCAGAGAGACGCGAAGCGGGCGAGGCAGGTCCGGTCGAGAGCGGGGTCATGGCCCCACCAGCCTTCCTCCCCGACATCATTGAACCAGAAGTCGAGCAGGGCCGCCGCCCAATCGGCGGTCACGGCATCATGGCTGTCGGTCAGCATGTTCATATGGGAATTATGCTCGACCATGGCCTGTTGTTCCTCGTTCCGCGGTATTCCCGCCTCAGGTCGCCGTACCGCCGACCGTCAGCCCCTCCACCAACAGGGTTGGCTGGCCGACGCCGGCGGGCACCGACTGGCCGCCCTTGCCGCACATGCCGATACCTTCATCAAGCGCCCAATCATGGCCGATACCCGCAACCTTGGTGAGCGAGGTCGGGCCGTCGCCGATCAGCGTCGCGCCCTTGATCGGGTCGCCGATCCGGCCATTTTCGACCTTATAGGCTTCGGTGCAGGAGAAGACGAACTTGCCCGACACGATGTCCACCTGACCACCGCCGAAGCTTTTGGCGAAGATGCCGCTCTTCATGCGGCTGAGCAGCTCGGCGGGATCGTCCTGGCCGCCCTTGATGAAGGTGTTGGTCATGCGCGGCATGGGCGCATGGGCATAGCTTTCGCGGCGGCCGTTGCCGGTCGGCTCGACGCCCATCAGCCGGGCGTTGAGGCGGTCCTGCATATAACCGCGCAGGATGCCGTCTTCGATCAGGACATTTTCCCGCGTCGCGGTGCCTTCATCGTCGATCGACAGCGATCCGCGCCGGGCGGCGATGGAGCCGTCATCGACGACGGTGACGCCGGGCGCGGCGACGCGCTGGCCGATGCGGCCGGAAAAGGCGCTGGTGCCCTTGCGGTTGAAGTCGCCCTCAAGCCCATGGCCGATGGCTTCATGGACGAGCACGCCCGGCCAGCCCGGCCCGAGCAGCACCGTCATCTCACCAGCGGGCGCGGCGACCGAGCGGAGGTTGACCTGCGCCTGCGCCAGCGCCTCGTCAATGGCGCGGTTCCAGATGTCGGGCGCCATCACCTCATCATACAGATAGCGGCCGCCAATGCCGAAGACGCCGGTTTCGCGCCGGCCATTTTCTTCCAGAATCAACGAGACGTTGAGCCGCACCAGCGGGCGGATGTCGGTCGCGGTGAAGCCGTCCGCGCGCACGATCTCCACCACCGACCAGCTGCCGGCCAGACTGACCGAGACCTGCGCCACGCGCGGGTCGCGCGCGCGGGCGGCGGCATCGATGGCGGCGCAGAGCGTCACCTTCTCGGCAAAGGGCACGATCTCCAGCGGGTTGGCGTCGGTATAGAGGTGGCGATTGGTGCGCTGGGGCGGCGGCGCCGGCTGGCCCTTGGCCGGGTCCAGCAGCGTCAGCGTCTGCGCGGCGCGGCGGATCGCGGCCTCGCTAATCTCATTGGCGTGGGCAAAGCCCGTCATCTCGCCCGACACGCCGCGCAGGCCAAAGCCCGCGTCGGTCGAATAGTCGGCGGTCTTCAGCCGGCCATCGTCAAAGCCGAAGCTCTCCGTTGCGCGATATTGCATATACAGCTCGCCATCGTCGCAAGCCTTGAGGGCTTCGGCGGTCAGGCGGCGGGCGCCGTCCGGGTCGAGCAGGCCGGGACGGTAGAGAAGGCCACGGGCATCGGTGAAGCCGGGCGCGATCGGGGAGGCTTGGTCGGTCATGTCGCCCGATATAGGGGCGAGATGACCATAGCCAAATAGAAAAGCTTAGAGGCTGGCGCCCGAAGCGATGTCGGGCTTGTTGCCGACGTCGGGCGTATCGGCCGCGCCGCCGATCAGTACGAAGCGCCGGTCGCAATAGCCGCAATCGACATAGCCATGCTCGTCAATCTCCAGGAAGACGCGCGGATGGCCGAGCGCGGCGGGGATATCGCCCGAACCGTCACAGGACACGCGGGCTTTAGAGACTCGGATGATTTCGGGCGGCTGGATCATGGCGGCTGGGATTAGCAGCGGCTTCAAGCCTCCGCAAGCACCCGCCGCCTATCGCGGCGACGGCGTAGCGCAGTCGCCGACGGGGCCGGCTGAGAAGGCGCGCGCCCGGTCCCAGTCGTCGCAGCCGCCGATCACCAGAAATGGCGCCAGCATCAGCAGCACGGGCAGGGTGGTGCCCCGGGAGAACAGGCGCTTTCGCATCGCGCATGAGGTGCCGTATGCCGGCTTGCTGGACGATGAACGTTACGGCCGGGATGCAAGAAAATGGTGGGCGATGACGGGCTCGAACCGCCGACATTCTCGGTGTAAACGAGACGCTCTACCAACTGAGCTAATCGCCCGATGCCGCTCCCGAAGGAGCCACCGGCGAGCGCCTATCTAGGGCAATATGCGCGCCGGTCAAGCGGTGAGATAGCGGCGGCTGGCGGCGAACCAGCGCATGAGCTGTTCGGCGGTCTCGTCGGCAAGGGCGATGAAGATGCGGCGGCCGTCCATCGGGTCGGCGCGGCGGACGACCAGTGCCCGGTCGGTCAGCGTGCGTATCCAGCGCAGCGCCGTGGTCGGCGGGACGGCCGAGGCGATGCAGAGGCTGGAGACGGAGACGCGTTCCTGCTCCAGCCGGGCGGCGAGCAGGTCCAGCAGCATGTCCCAGGCCGGATCGGCGAACAGGTCGCCCGGCAGGAAATCGGCGCGCATCCGGCGCGCGCGCAGCATGTCGCGCACCTGCCCGGCGGTCACCGGCGCTGCGTCCTTACTGGCCGACGATCCCATCGGGGGCAGCGCCGGCATGCCGGCAAAGCCGGGCGCGCGATCGCCCAGCCGGGCGCGCAGGTCGAAAGCCGGGGCGGGTGCGGCAACCGGCCGACGGTCGGCCAGCGCCTCTATCGTGCGGGCAAGGCGGCTTACTTCTTCGCTGAGCTGCTGCAACCGCATGCCTTCGCTCTCCTGCGTCGCCTCATGCACATTGTGCAGCAGCGGCCGGTTGGTCGCCGCCGCGATCAGCGCGCAGGCAATGTCCCGCTCGTCGGGCGTGCAGAGCAGTTCGGTGCGCGGGTTGCGCAGGCAGCCAAAGGCAAGATCGACCGTGTCGATGCCGGCGAGCAGGATGACGGCGATATTATTCTGGATCGCGACCGTTTCGATCTGGACGATCAGCCGTTCCAGCAGGCTGTCGGGGCGGGGGCAGTGGAGCAGGACAATGTCGCAATCGGCCTGCATGTCGAGCCGGTCCGGCGCCTCGCCCAGCGAAACCTGCCCCAGCAGGCGCAGCCCGGCGGCGTCGGCCAGTGGTTCGAGGCTTGGCATATCGCCCGTGTCGGCCACCACCAGCAGCCCGCGCCGCTCATCCTTCTGGCCAAAAGGCAGTCCGTCCTCCCCCGGAAAAGGATCCACCATCATCGTCACGCCCCCCCGCGCCCCCGGTTCGGCAAGTGACCCGAATCTGAAGTTCGTCACATTGTGAGGCAGGCCCCATACGAACTTCAGATTCATCAGGGTCACTAGCAAATATAAGATTCTAGTGTGGTTTATGGATTTGAAATAGGCTCCACACCTGGCCGCCATGATGAGGCCTATTTCAAATCCACCACACTAGCGTAACCGCCTGTTTCCCTGCGGCGCAGCCCGGTATCCTCCATATCGGAAGGAAAGCGGATGCATCCGCAGGGTAGCCGATCCGCCCCGCTGGCGGGCAACATGAATTTACATCCGAAACGGAGTCAATTGTTGCGGCTTAAACGCCGGTCCTTCGCGCGAAGTCGATATAGAGGTCGCGCAGCCGCCGGGCGACCGGACCAGGCGTGCCGTCGCCGACCGGTTGCCCGTCGATGCGGACCACCGGCAGGCAGAAGGTCGAGGCGCTGGTGATGAAGGCTTCCCGCGCCGCCAATGCCTCCGCAACGGTGAAGGGGCGGCGGACGACCGAGAGGCCGCTTTCTTCCGCCAGCGCCGCCAGCGCCGCGCCGGTGCAGCCGGGCAGCACCACCTGCGAATAGGGGCGGGTGACGATGCCCTCATCGTTGACGATGAAGGCGGTGGAGGAGGCGCCTTCGGTGACGAAGCCATCCTCCACCATCCACGCCTCCTGCGCGCCGGCCTGCGCCGCCGCCTGCTTGGCCATGACCTGCGCCAGCAGCGAGACGCTCTTGATATCGCGCCGTGCCCAACGCTGGTCGGGCAGGGTGATGACGGCGATGCCGGTGCGGGCGGCGGGCACGTCGATGAAGCTTTTGGTCTGAACGAACATCAACAGCGTCGGCCGGATGTCGGCGGAGGGCAGGAAGTCGCGGGCCGGATCCGCGCCGCGCGTGACCTGAAGATAGACGAGGCCGTCGACCAGATCATTGCGCGCGATCAGCTGTTTTTGCGCCGCTTCGATCTCGTCCAGCGACAGCGGCAGGGCGATGCCGATCGCGCCGGTCGACTGTTCCAGCCGGGCGAGGTGCGAAGCACTGTCGACCAGCTTGCCGTCCAGCACGGCCGACACTTCGTAAATGCCGTCGGCAAACAGGAAGCCGCGGTCGAGGACGGAAACCTTGGCTTGGTCCAGCGGCAGATATTCGCCGTTAAGATAGGCTAGCGACATGGATGGAACAGACCCCCCTGATGATGAAGCGCGGCGATGTTGCGGCTGATATGGCGCGGGTCAAGGGCGGTGCTGCCGATTGGCGCGATTATCCGGCACCGACGCTCCGGCCGGTCAGGCGGCGCGCCCTTGCAAAGCCTTTTGCCGGCGGCGCTGCACCGACGAGCCGATGCCCAGCGCTTCCCGATATTTGGCGACGGTGCGGCGGGCGATATCCATGCCCTTGTCCCGCAGCATTTCCACCAACGTGTCGTCGGACAGGATGGCGTCGGCGGCTTCGGC
The DNA here is from genome assembly GCA_032082785.1 of Sphingobium sp. GTDB lineage: Bacteria > Pseudomonadota > Alphaproteobacteria > Sphingomonadales > Sphingomonadaceae > Sphingobium. The sequence goes on along the minus strand of DAMDPH010000025.1, from coordinate 24,739 downwards.
GGCGATCAGCGCCTTGATATGGCTTTTGACCGCTTCGGCCGACACCGCGCCATCGCCGCTGGCCGCCGATACGCCGCTGGTGAAGAAATATTTCAGTTCGAACACCCCGCGCGGGCAGGAAAGATATTTGTTCGACGTGACGCGGCTCACCGTCGATTCATGCATGGAGATGGCGTCGGCGACAGCCTTGAGCGTCAGCGGCTTGAGATGCGCGACGCCCTTTTGAAAAAAGCCCTCCTGCTGGCGGACAATCTCGCTCGCCACCTTGATGATGGTCTTCTGCCGCTGGTCCAGAGCCTTGATCAGCCAATTGGCGCTGGCGAGGCATTCGGCCAGCCAGGCCTTTGAGGTCTTGTCATGCGCGCCGCTCGCCAGCTCGACATAATAGCTGCGATTGACCAGCACGCGCGGCAGGGTGGCGCTGTTCACTTCGATCGCCCAGCCTTCGCGCGTCGGATTGACGAACAGGTCGGGCGTCACCGGCGCGGCGCGTTCATGGGCAAAGCGCAGGCCGGGCTTGGGATCATAGGCGCGCAATTCGCGGATCATGTCGGCCAGATCCTCCTCGTCCACGCCGCAGATGCGCCGCAACTGCGGCAGCGCGCCCTTCGCGAGAAGGTCAAGATTGGCAAGGAGACGGGCCATGCAGGGGTCGTGGCGGTCGGCCTCCTTCGCCTGAAGCGCGAGACATTCGGCCAGCGTGCGCGCGCCGACGCCCGTCGGATCGAAGCTCTGGATCGTCGCCAGCACCTGCTCCACCTGGCAGAGCGGCAGGTCGAGGCCATGGGCGACGGTCAGCAGGTCCGCCTCCAGATAACCGGCCTCGCCGATTTGGGCGATCAGCTGGGTGGCGATCAGCAGGTCCATGCCACCGAGCGTGGCGCGGGCCTGCGCCATCAGATGTTCCTGCAATCCGATCTCGGCCGAGGCGAAACTGTCGAAATCGACCGCCTCGCCGCTGCCGCTCGATCCCGTCTCCATCGACGATCCCGTGCCGCCCGCGGCCATGCGATCGCCTGGTGCTTCGTCGATGAGCGTGGTGGCGCCGGGGTCGATGTCGAGCGGGGCGTCCGCCTCGCCCATGCCCTGGCCGATCAGCTGGTCCGCACCGCCCACTTCGGCTGCGAGCGTCGGGGATTCGCTGGCGCGGTCGACGCCATCGGCCGGCGGCAGCGCGTCGTCTCCCCCGCCGCCCGTTTCCAGCAGCGGATTTTTCTCCAGCTCGCCGGCGACGAACGCTTCGATTTCCAGATTGCTGAGCGCCAGCAGCTTGATCGCCTGCTGCAACTGCGGCGTCATCACCAGCGACTGGCTCTGCCGCAGGTCGAGGCGAGGCGCCAACGCCATCAGCCGGCCCTGCCTGCCGGAACGGTGAAGCGGATCGGCCGGGGGACGCGCGCCTGGCTCATGTCACAACGAGAAATTCTCGCCCAGATACAGCCGGCGCACATCGGCATTGGCGACCAGCTCGGTCGGGCTGCCGGCGAACAGAACCTGACCGCCATAGATGATGCAGGCGCGGTCGACGATTTCCAGCGTCTCGCGCACATTATGATCGGTGATCAGCACGCCGATGCCGCGCGTCTTGAGCTGACGCACCAGATCGCGAATGTCGGCGATGGAGAGCGGATCGATGCCGGCAAAGGGTTCGTCAAGCAGCACGATGGACGGATTGGCCGCGAGCGCGCGGGCAATCTCGCACCGCCGCCGCTCACCGCCCGACAGCGCCATGGCGGAGGAATCGCGCAGCCGCGTCAGGCCGAATTCGTCGAGCAGCTGCTCCAGTCGCGCGTCGCGCGCGGACTTGTCGGGTTCGGCCAGCTCCAGCACCGCGCCGATATTCTGCGCGACGCTGAGGCCGCGGAAGATGGAGGTTTCCTGCGGCAGATAGCCAAGGCCCAAAATGGAGCGGCGATACATGGGCAGACCGGTAATATCCTGCCCGTCCAGAATGATGCGTCCCTGATCCGGGCGGACGAGGCCCATGACCGAATAGAAGCAGGTGGTCTTGCCCGCGCCATTGGGGCCGAGCAGGCCGACGACCTCACCCTTGCCGACGGTCAGCGACACATCGGTCAGCACCGCCCGCTTGTCATAGCTTTTCGCGATCGAGATGACGGACAGACCTTCGCCCACTTCCTGCGGCGAAAGGGGGCGTGGGGGCGCCCGGTCCTCAATCCTTACATCGTCCATTCCACAGTCCTTGCGGCCACATGATCCTGGCGGCGGGCGAAATCCGACGCGTAGCGCGGCACTTGGCAGGCTTTGTGCATGTCAGCGCCGCCGGAGCAAGGGGAAAATGGCACGTAGCCCGGCTGATGGGCCGGATCGGGCCTGTTTCCACCGTCCGCGCCAGCACGATCATCGCACCGGCAGGGCCGTCTGATATTTGGTGACGGACAGCGCGAATTGCGAGGAGGCGCCCGCGACCGACGGATGTTTGAGCAGCGTGCGCATCAGGAAATGCTCATAATCGGCGACATCGGAGGCGACGACACGCATCAGATAATCCCACTCGCCCGACATGGAATAGCATTCCATCACCTGATCATGGTCGCGCACAAACCGTTCGAAGGCGGCAATGCTGTCGAGATCGAAATCGCGCATCCGCACATGGCAGAGGACGGTGACATTCTGCCCCAGCCTTTCCGCGTCGGCGAGGCGGACGGTGCCGCGCAGCACGCCCTGTTCCTCCAGATTGCGGATGCGCCGCCAGCAGGAGGGCGCTGTGCTGCCCACGCGCTCGGCCAGGTCGGCGTTGCTCAGGCTGGCGTCGCGCTGCAACTCCGCCACGATGCGGCGGTCGAGCGGGTCAAGTGTGACGAGTTTGTTCATGCAACATCATCTTGTCGATCTATTTCGCCATATTCTATGGCAGATCGTCCTATTTTGAACAGCATTATCACCCGATCCTTGGGAAGATGGGCCAATGGCAGACGGAGGCATAGAACGCCCCGCGCATGCGGCGGAGGATTGGACGGTTCCACAGGCGTGGGAGCGGTATGACGCGTGCGAACATGCGATGTGGGATCGGCTGTTCGAGCGGCAGACGCGGCTGCTGCGCGGTCGTGCCGTGCCGGAATTTCTCGATGGCATCGACATGCTGCGGATGGAGGGCGGCATACCGCGCTTCGACCATCTGTCCGAACGGCTGATGAAGGCGACCGGCTGGCAGGTGGTGGCGGTGCCGGGGCTGGTGCCCGACCGCGTCTTTTTCGAGCATCTCGCCAACCGCCGCTTTCCCGCAGGCCGCTTCATCCGCACGCCCGAACAGGAAGATTATCTACAGGAACCCGATGTGTTCCACGATATTTTCGGCCATGTCCCCTTGCTCGCGAACCCGGTTTTCGCCGATTATATGCAGGCCTATGGCCGCGGCGGCCTGCGTGCCGACAGCCTTGGCTCGATCGAAAAGCTGGCGCGGCTCTATTGGTATACGGTCGAATTCGGGCTGATCGAACGGCCGGAGGGGCTGCGGCTCTATGGCGCCGGCATCGTGTCCTCGCACGCTGAGTCGATTTTCGCGCTGGAAGATCCGTCGCCCAACCGAATCCGCTTCGATCTCATGCGTCTGATGCGCACCCGCTATCGGATCAACGATTTCCAGCAGAGCTATTTCGTCATCGACAGTTTTGAGGATTTGCTGCGCCAGACGGTCGAGACCGACTTCGCGCCGCTCTACGCCGCGCTGGATGCGCAGCCGGACCTCGACACCGACCATATTCTTCCTGACGACCGCCTGCTGACGCGCGGCACCCAGGATTATGCCCGACAGAAGGAAAGAGAGGACATTACATGACCGACGCCGCCAATCCCCTCGGCCTCAACGGCTTTGAATTTGTCGAATTTACATCCCCCGAGCCGGAACGGATGGCGGATCAGTTCAAGGCGCTGGGCTTCACCCCTTCGCATCGGCACCCGACCAAGAATATCACCCGGTTCAAACAGGGTCGCATCAACATGATGCTGAACAGCGATGATTCGGGCCGGGTCGCGGCGTTTCGGGACATTCACGGCCCCTCGGCCAGCGCCATGGCGTTCCGCGTGGCCGATCCGAAGGCGGCGCTGAAATGGGCGCTCGAGAACGGCGCCAAGGCGACCGAGGAAGATGATACGGTGATCGAGGGGATTGGCGGCGCCTATCTCTATTTCATGCAGGATGGCGTCGATCCCTATGCCGACTGGACCGAAATCCCCGGCTGGCGCGAGGAGGAAGCCCGCAACAATGTCGGCCTCGACCTGCTCGACCATCTGACGCACAATGTTCGGCGCGGGCAGATGCAGGTGTGGAGCCAGTTCTACCGCACGCTCTTCAACTTCGAGGAGCAGAAATTCTTCGACATCAAGGGCAAGGCCACCGGGCTGGTGAGCCAGGCGATGATCGCACCCGACCGCGCGATCCGCATCCCGCTCAACGAGAGCCAGGACGACAAAAGCCAGATCGAGGAATTTATCCGCGACTATCATGGCGAGGGTATTCAGCATCTCGCCCTCACCACGGACGATATCTACGCCACGGTCGAAGCGCTGCGGGCGCGCGGCGTGCGGCTCCAGGATACGATCGAAACCTATTATGAGCTGGTCGACCAGCGGGTGCCCGGCCATGGCGAGGATCTGGAGCGGCTGAAGAAGAACCGCATCCTGATCGACGGCGATGTCGAGAGCGAAGGTATTTTGCTGCAAATCTTCACGGAAAATATGTTCGGCCCGATCTTCTTCGAGATCATCCAGCGGAAGGGCAATGAAGGCTTTGGCAACGGCAATTTTCAGGCGCTGTTCGAAAGCATCGAACTGGACCAGATACGGCGCGGCGTCGTCGAAGCCTGACGGTCGCAGGCGGATCGTTCGGACCGGACGGCAGCAGCCGTCGGTTCGGACGGTCAATCGTCAACATGTCGGAAGAATGTGACGACGGCTCGGGGCCGGCGGGTCGGGCATAGGGGGCTCAACGCTCTCGACCTTCGGCGCAACGGCAAGCCGTCGCCACATCCAGTAGCGCTATGCAACCTTCTTCGCAGCGCGTCTAATATAAATTAGCGCTTAATCGATATGCATCATATATTGATGCTATGGAGCTGAGACATTTACGCTATTTTCTCTGCGTCGCCGAGGAGATGCATTTCGGTCGTGCGGCGCTGCGGCTGGGCATTTCGCAGCCGCCGCTGAGCCAGCAGATACGGGCGCTTGAGGAGGAACTGGGCGTCCGCCTCTTCGAGCGGACCAGTCGCCGCGTGCGGCTGACCGAAGCGGGGCATTTGTTCGAACCCGAAGCCCGCGCCACGCTGACGCAGGCGGAGCGGGCCATCGAAATCGCCCGGCGCGCGGAGCGTGGCGAATTGGGCAAGCTGGCGCTTGGCTTCACCGTGTCCGGCCCGTTCGCGGCCCCGGTGGCGGGCGCGCTCTACCAGTTTCGGCAGCAGCATCCACAGGTTGACCTGAGCCTGCACGAAATGGGCCGCGATGCGCAAATTGAGGCGGTGCGATCCGGGCAGATCGATATGGGCATCGTCCGCGACTTCCTGCCGCCGCCGCTGCCGGCCGGGATGGTGGCACATTGTTTGGTGACCGAGGATATGGTGCTGGCGCTGCGGGAGGATCATCCGCTGGCGCTGCGCCCCGAACCGCCCCGCATTGCCGATCTCGCCGAGGAGCCGATGATCTTCTACGCGCCGGCGAATGGCGTCGGCTTCACCGATCATTTCCTGACCCTGTGCGAGGCGGCCGGCTTTGCCCCGCGTGTCGCGCATGAGGCGGACAGCCTTGCCGCGTTGCTGGGGCTGGTCGCGGCCGGCTTCGGCGGCACGGTGCTGGCTCGGTCGCTCGCGCGTCTTCAGGTCGACAGGGTCGTGCATCGCCCCTTCGACGTGCCGATCGTTAGTTCGCTCTGGCTCATCCACCCGGAGCGGCTGTCACCGACCGGTCGCGCCTTTCGCGCGCTGATCGACGGGAGCGAGGGGCAGCCGGTCAGTCGGCGAACAGCTTGAACTCGCCCAGCCGCACCGCCTTGCCCGGCTGCTGGGTGAAGGCGACGCGAACCTCCCGCACGCTGCGCGCGGGCCAGCGGACATCGGTCACGCCATTGGCGACCGGCGCGCCCTTGGGCGTCGCAATATCCTGCCAGCGCCCGTCGACCTTCGCCTGCAAGCGGTAACGGCTGGGGGCGGCGAAGCCCTTGCCATCGGCGAAGAAGGCCAGTTCGGCGCGGCTCAGCCGGGTGGGCTTACCAAGGTCGATCGCATACCATTGCGCCGCTGGGGACGGAGCCGAAGACCAGCCATTGGGCAGTTCGGGGAAGAACCATGTGCGTCCATCGATAGCGTCATGGACATTTTCCGCCTCTGTCGCGCTGGAGGCGGAGCCGAGTGGATATTGGCCGCGCACCAGCTGCACCGCCAGATTGATCGGCCGCGCCACCGCCGGCACCGGCCGCCGCTCCAGCGGCAGCTCAAGCCGGCCCAGCGTTGCGCGTCGTGCGACCTCGCGCCCGTCCACCTCGATCGACAGCCCCTTGCCGCGTCTATAATGGCTGCCGTCCTGATCCCAGGTCACGGCGATGCGATGGCCATGATAGGGAACATCCTGCACCCGGAACCAGGCGAGCGCCTGCGGATCGCCCGCTGGCGGCAGCAGCGGATTGACCTCCAGCATGTCGTCCGCGCGCGGGCGGATGCCGACCAGGCCGGTGAGGATCAGATCGTTGAAGCCGGAATGGAAATAATGATGGCTGCGGTCCAGCCCGACGATCGGTTTGCCGGTCTCGGGATGATAATCCTCTTCCAGGTCGAGCCGGTCGCCCTGATAGTGAAGCGCCGCATATTGACGCAGCAGCCGCATATAATCGCTGCGCGAGACCGGTCCCTTTTGTTCGCCATGGTCGAGCAGATTGGCCATGCCATGCAGCACCTGCGTCGTCTGATAGGGCCAGATGGGGCCATTCCACTGGCATTCCGGGTCCGCCCCCAGATAGCGATATTGCCGCATATAATATTCATAGCTGGCCTCGACCGTGCGCATGCCGGCCTTGCCCGCGAGCGACGTGGGATCGAGCAGATGCGCCCAGGCCGCCGTATATTTGGCGTCGTCCGGCACAAGGTCGAACATCCAGGGGAGGTAGCCGACCAGTTCGCGATTGCGGATCGGCTCCCAATAGCTGACGAAGTCATTCTTGCGCGACTGATGCCGGTCGATGAAGTGACCGAGCTTGTCGCTCCACAGGCCGTCGAGCACGCGCGCCCGCAGCGCGTCGGCGCGCGCGGCATAGTCCCGCGCCATCTGCGCGTCGCCGGCCAGTGCCGCCATGTTGGACAAGGCGCGGGCATTGGCGAACATATAGCTGTTGACGGACGGGCGGAACGCATCGCCGCCACGAAAACCGTCTTTGCCGCCCGAAGCATCGATGGACGAGACGGTATATTCGGTCGCGTCCAGCAGCGGCTCGACGAAGTAAAGCCCCTTGTCGAAATCGAAATGATCGTCCCACAGGCGATAGATGTGGCGCATCACCGCCATGTGGCGCAGCGCGCCGTCCCGGTCACCGTCGACCAGATAGCGGCCCCAGACCGAATCGGCCATATGATCGGTGAAGTGGCGGTCGTTGCCGCCGCTCTCATACATGAAGTTGATATAGTCGTCGGTGAAGCGTCGGTCGTTCAGCCAGCGCCCTTCGCCGATGTGGAAGCCGCTGGCGTCGTTCAGGCTGGCATAGGGATGGCGCTGCCAGTCGACATCGTCGAAAAATTCGGTGGTGATATAGCCTTCTGTGCCCAGATCCCGCTGGTGTCCGCGGAAAATCTGCCACCGGTAATAATAGACGGCGTCGAGCTTGGGATCGGCGGATTCGAAGAAAGGAATGCGCTCTTCATACCAGGGCGCATCATTGCCGAACCGCTGCACCGCCACCGCGTGGCGGTCGATCGATGGTGCGGAGGAGGCGGAAGCCGAGGAAGCGGAGGGCGGGGGCGCGGCGCCCATCGTCATCAGAGCCGCACTGGCCAGCAGCATCGTCATCGCTCGGCGCATCGTCATCCTCCCTGTCGGTAAAAAATAATGGCGGCCGGCCTGGGGATGGAGAGGGATCCCAGGACGACCGCCAGAAAAAGGCGCGGTGAGGAGACACCGCGCCGGGGGTATTTAGTCGAACTTGAAGCGAACGCCCAAGGCAAAGGTGCGGTCGATCAGCAGCGTGCTGGAGTTGAACTGGGTCGGATTGCCGACATCGCCAAACTTGTAGTAATTCTGCTGCTTCGCCTTGGTGAGGTTAACCGCGTCGAAGGTGATGCCGATATCCTCGTTCAGGTTCAGCGTGAGCTGGAAATCGAGGCTCTTTTCCGGCGCGCGCCAGAGACCGATCGGATTTGCGAAGGAGCGGCCCTCATTTTCACGCAGGAAGCCTTTGCGCCAGATGTAGGACAGGCGGGCGCCGATCGGACCTTTGTCATAGGCCAGCGTGGCATTGTAGGATAGCTTGGACACGCCGAAGAAGGCCGATTTGGCCGTGCCGGTGATTTCGCCCTCGTTGCTGACGACCGGGATGGTCTGTTCGGAGTCGAGGATCGTCGCGCTGCCGGTGAAGCCCAGGCCGTCGAGGAAGGTCGGCAGGTAGGAGGGGAAGTAGGTCAGCCCCAGTTCCAGACCCTTGAGTGTACCGTTGGACGCATTCGCCGGCCGCGTGATGTTGAAGAATTCGGTATAGGTTTCGTTACGCGGCAGATAGTTGTTCGGAATGAACTCCCGCACCGTCAGCGGCACTACAAGGCCGTTGATCTTGCGCTGGAAAGCTGTCGCATAGATGGCGCTGTTACGCTCGAAATACCATTCGATCGCCAGATCCATATTCTTCGAGTGGGTCGCCCGCAGATTGGCGTTGCCCGACGTACCCGTGCCGAAGCCGATCCGCGACAGGTCGCCCGTCAGCGCCAGATTGGGGTTCAGGTCGCCAAAGGCGGGACGGCGCAGCGTCTCGCCATAGTTGAAGCGAATGCGCAGATCGTCGGTCAGATTGAAGCGCGCGGTGAAGGACGGCAGGAACTTTTCCGAGCCGGTCGACACGGCGGTCCGGGCGAAATTGGCGCCACGGTCGAAATATTCATATTCGGTATCGATCGCGACAAAGCGCACGCCGCCCTGAAGCTGAAGCGGACGCCCGAAGATCTCGAGCTCGCCATCGGCAACGACATAGGCCGCGAGATTCTGTTCGTTGATGCCGAACACGCGGCCGAAGGTCATCTCATCCGAGAGCAGCAGGCCCGGTGCGACCGCGCGATATAGCTGGCGAACGGCGTCCTTGTCCATGCTGCGTGGGTCGGCCAGCACCCAGCTGGTCGGAATGTCGGCGCGGCCGTCGAAGAAGCCGTTGTTGGTGAAGGGGGTGCCCTGACCAAAGGCCGCCAGCGTCACGCCGGGGAGACCGCCTGCGCCCTGATCGCGGACATAGGAATTGGCCTTGCGGTCGTCATAACGCCAGCCTGCCTTGATGCGGCGCAGGAAGCCTTCGTCCCATTTATATTCGCCGTCCAGCATCAGGGTCAGCGCGCTGCCGCTATTCTTGGTGCCGCTGTCGAACAGATTGCCGACCGTCCACTGGCTGGCGTCGGTCAGGACTTCCTGATTGCCGAAGCTATAGGCGGGCAGGCCGCCACCGGCGTTGAAATCGACATCGAGGTCGAGCGGGCCGCGATCGGTGCGGATGGCGAAGAAGGAGGTTTCGTTCTTGCTGTCCTGATAGGCGACGTCGGCCGAAATCTTGCCGCGTTCACCCACGTCCCACTTGGCGTTCAACGCATAGACATAGCTGTCAGTGCGATTGGTCGCCATGTCGCCGCTGTTGAAGCCTGCCACCGAGCCCAACTGGCGCGACTTGATGATGTTGGTGCCTTCATACAGTTCAAAGCTGTTGGCGACGTCGGCGGGAAGGTCTTCCCACCAGTCGGCGAAGCTGAAATGCAGGCTGTTAAAAGTTTCGCCGCGGAAGCCGGCGTAGAAGACTTCGGCGGTGTAGACCGAACTGTCATTGGGTGCCCACTGGAGGGCGGCATTGATCGAGGGAAGCTCGCGCTTGCCGTACAGGTCGGACGCTATAATGGCGTCGCGCGACAGATAATAGGGCGTGTCGACCCCATTGATGTTCAGCGTCGAGCCCGGCGCCGTCGGCAGGCCGGCGTCGAGCCCCGGCGTCCAATTCTCATTGGTAGCGCCGGGGAAAATACGCTGCAGCGGGGTCAGGTTAGAACCTAACGGAGGAGCCTCGGTGGCGAAGGGCACCATGGCGCCGGCCTGCAGATTCTGGTTACGATAATTGGTGCGGGTAAAGCTGGCGTTCACCAGCAGGCCGATGTCGCCGATGCCAGTTTCCCAGCGATCGCTGACGAGCAGGGCGACGTTGGGGTTAACCTTGTCGGCCAGTTCCGAATAGACGCCGCGGGCGAGGCCCGAAATTGTGAAACCGTCAAAGTCGAGCGGGCGGCGGGTCTGGACATCGATCTGGCCAGCAAGGCCGGTTTCGAGCTGGTCAGCCGAGCGTGTCTTGTAGACATCAACCTGCTTGACGAGGTTGGCGGAAATATCTTGCAACTGAAAGTTTGTACCTGCCGCTGTAAAGATGTTGCGGCCGTTGAGGGTGGTCAGCGGATCGGTCAGGCCACGGATGGAGATCACGGCGCTTTGGCCGCCAGCGCGGTCGGTAACCTGGATGCCGGTAACGCGCTGGAGCGCTTCGACCACATTATTGTCGGGCAGTTTGCCGACATCTTCCGACACGATCGAATCGACGATCTGGGTCGATTCCTTGCGGACGTTGAGGGCGCCGATGATGGAGGCGCGGACGCCGGTCACGACGATGTCGGTGACTTCGCCATCCTGCGGCGCGGCGGTCTGCGGGGCGGCATCGGTCTGGGCCTGCGCAGCGCCGGCGAGGGCGAGCGCGAACAGCGATGCGGAACAAAATGCGATAGGCTTGAAAGCCATGATGATATCCTCCCCTGAAGGGCTGGCGGTCTGCCATGCCTGCGATTACTCGGACTAATTATTTCTCCGACTAATAGAGTGCAAGCGGAAAATCACATATTGGGATGTGGAGGAGGCTGCTTGTGACAAATTTGCCGCAAGGCTCAGATTTCGTATAAGATGTATGAACGGCTTGGCGATGTTGTCGCTACGAAAAAGCCGGGCGGAAGCGTCCGCCCGGCTCGTGCCGTCCTTATTTGTCGGACATGTTCTGACTAGCCGCTGATCCATTGCGCGCGGCGGTCGCGGCTCGACGCCAGCTTCACCGTGCCGCCCACTGCCGCCAGCGCCTTGCCCGGCACGGCGATGGTGGCGAAGCGCAGCGTGCCCCGACTCGGATCTTCGATGCGGACGAACTGGCTGCGCAGCGCGAAATCGGCGCTGCCGTCATCCTTGGCGAGGCTGACGCTGCCGTCCTTGCCGGCGACGAGATAATGGTCGCGCAGCAATATGGGGGAGAGCATCATGCTTTCCGGGCCACCGCGACCGGGCAGCTGGCGGAACTGCGTCGCCGCCAGCGAGGGGTTACCGGTCATCAGCGTCGTGCCGTCATGCGCCAGCAGCGCCTTGGGATCGGCGGCCGAGGCGAAGCGCTCGGGCAGCGGGCCGTTGCCGACGGGCACGCCGAAATCGGGCGTGCCGTCGGCGGTATAGTAGATGCGCTGCACGCGGGTATGCCGGTCCGGATTGAACAGGGGGTCGCCCTGAATCTCCTTATAGTCGCGGCCGTGATAGACGAGGATGTCGCGTCCCTGCTCGTCAACGGTGAAGCTGTTATGGCCGGGTCCGTAGACGCCGGTTTCCTCGCTGCTCTTGAATACCGGCTGCGTTGACTTGGTCCAGGAGGCCGGGTCCATGATGTCCGCATTCTCGTCCGCCGTCAGCATGCCCAGGCAGTAGCGGGCGTCGGTGGCGCTGGCCGAATAGGTCAGGAACAGGCGGCCGTTGCGGTTCAGCACGGCCGGTGCTTCGGCAACCTTGTAGCCGCGCACTTCCCAGTCCAGCGTCGGCACCGTGAGCCGGGTCGCCTTGGCGGCGAGGGTGAGGGGCGTCTTGAGCGGCGCGATATAGAGGTTCGAGTTGGTCTTGATCCCCGGCTCGCTCTGCGCCCAGATGAAATAGGATGTGCCGCGATGCACATAGATGGTCGAATCGAGGTTGAAGCTGTCCCATGGCGCTTCGAATTGCCCCAGCACCGTCCACTTGCCGGTCATGGGATCGTCGCCGTCGCAGACGATCGCATAGGTGCGGATGCGGAACACATCTTCGCCACCGCCGCTGGGGCCGGCGGCGAAATACATGATCCAGCGGCCGTCGAACCGGTGCAGCTCGGGCGCCCAGAGAAAGCCCGACATCGGGCCGCTCGCCTGATGGCGCCACAGCACCGCTTCCTCCGCCGTGGCGAGGCCCGCCAGCGTCTTTGAGCGGCGCAGCACCAGCCGGTCATATTCGGGGACCGATCCCGTCATATAATAATAGCCGTCATCATGGCGGAAGACCTGCGCATCGGCGCGCTGCTTCACCAGAGGGTTGACGGGCGCGGCGGGCGGCACGGCCGGAGCGGGCGCGGCGCGGCCGACCAGCGGCGCGGCCGACAGGATGGCCGTGCTGGCGACAAAGCCGCGACGGGTGAGGATGAGGCTCATTAGGTTTCTCCCGATGCCGCTCGGCTGGAGCGGCTAGTCAGACAAAAGATGGATGGCGTTGGCGCGGGCGAGGCTGCCGGTCAATAGTCGGCGACGGGCCAGCCATCGGCGCCCCAGCGCACCGGCGCGATACGCAGCGTCGGCGCGCCGTTCGCCTGCCGGTCATAGGCATGGTAGACGACATAATCCTTGCCGTTCTCCCCATTGCCTTTGCTGTCGTGCAGCCAGCCGGCATGGCCAGGCCCGCGAAAACGCTGCTGCTCCTGAAGGTCGGCGCGCAGGAAGATGGTGCCGCCACCTTCCATCAGCTTGCTGCCGTCCTTGCCCAGATACGGCCCGGTGATTGCCTTCGACCGGCCCATCACCGTATAATAGGTGCTGTTCACGCCCTTGCAGCAATAATCGTAAGATACCATCATCCAATAATAGCCGCCATGTTCGACGATGAAGGGCGCTTCGACCGGCGCGGGACCGCCGGCGGGCGCGGGGCGGCGGGCGATGGACAGCGGTTTGGCCTTCGGATCCTTGGGCTTGCCGGTTTTCGGGTCCAGTTCGAACAGCTTGATGCCCGTCCAGAAGCTGCCCAGCGAGAGCCAGTGTCGTCCTTCCCGGTCGATGATGAAATTGGGATCGATGGCGTTGAAATCATCCTCCCGCGTCGACATCACCACCAGCCCCTCATCCCGCCAGCCATAATTGGGCGCCTTGGGGTCGAGCGTCGGGCTGGTGAAGAGGCCGATGGCCGAACGGTTGGAGCCGAAGGTGGAGACCGAATAATAAAGGCGGTAACGACCGTTCACGAAGCTGATATCCGGCGCCCACATGCCGTTTGAGCCGGGGATCGCCTGCTTGGCCCAGTCGGGCAGCGCCTTGAACAGCGGATCGCCCGCGGTCCAGTTCACCAGATCCTTCGACGTGCGGGTCTCGATCAGCCGTTCGCCATGGCCGGTGCTGAAGACATGATAGACATCGCCTTCGCGGATGATCACCGGATCATGGGTGGGAACCAGGTCGCCGGTCAGGCGGCTGTTGAGGCTCCCAGTCGGCTGCGCCGCCGGTTGCGCGGCGGGCTGGGCCACGGCTGCGCTTGCGAGGGCGATGCAAGCGGCGCCGGCCAATTTCCAGATGTGCGACAGCGTCATGCCTGCCTCTCCCGATTTGTGATGGAAAGATGGCGGGCAGCACGCGGCCGCCCGCCATCGTCATGGACTATTGCAGGTCGAGCACGACCACCGACTTGGGCGGCAGTGCCACCGTCAGTGTGCCGCCGCTGATCTGCGCGCCGGTGAAGGCGACGGGCTTGACCGTCTCGGGCGCGTCGAAGTTGTTGTGCGCATTCATTTCCGGCGCGGTCAGCACCCGCCCGGTGACGGTCGCGGCGTTCAGCCCTTCCAGCTTCACCGTGACGCTGTTGGTCTCGTTCGGGTCGAGGTTGGACAGGCCGACATGAACCTTGCCATCCTTGCCCTTCACCGCCGAACCGCTGACCGCGGGCATGCTAAACTTGTCCTTGTGATACCAGGGCGTGTCGATCTCGATCGGCAGCACCGTGGCGTCCTGCCAGGGCTTGTACATTTCAAAGACATGATAGGTGGGCGTGAGCACCATCTTCTTGCCGTCGGTCAGGATCATCGCCTGCAGCACGTTGACCATCTGCGCGATCGCCGACATGCGCACGCGGTCGGCATGTTTGGCGAAAATGTCGAGATGGATGGACGCGATTAGCGCGTCGCGCAGCGTATTCTGCTGACGCAGGAAACCCGGATGCGTGCCCGGATCCTGCGCATACCAGGAACCCCATTCGTCGACCGCCAGGAACAGCCGCTTTTCAGGATCATATTTGTCCATGATCGCGCTGTGCTTGGTGATGAGTTCGTCCATGCGCCGAGCGCCGGCGAGCGCGTCGGCCCAGCCGGTCTCGTCGAAATCGACCGCCGGAGCACGCGGCGGCCAGCCGCCGGCCGGATGGACATAATAATGGAGCGACAGGCCGTCGAGCTGGTTGCCCGCGACGCGCATCATCGTTTCGGTCCAGTTATAATCGTCGACATTGGCGCCGGCGGCGATCTTCATGATCTTGGTGCCGGCGGGCGCCTTGATGAAGGTGGCGTAACGGCGCGTTACGTCGGCGGCATATTCGGGCCGCATATTGCCGCCGCAGCCCCACAATTCGTTACCCACGCCGAAATAGGGAACGGCCCAGGGTTCCTTATGACCGTTCTTCGCCCGCTCTTCGGCAAGGCTGCCGGCCGGCGCGGTCATATATTCGACCCATTCCGCCATTTCCTGCGGCGAGCCATTGCCGACATTGCCGGCGACATAGGCTTCGGCGCCGACCTGACGCAGCAGTTCGAAAAATTCGTGGGTGCCGACGGTGTTCGGCTCGGTCACGCCGCCCCAATGGGTGTTGACCTTGACCGGACGCTTGGCCTTGGAGCCGATCCCTTCACGCCAGTGATATTCATCGGCGAAGCAGCCGCCCGGCCAGCGGATGACCGGCACCGCCAGGTTGCGGAGCGCCGCGACCACATCGTTGCGGAAGCCGTTGGTGTTGGGGATGGACTTGTCATTGCCGACCCACAGGCCGCCATAAATGCCATTGCCCAGATGCTCGGCAAACTGGGTGAAGATGCGCTTGTCATAAACGGGGCCGGGCTTGTCGACGCGGATGGTCGCACTGGTCGGCTTGCCGTCGGTCTGCGCCAGCGCACCGCTCGTCATCGCGGTGGCACAAAGCAGCAGCGCGGCAGCAGTGCGGCGCATGGCTTGGATCATCAACTTATCCTCTTCCTTCAGCTTCAGTCGTAAAAGGCGTGTGTGGTTTCGCGCCGGCCGCGCAGGAAAGCGTCGGCGACGAGACGCAGCGGGTCAGTGTCGACATCGCTGCGGCCGCCACGGATCAGCGTGGCGAAACGGCTGTAGAGTCCGGCATATTCGACATCCTCGCCATGTTCCGTGCCGCTCGGCAGGGTCAGGACTGCGCCGCCCTGGGCGAGCTTGAGCGTGCCGGCGTCGGTGTCGACGATGATGTCCCAGCTTTGCGGCCCGGTCTGCCGCCAGTCGAGGTCCATATGGATGAGCGCGCCGGCGGTGTCGCGGAACTGAAGATCGGCGGCGATGGGCGCGGCGCGGTTCTCGGGCAGCAGCAGCGTCGCCTCCTTGAGGAAGAAGGGGCGCGGCAGGATGTGGGTCGCGATCGACAGGGCATTGATGCCCGGGTCGAATACGCCGAGGCCACCGGGCTGCCAGATCCAGGCCTGCCCCGGATGCCAGACGCGCACATCCTCGCGCCAGATGATCGACACCTTCTCGATCCGCCGTTCGGCCAGCCAGGCGCGGGCCGGGGCGACGCCGGCGGCGAAACGGGAGTGCCAAGCGGCGAAAAGGCTCGCGCCCACCTTGTCGGCCTGCGCGCCAAGCGCCGCAACTTCGGCCAGCGTGGCGCCGGGCGGCTTTTCCAGAAAGACATGGATGCCGCGCGCCAGCGCCTGCGTGGCCAGATCATAGCGGACCTGCGGCGGCGTGCAGAGCGCCACCGCGTCGACGGCAGGCCCGCGCGCCAGCAGATCGTCGAGGCTGGCATGATGCGGCACGTCCGAAAGGCCTGCATCATGCGGGCTCACCGTCGCGGCAAGGCTGAACGCGCCATTGCCCCGGATCGCCGGCACATGCTGGTCACGGGCAATCTTGCCGATGCCGATGATCGCGATGCGGATCGGGTCCATGGGGTCAGAGCGCCCGCACCGCCACATCGACCGGCTTGGCCCGCGCCAGCGCATTGCGGACCGGCAGCGTGAAAGGCGCGGCCGCGATCTCGAAAATATCGCCTTCCTGCGTCTGCACCGCATCGGTGAAGGACAGGGTGGCGGTGCCGAAGAAATGGACGTGAATGTCGCCGGGGCGGCGGAACAGATCATATTTGAAATGATGCTGTTCCAGATTGGCGAGGCTGTGCGACATATTGGCTTCGCCCGACAGGAAGGGCTTTTCCCACAGGGTGGCGCCGTTGCGCAGGATGCGGCTGCTGCCTTCGATATGGGCGGGCGGCGGACCGACCAGCAATTCGGGGCCGAGCGCCGCCTGGCGCAGCTTGCTGTGCGCGAGCCAGAGATAATTGTGCCGCTCGGTCACATGGTCGCTAAACTCATTGGCAAGGGCGAGGCCGAGCCGATAGGGAGTGCCGTCCGGGCCGATCAGGTAAATGCCGGCAATCTCCGGCTCCTCGCCGCCATCCTTGGCGAAGTCGGGCATGACCAGCGGATCGGTGGGACCGACCAGTTGCGATCCATCCCCTTTGTAGAACCATTCGGGCTGCTGGCCGACCGCGCCGGGGGCGGGCTTGCCGCCTTCCAGCCCCTCCAGGAACATGCGCATCGAATCGGTCTGGGTCGCAGCGGCGGCGGCTTCGCGATGCATCTTGTCGCGCCCTTCGGCCGAGCCGAGATGGGTAAGGCCGGTGCCGGTCAGCAGCACATGGGCATCATCCTCATGATCGATGGGGGCGAGCAGTTCGCCAGCCTCGAAGGCGGCGGCGAGGTCGATGCTTTCGCCCCTGCCGGCGGTGGCAACGGCTTCCGCAAGGCTGATACCCCGGGCGATGGCGTCGAGCGCCAGCGCGCGAACGCTGGCGACGCCGGGGAGGAGATGGCCAGCATCATCCTGTGCTGCGATTACGGAGCGCGCACCATTCCGGTCCCGGTGCTGCAACAGGCGCAATGTCATGAAATTCTCCTCCCGGCTGCCGATCGGGCGGCATGCCATCCTTCTGTCTTCCGCGCCGCGCCCGGTCGGCGGGCGCACGCATTTTCGGGTCGGTCCCGCCGGCGCGGCCGGACTTTTCCCTTTGAATCTCTCTATTACTCCGACATATTACAGGAAGATGGTATTGGCAATGATTGTCTTCTAGGGTGAGGATGGCCCAACAGGGGAGGGCCGGAAGGAGAATGAATGGCAAAGGACGAACCGCCTGCGAAGTTTGGCGGCGCCATATTGGGCGGGGGAGTGGCTAAAGCGACGCGGGGGCCGGGCCGCCGATTACATGGCGCGGTCGCGCACAAGCTGGGCATGGCGATCCTGTCGGGCGAATATGCGCCGGGCGATACGCTGTCGGGCGAGGTCGCTTTCGCGGAGGAACTGGAAGTATCCCGCAGCGCCTATCGCGAAGCGATTCAGGTGCTGACCGCCAAGGGGTTGGTGGAAAGCCGGCCCAAGGCAGGGACCAGGGTGCTGCCGCGCAATCGCTGGAACCTGCTCGATCCCGATGTGCTCGCCTGGGCCTTCGCCGGGGAGCCGGACATTGAATTCGTCCGCAACCTCTTCGAGTTGCGCGCCATCGTCGAGCCGGCCGCCGCGCGGCTGGCGGCGGAGCGGCGCGACAAGGAAGATTTGCGGCTGATGAAGGAAGCGCTGACTGCCATGCGTCGCCACACGCTGGCGACCGATGCCGGGCGGGCGGCGGACCGGGATTTCCACAATGCGATCCTGAACGCGACCCGCAACGATGCGCTGTTGGTGCTGAACGCCAGCATCGGCGCGGCGGTCAACTGGACGACGCAGTTCAAGCAGCGGGCGCGGGCTTTGCCGCGCAATCCCATTCCCGACCATGTCCGCGTCTACGAAGCGATCGCCGCCAGCGATCCGGCGGCTGCGGCCGACGCCATGGGCGTGCTGGTCGATCTGGCGCTTCAGGATACCGCGAGCGCCATGGGCGGCTGACGGCATCGTCCGGTAGGGATGCACTTAAAGGGGCACACGAAAAAGGCCGGGGTGGATGATCCGCCCCGGCCTTTTTCGTTTGTTTGTGCGCTCGGCTCAGCTGATCTGCTGGTCGGGCAGGGCGTGGGTCACTTTCGATCCCCACAGCGCGTAGAAGAGGATGTAGAGTTCGCACACGGCGGTCAGCAGGAAGCTGGTCTGGAGGCCGTAATGATCGGCTAGATAGCCCTGCACCACCACCAGCGCACCGCCGGCGATCGCCATGATCAGCAGGCCTGATCCTTCTTCGGTCAGCGGGCCGAGACCCTTGATGCCCAGGGTGAAGATGGTCGGGAACATGATCGAATGGAACAGGCCGACGAGGATCAGCGACCACATGGCGACAGGGCCGGTGGTGAACACCGTCACCATCATCACGATGAACGCGCCGACCGAGAAGGCCGCCAGCACATGGCCGGCATCGAACTTCTGCATGATCGCGGAGCCGGCGAAGCGGCCGACCATCATGCCGCCCCACAGGAAGGTCAGGTAGCGACCGGCCTGCTCATGGGTCAGGTTGGCGATGTCGGGCTGGCTGACGAAATTGACGAAGAGGTTGGCGACGCCGATTTCGGCGATCAGGTAGATGAAGATGGCCGGGATGCCGAACACCAGATTGCGGTGCGACCAGAGCGAATGTTTGCGCCGCTCTTCCTTATTATGACGGCGGGTGGCGTTGCCCATCGCCGGCAGCGGGAAGCGGGCGATGACGACGGCCAGCACGACCAGCACGATCGCGACCAGAACATAGGGCAGGATTACCGACTGCGCGTCGGCCAGCCGCTCCGCCTGCGTCAGCGTCACTTCGCCCTGCGCCGTGCCGCCCTTCGACCGGCCGAGGATCAGATAGGCGCCGAACATCGGCGCCAGCATCGTGCCCGCCGAATTCATCGCCTGCACCAGATTGAGGCGCGAGGAGGCGGTTTCGGGCTTGCCGACGACGGCGACATAGGGGTTGGCGGCGACCTGAAGCAGGGTGATGCCGCTGGCGATGATGAACAGCATCACCAGCGTCACGCCATAGGAGGGGATCGACGCGGCAACGGTCATGCCCAGCGAACCCACGGCCATGACCGACAGGCCGATGACCAGCGACTTCTGATAGCCGACCCGCTCGATCAGCTTGGCGGAGGGAATGGAGGCGACGAAATAGGCGATGAACCAGACCGACTCGATCAGCGTGGTCTGGGTGTAGCTGAGTTCAAAGACGCTGCGCAGATGCGGCAGCAGCGTATTGTTGATGACGGTGATGAAGCCCCACATGAAGAAAAGGCTGGCCAGCAGTGCCAGGGCCGGTCCATATCGGGTATCGGGGTTGTGCGTCACCGTCGGCGCCGCGCCTGGTGATACGGGTCCTGCCATTCATCCATCTCCACTGCAGTCAGGGCAAGCGGCCGACAAAGGGTTGCGTCCGCTGATTTTGTCGGAGTATATCCCCCAAAACCGCCCGTCAATGGGCCACGGCCATGGGAGAAGTGCATTGCGAAAGGTCTTCAATTTGAAAACAGCGTTGTCATACGCATTGGCTCTTTCGCTGACAAGCACGGCTGCGATGGCGGCCGAAGCGAGCCGCGCTCCGGCCGGTACGCTGGCCGACGGCACCGCGATCGAGACGATCAGCCTCACCAACAAGCAGGGCGTCACCGCCAAGATCCTGACCTATGGCGCGACGCTGCAGTCGCTGTCGGGACCGGACAAGGATGGCAAGATCGCCGACGTGCTGCTGGGCTATGACGACCTGGCCGGCTATGTCGACTTTCCCAACTATTTCGGCGTCACCGTCGGCCGCTATGCGAACCGCATCGCCGGCGGCAAGTTCAGCCTGGACGGCAAAGCCTATTCGCTGCCGCTCAACGACAAGGTCAATTCGCTGCATGGCGGCGGCAAGGGCTTTGACAAGCAGGCCTGGAAGGTCGTCTCGCTCAAGAGCGGCCCCACCGCCCGCCTGGTGCTGTCGCATGTCAGCCCCGATGGCGATTCGGGCTATCCCGGCAAGCTGGACGTGACCGTCACCTATACGCTGGACGAGCAGGGCAATCTGGGCATCGCTTTCGACGCCAAGACCGACAAGCCGACCATCGTCAACATGACGAACCATGCCATCTTCAATTTGGCCGGCGAAGGATCGCCCGATGGGGCGCTCGGCCATATGCTGACCATTCCGGCCAAGGCCTTCACGCCGGTCGACGCCAATCTGATCCCGACCGGCCAGTTGCAGCCGGTGGAAAACAGCGTGTTCGACTTCCGCACGCCGCGCCGGGTCGCCGATGGCATCCGCGACGGCCGTGATCCGCAGATCGTCGCGGGCCGGGGCTACGACCATAATTTCGCGCTCGACAAGGGACTGACCAAGGCGCCGCAGCTCGCCGCGCGGCTGGAAGACCCGGCATCGGGTCGCGTGCTTGAGGTGCTGACCACCGAGCCGGGCGTGCAATTCTACTCGGGCAATTTCCTCGACGGCACGCTGATCGGCAAGCAGGGCCATGTCTATCGCATGGGCGACGGCATCGCGCTGGAGCCGCAGAAATTCCCCGACTCGCCCAACCAGTCGAGCTTCGTCTCGGCGCGGGTCGATCCGGGCAAGCCCTATCATCATGCGATGGTCTACCGCCTGTCGGTGAAGCGCTGAGCCATGGCCGAATGGCGCAAGATCGAGCGCGGGGAGACGCGCGATACGCTGGGCGAGGGGACGCTCTGGTCGGCGCGGGATGAGGCGGTCTATTGGGTCGACATCCTCGCCCCTGCGCTCAACCGGCTGTCGCTGTCCGACGGCCGGGTCGAGCGCTGGGCCATGCCCGAGCCGCTGGGCTGGGTGGCGGAGCGCGCGAGCGGCGGCTTCATCGGCGGCTTCCAGAGCGGGTTCAAGGCCTTCACCCTCGACCCGCTGGCGATCACGCCGATCGACGACCCTGAACCGCATCTGCCCGGCAGCCGCATGAATGACGGCAAGGTCGATGCGCAGGGGCATATCTGGTGCGGCACGATGGACATGGCTGAGCAGCAGGATGTGGGCGCGCTCTACCGGCTTGCCCCCGACCTCAGCTGGACCAAGATGGATGGCGACTATCGCGTGCCCAACGGGCCGGCCTTCTCGCCCTGCGGTCGCTGGCTCTATCATAGCGATACGGCCAAGCAGACCATGTATCGCTTCACGCGCAATGCGGACGGCAGCCTGTCGGATCGCCATCCCTTCATCCGCTTCGGCGAGGCGGACGGCTATCCCGACGGGATGACGGTCGATGCCGAGGAACATATCTGGGTCGCGCATTGGGGCGGCGGGCGGATCAGCCGCTTCACGCCCGACGGCACACTCGACCGCAGCATCGCGCTGCCCGCGCGGCAGGTCACGAATATCTGCTTCGCCGGGCCGGAATTTGAACGGATGTTCGTCAGCTCCGCCGCCATCGGCCTGCCCGACTCCGAATTTGACGGTGCCTTCTACGAAGTCGACGCCGGGGTGCGCGGGTTGCCGACGCCGCTCTTCGCCGGCTAAGGCGGGCCAATCATTGCGTCTGAAGGGCGCGCCGGGGCTTGATGCGCCGGCGCGCCCTTTGCTTTTGGAAAAGCTTGCGAAAGCCTGTTGAGCTTGGGCGTGGAATATGCTTTACCAGCCTGGACAGCGTTGTCAGGCGTTCGCGCCCCGGCAGCGTTGGCACCCCCGGTGTGGTGAGGTGAACTGCACGCACCGACCCATGCCGGGGGGCGCATCGCGCCGCCGCGTCAGGCGGGTGCGCTTTCCAGAGCATCGAGGGCCAGCGCCACCGCTCCGAGCGGTCCCGCTTGGTCGCCGAGCGCGGGCGGGCGCACGATGCGGGCGACGCTGCCGGCATCGACGAAGGGCAGATAGCCTGCAAGCTGCGCCACCAGCTTTTCCCGCACCCTCTCCAGCAGGTCCGCCCGGCCCATGCCGACGCCGCCGCCGATCAGCACCTGCCGCGCGGCGGTGGTGAGGAGGATGGTGCCGACCAGTTGGGCGATGTCGCTCGCCACATGGTCCCAGCGCGGATCGTCGGCGGGGATGCGGTCGCCGGGTACGCCGAAGCGGGCGGCCAGCGCCGGGCCGCTCACCAGCCCTTCGATACAGTCGCCATGGAAGGAGCAGGCGCCGGTGAAATCGTCGCCTTCCGCCCGGCGGATCAGGATATGGCCAAGCTCGGGATGCATGGCGCCGTGCAGGGGTCGGCCGTTGAGGGCGAAGCCGCCGCCAAGGCCAGTGCCGATGGTGAGATAGCAGAGGCAGTCGGACATGCCGCCATCCTCCGCGCCGGCGCCCCAGCGGGCTTCGGCCAGCGCCGCGCCGTTGACGTCGGTGTCGATCGCGGCCGGGCAGCCGAGCGGGGCGGTGAGGCGGCCATAGATGTCGGCGCCGCTCCAGCCCGGCTTGGGTGTGGGGAGCATGCGGCCGAAATCGGGTGCCGCCGGGTCGAGCCGCAGCGGGCCGAAGGAGGCGATGCCCAGCGCCGCGAAGCCTTCCTCCGCCTGCCAAGCGGCGAGTCGGTCGGCGGCGGCGGCCAGCGTTTCGTCGGGGCTGGTGGTGGGGATGGTGATCCGGTCGACAATCTCCCGCCCTCTGGCGCGCAGCACCACAACCTTGGTCCCGCCCAGTTCCACGCCCGCCAAATGGGGTGCTTCGTTCATGCCCGATCCTTTAATTCGCTCCGGCGAGGACATGCCGTGTCGCACCGGGAATGTCGAGATTTGCCCGATGCTTTGCCCTTAACTGCTACAGGGGTGAGACAGGTGTAAGCCTATTTTTCCGCCGCTTGCCGGATAGCGTTATCCGACAGAAGCTGAGCTAGGTTCGGCCTCAGCTTTGCTTTGGGGACATTTGTCTATACACTGCATAGATAATGACCGCATGAGTCACGGGGACGGATGATGGAAGAGCATGGTGAAGGCGGGCGCCTTGCCCGTTTGCGCAGCCAGTTGGCGCAGGCGCTGTTCCGCGACCCGGCGGTGGTGCTGCTGGATCGCGCCGCCGACGAGCCGCTGGTCGAGATTGCCGGCGACGCGGACGAGGCGCAACGGGTGCAGGAGCCGAACTGACGGCGCTCCTCACAGCACCAGCATAAGAATATCCGTCCCGCAATTTTCTGCTTCGCAGCCGCGCGCCAATCCCTACATAAGGCGGCAGGAAGACGGGCCGGGTCCGGCGCGTCGTCACCCCAAAAGGAGATATTATGGCCAGCTCTGAGCGGACCGTCACGCGCCCCGTAGACCCTCTTTTCCTGGAGCGCTGGTCGCCGCGCGCCTTTGACGGATCGGCGATGCCGCAGGCGGATCTGGAGACGTTGTTCGACGCCGCACGCTGGGCGCCGTCGGCCTTCAACTATCAGCCCTGGCGCTTTCTCTATGCGCATCGCGACAGCGCCGACTGGGGCCGCTTCCTCGACCTGCTGGTCCCGTTCAATCAGGACTGGGTCAAGAATGCGAGCGCGATCATCTTCGTCCTGTCGGACACGCTGAGCGCCGCGCCGGGGTCCACCAATTTCAAGCCGTCGCACAGCCATAGTTTCGATGCCGGTGCTGCCTGGGCGATGCTGGCCTTGCAGGCGACACGCATGGGCTATCACAGCCATGGCATGACCGGCGTCGACTTTGCGCGGGCGCAGAGCGAGCTGGCGGTGCCGGAGCGGTTTCGTATCGAGGCGGCGATCGCGGTCGGCCGCATGGGCGACAAGGCGGTGCTGGACCCGAACCTGCAAAAGCAGGAGCAGCCCAACGGCCGCCACCCGGTCGAGAGCTTCGCCGTCGCCGGCAATTTCGCTTTCTGACCTGGAGGGGAGGGGCGCATCGGCGTCCCTCCCGCTCTCAAATTTCAGCTGTTCGACCAGCCGCCGCCGAGGGCGCGGAACAGGTCGACCTGAGCAAAGGCCACGGCGCGGTCGGCGCTCGCCAGATCCGCCTCCGCCGCCGCCTGCGTGCGGAGAGCGTCGAGCAGGGTGAGGAAGTCGATCCGCCCCTCCCGCTGGCGCGCCTCGCTGATCCGCGCCGCGCGTCCGGCGGCATCGCGCGCCGCCTGCAAGGTCTGCCGCCGCTGCAAGGCATTGGCATAGG
>DAMDPH010000025.1:0-218 GCA_032082785.1 Sphingobium sp. | reverse complement strand
CCAGCGCGCGCAGCACGGTGCCGTCAAATTGCGCGAGCGCCGCGTCGCCATCGGCGCGGGCGGCGGCGATACGGGCGCGGTTCGCCTCCTGATTGGGGAAGGCCCAGCTGATGAGCGGCCCCAGCAGCCAATTGAACGGGCCGGCGCCCAAGATATTGCCGCCGCCGATCGCAGTCGTGCCGATCGATCCGCCCAGCGTGATGCGCGGGTAGAGATCG
>DAMDPH010000024.1:0-32117 GCA_032082785.1 Sphingobium sp. | reverse complement strand
GGCGGCCGCTATCACCGGGTGGAGGAAGGCGAAACCGGCATCGCCATCGCCGCCGCCTATGGCGTCCGCTGGAGCGACATGGTGGCGATCAACGGGCTGGAGGAACCCTATGTGCTGCGCCGGGGCCAGCGGCTCCTGCTGCCCGGCGACACCCCCGCCCGCGCGCCCAGCCTGGAGGAACGCGCCGCCGCCTTCCGCATCGACATCGATGATGTGCTGACCGGCGGCCAGCCCGCCGCCAAGGAAGATGCGCCGATCCGCTCCGCCTCCCGCGCCGCGCGGCCTCTGCCCAGCAACAAGCCCATCGCCCCGCCCCGCAGCTTCGCCGGCAGTTTCGGCTGGCCGGTCCATGGCCCCATCCTCTCCCGCTTTGGGCCGGGCAAGAGCGGCGCGCGCAACAATGGCATCGACATCGGCGTGTCGGCCGGCACCCCGTTCAAGGCGGCGGCGGACGGCGTCGTCGCCTATGCGGGGGACAAGGTGGCGGTGTTCGGCGGCCTCGTCCTCATCAACCATGGCGGCGGCTGGGTCAGCGCCTATGGCCATGCCAGCCGCGTCAATGTGGTACGCGGCCAGAAAGTGTCGAAGGGACAGGTTCTTGGCCTTACCGGCGACACAGGCTATGCCAGCCAGCCGAAACTCCATTTCGAACTGCGCAAGGACCGCGCACCCGTCAACCCGATGGATCAGTTGCCGCCCTCATGAGGATAAAGCCCGTCACGCCTTCATCGCCGATCACGTCCTTCCTGCGGCGCCGTTCCTCCATGCCGGTCTGGGTGGACCTGGTATGGCGCGTGGGCCTGGTGTTCAGCCTCATCGCGCTGGTACTGGCCCTGCACTGGCTGCACCGCGACGGCCTGAAGGATACGCTGGACGGGCATATCAGCTTCATCGACGTCCTCTATTTCACTACGGTCACGGTCACGACCGTCGGCTATGGCGACATCGTCCCGGTCAGTCCCGGCGCGCGACTGTTCGAAGCGCTGCTGGTCACGCCGATCCGCCTGCTCGTCTGGCTGATCTTCCTCGGCACGGCCTATAATCTCTTTCTCCGCAACATCGTTTACAGGTGGCGCATGGCACGCATTCAGGCCGACCTCCACAATCATATCGTCGTTACCGGCTTTGGCACCAGCGGCCAGGAAGCCGTGCGGGAACTGCTCGCCCGCGGCACCGACCCGCGCGAAATCGTGGTCATCGACCCGAGTGAGAAGGCGCTGGCGCTGGCCGAGCAACAAGGCTGCAACATCCTGTGCGGCGACTCGACGCGGGACAAGACGCTGGCCGATGTCGCCATTCACCGCGCCCGCGCGATGATCGTGTCAGGGGGACGGGACGATACCTCGATCCTCATCACCCTGACCGCCCGCCACCTCGCCCCGCGCCTGCCGATCAGCATCGTCGTGCGCAACGAGGATAATGAAATCCCCGCCCGTCAGGCCGGCGCGACGACCGTCATCAATCCGGTGAGCTTTGCCGGCTTGCTGCTCGCGGGCAGCACGAAGGGCCGGCATCTGGCGGACTATATGGCCGACCTCGCCGCCACCGGCGGCCGCGTCCACCTGCACGAACGCTTCGTGCGGCCCGAGGAGATCGGCAAGCCGCTGACGTCCATCACCACCGGCCTCGGCCTGCGCGTCTATCGGTCCGAACGGGCGATCGGCTTCTGGGCGGAGGAGGCGCAGGCGCTCCAGACCGGCGACCTCATCATCGAAGTGGTCGAGGAACAGAGCCGCCGGATCGTGCTGCCGGACGACGACGCCTCGTAAAAAGGCCGGCTTTGCAGGGCCGGATAATTGCTCTGTCGCGTGCCCCGTGACATTGGCTGCAAAAATCCCTATGTGGCGCGCCAATCATGGCAACGAAAATCCCCCCCGCGCCCAAGGTCGGCATGGTGTCGCTTGGCTGTCCCAAAGCCCTGGTCGACAGCGAGCGTATCCTGACGAAGCTGCGTTCCGACGGCTATCAGATGTCGCCCGACTATGCCGGCGCCGACGTCGTGCTGGTCAACACCTGCGGCTTCCTCGACTCGGCGAAGGAGGAGTCGCTGGAGGCGATTGGCGAAGCCATCGCCGAAAACGGCCGGGTCATCGTCACCGGCTGCATGGGCAATGAGGCGGATCTGATCCGCGCCAAATTCCCGCAGGTCTTGGCCGTCACCGGCGCGCATCAATATGAAGCGGTGGTGAGCGCGGTCCATGAAGCCTCGCCGCCCGTGCCCAACGCCTTCATCGACCTGGTGCCCGAAGGCGGGCTGAAGCTGACGCCGCGCCATTACAGCTATCTGAAGATCAGCGAAGGCTGCAACCATCGCTGTTCCTTCTGCATCATCCCCTCGATCCGGGGCGACCTCGCCTCGCGGCGGATCGATGCCGTGCTGCGCGAGGCGGAAAAACTGGTCGCCGCCGGCACCCGGGAATTGCTGGTCATCAGCCAGGATACGTCGGCCTATGGCGTCGACACCCGGCATGAAGTGCGCCAGTGGAAGGGTCGCGATGTGCGCGCGCACATGACCGATCTTGCCCGCGAACTGGGCCAGCTGCGCACCGCCGACGGCACGCCGCCCTGGGTGCGGCTCCATTATGTCTATCCCTATCCGCATGTGGATCAGGTCGTGCCGCTGATGGCGGAGGGGCTGCTGACGCCCTATCTCGACATCCCCTTCCAGCATGCCGCGCCCAACGTCCTCAAGGCGATGAAGCGCCCGGCCAATGAAGCCAAGGTGCTGGACCGCATCCGCAAATGGCGCGACATCTGCCCGGACATCGCCATCCGCTCCTCCTTCGTCGTCGGCTTCCCCGGCGAGACAGAGGCGGATTTCCAATATCTGCTCGACTGGCTGGACGAGGCGCAGCTCGATCGCGTCGGCGCCTTCCGCTTCGAACCGGTCGAGGGCGCGGTCGCCAACGACCTGCCCGGCGCGGTGCCGGAGGCGGTGAAGGAAGAACGCTATCAGCGCATCATGGCGAAGACCGCCGCGATCAGCGCCGCGAAACTCGCCGCCAAGGTCGGCCGCGTCATGCCCGTCATCCTGGACGATGTCGGCGAGCCGGACGAGGAAGATGGCAGCATCGGCGCCACCGCCCGCAGCCAAGCCGACGCGCCGGAAATCGACGGCAATGTCTTCCTGCGCGATGTGGGCGAAGGGCGGAAGGCCGGCGACATATTCGACGTGCTGATCGAGGATGCCGACGAACATGACCTTTATGGCGTGCCCGTCGCGAATGGCACGGAGTAGGCTTACGCCTCCGGCGGCCGAAGCACCTGTTCACCAGAACCAAGAATAAGCTGAAGCTTGTCCGATATTTAGATAATAGCGAGACAAGCTTCAGCTTCGGCTGAGGCATCGCCGCTGGCTGAACACCGCCAGCCGGCCGGTATTTGTTGGTCGCCCCCCTGATCCATGCTAAGAAACGGCCATGGTCCTGCTTGGCATATCCGCGCTGTTCGCAATCATATTCGTCCTGGTGGCGATGCGCGCCAATGCCCGTTTCCGGTGGCATGACCGTTTGCCGATGCAATGGTCGCTAACCGGCTCGGTAAACTGGACCGCGCCGCGCCGCATTGCGCTCGGCCTTCTCCCGGCGCTCGGGATGGGCCTGATGCTCTTCACCGCCCTGATAACATCGACTGTCGGGCCGAGGCCGGGGCAGGAACATCTGGTCGTGCCGGTGATGTTCCTGATGGGCGTGGCCGTTGTTGCTATTCAGTTCCTGCACTTCTGGCTGATCGACAAGACGCTGAAACGCAATGGCGGTTAGGCGATCACGCCTTCCCTGATCAGCCTTATGACTGAGGCGATCACCGTCGAACGCACCACGCGCTCGACCTCGCCTCATCGCCCTGCCCGCGCCTGACCCCGGTCAGGCGGCCGGCGCGAAAGCGTCGCGAAACTCTTCCTTGATCGCCTTGCGCATCGCCGCGTCCACCGGCAGCACGACCTCATAGCTGCCCTCCGCATAGGGGCCGGCGCTATAGGGGCCGATCACCACCGCCACGGCGTCGATCGCCTTGCCGTCGCTGGACCGGGGGACAAGCACTTCCTTCATCGGGTCGATGCATTTGCTGAAATCATCCTCACCCGGCGTCACCGGCCCACCGCGCTTTTCGGCGCGCTGCTTGTCGAGCGCGGTGCAGAAATTGGCGCGAATGGCGGAGGCGAAGGCGGCGGAACTGGTCATCAGCGCGTCGAGGCGCGTCTCCTGCTTGCGCTGCTTGTCCCACAATATCGCTTCATAGCCGGTCATGCCATGCGCGCCGCCGGTGTAGAAATAGCTGGTCGCCTGCAAGCTGAGGAAGCGCGGCGTATCCGCCGTCACCGCCCAGCGTTTTTCCAGACTGTGCGGGCGAAAGGGAAAGCCTGCCCGCTTCGCCGCGTCCTGATCATTGCGCGCCATTTTCAGCGCGTCCGCCTTGGACTGCTCCCGTTCCTTGTCGAACCGCGCCACCAGCGGCGGCACCGCGGCGGCTTGCGCCGGATAGGCATAGACGAATTCCAGCAATTCGCCCTTGTCACTTTGTTCGAACGGCTTGCCGGTCGGCGCGCTTGGCGGCGGCGCGGCGCCGGCCATGCGGTTGACGAATTGCTTGGTGGCGGCATCCGCCTCGACATTCGATCCGTCCGGCCCCTGCTCCCCCGAACAGGCGGACAGCAGCAGGGCCGCCGTGGCAGAAATGCCCAGCGGCCCAAGCGACCCCAGCTGTCTGCGCATCAATGGGCCTGAGCGGTCGAGCAGCGTTCGCTGATAGCCTTCCGCGCATAGTCGCTGTTCAGCGCGCGCGAGGCGTTGGACCAGCCCTCGGCGATCAGCGCCTGCTCCACGGCATGGGTGCCGGCGAACTGTCCGCTTTCCGCCAGAACATAGGCGCGGGCACGCGCCGCCTGCAGACTACGATCATCGTTCGGGAACATCGTTTCTCTCCTTGCTCGTCTTTGGGTCGAGACTAAGACGGACCGGCGCGAGAGGCAAATGGGACAGGGATGGCGCGGTGCCGGTTAGCGACGAAAAGGGACATTCCCTTGCGCCCGCCTTTGACATACATGCCCCCGCATGACCGATTTTTCCGACCTGCTCAAAATAGACAACCAGCAAGGTGCCCGTTCGATCCGTCTGCTGGACACCGCCGCGCATCAGCAATGGCTGTCCGCCCAGCCCGAATCCACCCGCGCGCTGCTAAGCGCGCAGGGCTTTTCGGCCAAGGCGCATGAGCTTGCCATCCTGCCGGCGGAGGATGGCGCGGACTGGTCGGTGGTCGCCGGCGTCGCCGACATGGCAAAGCTTGGTCCCTGGTGTCTGGCCAAGCTGGCGGAGAAACTGCCGGAGGGGCAATATCGGCTGGCGGACGCCGCCCCGGGTGCGGCAGCGCTCGGCTGGCTGCTCGCCCACTATCGCTTCGGCCGCTATCGCAAGGATGACAAGCCGATCGGCCCGCGCGTCCTGCTGACCAGCGATGTCGCCCGGGTCGAACCGATGGTGCGGCTGGCGCAGGCGGTGGCGCTGGTGCGGGACATGGTCAACACGCCCGCCGCCGACATGGGACCGCCCGATCTGGAAGCGGCGGTCGAGCGGGTCGCGGCGCAACATGACGCGCGCATCAGCGTGACGCGCGGCGATGCGCTGGAACAGGGGTTCCCGATGATCCATGCAGTGGGCAAGGCCGCCGACCGCAGCTTCGCCCCGCGCCTGATCGAACTCCACTGGGGCGACGAGGCGCATCCGCGCATCGCCGTCATCGGCAAGGGCATCTGCTTCGACAGCGGCGGGCTGGACATCAAGCCCTCGTCCGGCATGCGCCTGATGAAAAAGGATATGGGCGGCGCCGCCCATGCGCTGGCGCTGGCCCAGCTGGTGATGGCGAACCGCCTGCCGGTGCGGCTGCACCTGCTCATCCCGGCGGCGGAAAATGCGATCAGCGGCAATGCCTTCCGCCCCGGCGACATATTGCAGTCGCGCAAGGGGCTGACGGTGGAGATCGGCAATACCGATGCCGAGGGGCGTCTGGTGCTGGGCGATGCGCTCACCCGCGCGGGCGAGGACAAGCCCGACCTGCTGATCGACTTCGCCACCCTGACCGGCGCGGCGCGCGTCGCGGTCGGTCCCGACCTCCCCGCCCTCTTCGCCAATGATGAGGATCTGGCGGCGGACATGGCCAAGGCCGGCACCGAGGTGGATGACCCGACCTGGCGCCTGCCGCTGTGGGACGGCTATGCCGAAATGCTCAAGTCCGACATTGCCGACATCGGCAATGCGGGCGAAGGCGGCTTTGCCGGCGCGATCACCGCCGCGCTCTTCCTCCGCCGCTTCGTGCCGGAGGGGACGGACTGGCTGCATCTCGACACCTTCGCCTGGCGGCCGTCCGCCAAGCCGGGCCGTCCCAAGGGCGGCGAGGCGCTGGGCCTGCGCGCGGCATTCCGCCTGCTCCAGTCCCGCTACGGCCGCTAAGCCACCGCAAAGGCAAGATTCGCAACGTCCGTTACGCAACCGGATTGGCTATTGTGCGTTACCGGGAACATGAACGCCCAATCAGCACCGGAAACGGCCATCGAAGTCGACCGCCCTGGCAAGAAGCAGCTCAGCCAGTGGATGAGCACGCTGGTCGACTATGTCCGGTCGGGTAAGCCCGACCTCACCAACCGCCAGATGGCGCTGATGATGACCGTCTATATCGGCGCCGGGCCGCATACGGTGCGCGGTCTGGCGGAGGCGCTCAACGTGTCGAAGCCGGTCATCACCCGCGCGCTCAACAAATTATCCGCGCTCGGCTACCTCCGGCGCGAGCGCGATGCGGCCGACCGGCGGAATATTTTCATCACGCGGACGCCCAAGGGGGCGGAATTTCTTGACGCCTTTCACCATTTCATCGCAGGAACCGCGCGCGATGACAGCCTCTCTTACTCCCGTGCGGAACACACCGCCTGAAAGAACCCGCTTCAAGCTGGAGGGCCGTTCGGTAAGGCTTGATCCACGCATCCATGCGACCCGCGGCGATCTCGCCGATATATCGCTGGCCGGCGTGCTGTTCTCCGCCCATTATGCGCGCGCGGTCGAACTGACCTGCGTGGCACCCGGCGCGCCGATCCTGGCCGCCACCAGCCCGACGGCGCAGGCGGTCAGCCAGCTGCTGCGCGGCGAAAGCTTCCATGCGCTGGACGTAACCACCGACTGGGCCTGGGGTTTCTGCGGCCATGACGGCTATGTCGGCTATATCCGGCGTGAGGCGCTGGACCTGCTGGAACAGCCCAGCCACCGCGTCATCACCCGCTGCGCGCCGCTGTTCAGCGCGCCCGACATCAAGGCGCCCATCGTCGAACATTGGCCGATCGGCGCCCGCTTCGCCGGCGAAGCCGATGGCGACTTCATCGCCTCGGGCGAGGGCTATATCCATATTCGCCATGCCCTGCCCACCGACTCGCGCGACAGCGACTGGGTGGCGGTGGCGCAGCGCTATCTGGGGCAGCCCTATGTCTGGGGCGGTCGCGGTCATCAGGGCATCGACTGTTCGGGCCTGATCCAGGCCGCGCTCGGCCAGTGCGGCATCCCCGTGCCGCGCGACAGCGACCTGCAACGCGAAGCGGTCGGATCGCCCCTGCCGGACGACGCCCCGCTGACGCGCGGTGACTTCGTCTTCTTCCCCGGCCATGTCGGCATCATGGTGGATGAGGCCAATCTGCTCCACGCCAACGCCCATTGGATGGCGGTGGTGATCGAGCCGCTGACCGATGTCGTCGCCCGGCTGAAGGCCAGCCATGCCGATCCCATCCTGACAAGGCGGAGGATCGGCGCATGACCCGGATTTTCATCGACGGCGGCCATGGCACCACCGGCATCGAAATCGCCGACCGGCTCGCCGGCCGCGCCGAACTGTCGCTGCTGACGCTGGACGAGCGGGATCGCAAGGATGCCGCCGCCCGCCGCGACGCGCTGAACGCCGCCGACATCGTCATCCTCTGCCTGCCCGACGACGCCGCGCGCGAAGCGGTGGCGCTGATCGACAATGACCGCACGCGCGTCATCGACGCCTCCACCGCGCATCGCGTGGCGGATGGCTGGACCTATGGCTTTCCCGAGTTGGAACCGGGCCATCGCGAGCGGCTGGCGCAGAGCCGCTTCGTTGCCAATCCGGGCTGCTGGCCCACCGGCTTTCTGGCGCTGGTGCGCCCGCTGACGCTCGCCGGCCTTTTGCCGGCCGACTGGCCCGTCACCGTATCGGGCGCCTCAGGCTATTCGGGCGGCGGCAAGGCGATGATCGCCGAATATGAAGGCGACAGTGGCGCGCCCAGCGCCTTCCGCGCCTATGGCCTCTCGCTTGGCCATAAGCATGTGCCGGAAATGACGCGCTATTCCGGCCTCACCCACCCGCCGCTCTTCGCGCCGGCGGTGGCCAATGCCTTTCGCGGCATGCTGGTCGAAGTGCCGCTGCAACTGCGCGCCATGCCGGGCACGCCGTCTCCGGCCGATGTCCACGCAGCGCTGGCGGCGGCCTATGCCGGCTCGCCCATCGTCAGTGTCGCGCCGTTGCAGGACAGTGCGGGCATGAGCGGCCTGACGCTGGAGCATGTCGGCGCCACCGATCGCCTCGCCTTGTTCGTCTTCGGCAATGCCGACAGCGGTCAGGCGCGGCTGGTCGCCACGCTCGACAATCTGGGCAAGGGCGCAGCCGGCGCGGCCGTTCAGAATCTCAACATTCTGGCGGGCCTCCCCGAAACCGCTGGCCTGCGCCTCTGACGCCTCAATGCACGGTGCCGACCGGCTGGTCGTAGGATAGCAGCACGATCAGCCGCTCAATCTGTCGCCAGTGGCAGAAATGGATATGGTTGCCGACATCGCGGCACCGGTCGGCGCGCGCGGCCGCCTCATAGCCGGCATTGTCCCCGAAAAGCGTCATGAGTTCGGTGGCGTCCTCATAGCTTTTACGATCCGAAAGATATGGCAGATACATGCGACCCCGCTTCTTTTATTTCGCGCCGTTCGTGACGTGCGCGTTTCAAAACTTGTGCCATGTCGCCGCTTCGATGGAAATGGGTCTTTTCGAAAGTTAACGCCCGTCGCCGCCCTATCCCGTAATGGGACAGTCGTCCCGCCCCGGCACGATCCCTCCCGCAGCGGGACGCCGGCGGCAGCCGCCGCAAAGCCTCTGGCGTCCCGTGCTCAGCCATGGCAGGGCGTCATTCCATGACCAACGGCAGGCATAATCCCACCGGCGCGGGCGCCTTCATCGCGCTGCTGATCCTTGCGGGCACCATCGGCGGCGGCCTGCTGGGCCAGCCCAGCGCGGGATTGCTGGTCGGCACCGGCGCCGGCATCCTGCTCGCCCTGCTCCTCTGGCTGCGCGAACGCGGCAAATAAGCGGCACCCTTGCGCAGCGCGGCTTGTCCAGCGTCGCGCTCCAGCATAGATGAGGCGATATGAAGAAGCATATCCTTGTCCTCGGCCTCATCGTCCTGCTGCTTGCGGGCGGTGCCTTTCTCTATCTGGCTCAGGGCAATAAAGCCCAGCTTCCGCCGGGCGCCGACACCGGGCGCGAGCCGGTCTTCACCACGCCGCGCAACGAATGGCTGCCCACGGTCAATATCGCCGAGGTGAAGCCCTGGACCGCCCGCGAAAAGCCGACGGCCGCCAAGGGTCTGACCGTCGCCCGCTTTGCCGAAGGGCTGGAGCACCCCCGCTCGCTGCTGCGCCTGCCCAATGGCGACATTCTGGTCGCCGAAACCAACAGCCCGCCGCGCCCGAAAAAGGGCATTGTCAGCCGCGTCATGGCCTATCTGATGAACAAGGCGGGCGCCGGCGTGCCCTCCGCCAACCGCATCAGCCTGCTGCGCGACGCCGATGGCGATGGCAAGGCGGAACTGAAATCGGCCTTCCTCACCGGCCTCAACTCGCCCTATGGAATGGCGCTGATCGGCGACACGCTCTATGTCGCGAACACCGATGCGCTGCTGGCCTTCCCTTATAAGGCAGGCGACACGCGCATCACCGCCAAGGGTCGCAAGATACTGAACCTGCCCGCCGGGGCGCCCAACCAGCATTGGACCAAGAGCCTGACCGCCAGCCCCGAAGGGCTGCTCTATGTCGGTGTCGGCTCCAACAGCAATATCGCCGAAAATGGCATGGAGCTGGAGACTGATCGCGCGGCGGTGTGGGAAGTCGATCCCAAGACCGGCGACCATCGCATCTTCGCCTCCGGCCTGCGCAACCCCGTCGGCCTCGCCTTCGAACCGCGCAGCGGCGCGCTGTGGGGCGTCGTCAATGAACGCGACATGCTGGGCGGCGATCTTGTCCCCGATTATCTGACGCGGGTCGAATTCGGCGCCTTCTATGGCTGGCCCTGGAATTATTGGGGTGGCTATGAAGATCGCCGCGTCCAGCCGCAGCGGCCGGAGCTGCGCGAATATACCAAACGTCCCGACTATGCGCTGGGCAACCATGTCGCTCCGCTGGGGCTGAGCTTCGCCACCGATGCGAAGCTGGGCGCGCCCTTCGTCAATGGCGCCTTTGTCGGCCTGCACGGCAGCTGGAACCGCAAGCCGGCGGCCGGCTACAAGGTCGTGTTCGTGCCCTTCGCCGCCAATGGCGAAGCGGGCAAGGCCAAGCCGATCGACGTGCTGAGCGGCTTCCTCAACGCCGAAGGCGATGCGCGCGGCCGGCCGGTGGACGTGACGCCCGACGCGACCGGCGGCCTGCTGGTGAGCGACGATGTGGGCGGCGTGATCTGGCGCGTCGCCAAGGAAGGCTGACGCGCCCGGAGGCGGCGGGCACCGCCCCGCCGCCTGCTCTCAGACGCTGAGCCCGTGCCGCCCTGCCAGTTCGACGACATATTGCCAGGCGACACGACCCGACCGACTGCCCCGCTGCGTCGCCCACTGCACCGCGTCGAGCGGATCGACGGTCAGCCCCAGCTGCGCGGCATAGCCTTTGACGATGTCGACATAGGCCTGCTGGTCG
The DNA here is from genome assembly GCA_032082785.1 of Sphingobium sp. Taxonomy (GTDB): domain Bacteria; phylum Pseudomonadota; class Alphaproteobacteria; order Sphingomonadales; family Sphingomonadaceae; genus Sphingobium. The sequence goes on along the minus strand of DAMDPH010000024.1, from coordinate 21,174 downwards.
ATGGCGTGGAAACCCAGGCTGAGACCGAACCGGTCGGACAGCGCCATCTTGTCGTCGACCACGTCGCGCGGATTGACCGGATCATCCTGTTCCGACAGGTGGCGGGGGACGATATGGCGGCGGTTCGACGTGACATAGAGCCGCACATTGGCCGGCCGCGCCGCCGTCCCGCCCTGCAACAAGGACCGCAGCGACCGCGCGTCGCCTACCCCTTCGTCAAAGCCCAGATCGTCCAGAAACAGGATGAAGGGCCGGTTGCTGCCGCGCAGCAGGGAGAATAGCGCCGGCAGGCTCGCCAGCTCGTCGATCGCGCACTGGATCAGGGCGATGTCCTGCCCCTCGCGCTGCAACTTGGCGACCACGGCGGCAACGCTGGCCGACTTGCCGGTGCCCCGTGCCCCCCACAGCAGCACATCATGCGCGGCATGGCCGGCGGCAAGGCGGCGGCTATTGTCGAGCAGCGCGCTTTTCTGCGCGTCGATGCCGGTCAGCAGATCATAGTCCACCGGATCGAACGCCTCCACCGCGCGGATCGCCACCCCGTCCCACAGATAGGCGGGGGCGGCAGCGAGGTCGGCGGAGGAAGGCGGCGGCGGCGCGAGCCGTTCCAGCGCCTCGGCGATACGGGTCAGCAGGGCATCGTTCATGGCCCCCGCCTCTATCGGGCCGGACCCGCACGGGCAAGCGCACAGGCCCATCGATCTCGTCCGCCGCCCCTGTCATGCTACAGACGCAATGGCCTTTTACTCATGCGACGGGGTGCGTATAGAAACGGGGTCGTGACCATCGCAAATCCAGCTTATTCCACCAAAATCTGCCGTTATGGCAGCGACGCGCTGCGTGAGGCGGCGTTGCTGATCCGTGCGGGAGAGCCAGTCGCCGTGCCGACCGAGACCGTCTATGGCCTGGCCGCCGACGCCACCGACACCCCCGCCGTCGCCGCCATCTACACGGCCAAGGGGCGGCCCAGCTTCAATCCGCTGATCGTCCATGTCGCCGACCGCGACATGGCGGCGCGGCTGGCGCATATCTCGCCCGAGGCGGAGCGGCTCGCCGCGCGCTTCTGGCCCGGTGCGCTGACTTTGGTGCTGCCGGTGCGCGCCGATAGCGGCCTGTCGCCGCTCGTCACCGCCGGCCTCGCCACCGTCGCCATCCGCCTGCCCGCCCATCCGGCAATGCGCGCGCTCATCCGGGAGAGCGGCCGCCCGCTCGCCGCCCCGTCCGCCAATCGCAGCGGCTCGATCAGCCCGACCCGCGCCGAACATGTGCTGGCGAGCCTGTCGGGCAAGGTGCGGCTGATCCTCGACGAGGGGCCGACCAGCGAAGGGCTGGAATCCACCATCGCCGCGCCCGAAGCCGACCGGGTGCGCCTGCTGCGGCCCGGTCCGATCACCGCCGCGATGCTGGAGGAGGCCAGCGGCCTGCCCGTGTTCGCCGCCAAGGATCAGGGGCGGATCGAGGCGCCGGGCCAGCTGGAAAGCCATTATGCCCCGTCAAAGCCCGTGCGGCTCGACGCGCTTCGGGCGGAGAATGACGAATATCTGATCGGCTTCGGCCTGATGCCGTGCAACATCAACCTCAGCCAGGAAGCGGACCTGCGCGAAGCGGCGGCCAATCTCTTCGCCGCGCTCCACCTCGCCGACGCCAGCGCCGCCCGCCGCATCGCCGTCGCGCCGATCCCCGACGAGGGCATCGGCCTCGCCATCAACGACCGCCTGAAACGCGCCGCCGCATAAAATGGTATAAATCGTCGTCTACCGCGGCGCAGGCCGGGGTCCAGCGTCCAACAGCAGAATGCGAGAGCAGCGGCCTTAAGACAAAGTTCGTTCGACCAACCGACGGAAACATGCCCAGGCTCTACGCCGCACGCGCTATCGGCTCTGGGTTCCGGCCTTCGCCGGAAAACCCACTAGGGCGGATCGAGCTTTGTTGCTTTGAAGGCGAACCGAGACAGCCCGGCTCCCCGCCCCACACCATCAACAGTCGGAATAGCCCGCCTCGCGGCATTGGCGGCGGCGTTCCTTGTCCGCCTTTTTCCGCGCCTTGCCCTCGGCCTCTTCCTGCTTGCGCATTTTCTTGCCGTAATTGCGGTCGGCTTCGTCCTGGCTGGTCGTCGCCCAGTCCGCCGCCTGCGCCCCCGCCTTCACCGGCAGGGTCACGACGTCGAGCGCGGTCTTGGCGACGCAGCCGGGTAGCGCCAACATCATGAGCGCTCCAAGCGGCAGCAGCATCCTGTTCATGGCTTCCTCCCCCGGACGATCCTGCGCGCCATCCTGACAGATGGCGCGGCAAGCGCAAGGCGCGACGACACGCCCGCGCTACACCGTCACCGGAGCGGGGCCGGGATCAGCCGTCGATACGTTCGGCAAAGCCCTTGCGCAGCTTGGCGAGCTTGGGCGGGATCACCGCCATGCAATAGGGGTTCTTGTCGCCGACCCGGTCCCAATATTTCTGGTGATAATCCTCCGCCGGATACCAGGGGGCTTCGGCCTCGATCGTGGTGACGATCGGGTCGCTCTGATCCGCCTGTGCCCGCTCGATCCCCGCACGCGCCGCCGCTTCCTGCTCGGGCGAGTGGGGGAAGATGGCGGAGCGATATTGGGTGCCCACATCATTGCCCTGCCGGTTCAGCGTGGTCGGATTATGGGTCGCGAAAAATATGTCGAGCAGGTCGGCATAGGAAATCACCGCCGGGTCGAACCGAATGCGGATCGCTTCGGCATGGCCGGTCGCGCCGGAACAAACCTGTTCATAGCTGGGATCGGCGACCGTGCCGCCGATATAACCGCTTTCGACGGACTCGACGCCCTTGAGATTCTGATAGACGGCTTCCGTACACCAGAAGCAGCCACCGGCGAGCGTCGCAATTTCCTGCGCCATATCTATGTCCTTTGTTTGTGTTTGGTCACACAGATAGGAAGGATCAGGCCGGGGTTCCAGCCTGTTCCTGCGCGGCGGCGGCCTTGGCCCGCTCTTCCGCCACCAGTTCCTTGCGCGACAATTTGCCCACGAGCGTCTTGGGCAGGCTGTCCCTGACCTCCACCTCGCACACCCGCTCATGCTTGCCGAGCTGGGCGTTGAGCCATTCCTTGAGCGCCGGCCCGTCAATCTCCGCGCCTTCGGCCAGGGTGACGAACGCCTTGGGCTGTTCGCCGCGATAATGGTCGGGCACGCCGATCACCAGCGCCTCCTTCACCATCTCATGATGGTAGAGGACGGATTCGACCTGGCTCGGGAAGACCTTGAACCCGCCGACGGCGATCATGTCCTTCAGCCGATCGACAATGCGGACATAGCCTTCCTCGTCAATCTCGCCGACATCGCCGGTGCGCAGAAACTCGCCCACGAACACTTCGGCATCGGCGTCGGGCCGGTTCCAATAGCCTTTCATGATCTGCGGCCCGGCAAACAGCAATTCGCCCGGCTCGCCATCGGGCGGCGGCTTGGTCGGGTCTTCGCGGTTGACGAGCTTCACCCGCGTGCCGGGCACCGGCTGGCCTACCGTGCCGGTCTTGTTGCGCCCCTCATAGGGGTTGGAGCAGACGACCGGACTGGTTTCGGTGAGGCCATAGCCTTCGATCAGCTTGGCGCCGGTCGCCGCCTCGAACCGCTGCTTGACCTCCAGCGGCAGCGGCGCGCCGCCCGAGATGCAGGCGCGCAGCGAAGAAAAGTCGATGTTGCGGATGGCCGGATGGTCGAGCAGCGCCTGATACATGGTCGGCACGCCGGGCAGCGACGTCGCCTTGGTCCGCTGGATCGCGGCCAGCACCTGCACCGCCTCGAACCGCGGCAGCATCACCATCTCGCCGCCGTTCAGCACGGTGCGGTTGAGCGTGCAGGTATTGGCGAACACATGGAAGAAAGGCAGCACCGCGATGATCCGGTCCTCGCCATTGCGCTGCGGGTCGATCATCTGCACCTGCCGCGCATTGGCGGTCAGATTCTGATGGGTCAGCATCGCCCCCTTGGGCGTGCCGGTGGTGCCGCCGGTATATTGCAGCAGCGCGATGTCCTGAACCGGATCGAGATCGGCGATCACGCAATCGCCCGCATTGTCGATCAGCTTGTCGTAGCGCACGATCCGGCTGTCGGCAGGCAGCGTCACCATCTCCTTGCGCTTAAACAGCCGGTAGAGAATGTTCTTCGCGGTCGGCAGCATCTCGCACACCGACCCGACCACCAGCTTTTCGAGCATGCTGTTGTCCAGCACCTCCAGCGCGGTCGGCAGCAGCGCCCTGGCGCTCAGCGTAAAAAGGATTTTGGTGCCGCTATCCTCGACCTGATGCTCCAGTTCGGCGGCGGTATAGAGCGGGGAGAAATTGACGACGATCGCCCCGGCCAGCAGCGCGCCATAATAAGCGGCGACATAATGGGGGGTGTTGGGAAGATAAAGGCCGACCCGGTCGCCCTTCTGAACGCCCATCGCCTGCAATCCGCAGGCTATTGCGCGGATCTCCTGCAACATTCGGCCATAGCTGAACTTGCGCCCCATGAAGTCGATCATGCTGGCGTCGGGATGCGCCTGCGCGCTCTGCATCACCATGTCGCCCATCGACATCGGCGGGAATGTCTGATCCCAGGCGACGGGGTGTTGATAATGCGATTTCGCGGTCTGTTCTCTGCTCTCCATTTACAGGAGTGTAAGTGGATCGCCGGCTTTACGCAAGCGTCAAGCAGAAGCGGAAAGGCCGCGCCGGTTGCCCGGCACGGCCTTCAAAAATGCTGCTTTGCAACAAATTAGGGCAGCGTCCGATGACGCTACGGCTTTACAGCTCGCCCTTGTTGTTGCTGAACGGGTCCAGGATTTTGGCGGTGCTGGAAATCAGCTCCGCCTCGGACTTGAGCGCTTCCTCGGCACGGCGCGCGGCGTCGTCGCGCTCGCGGCGCAGTTCCTCGATCAGCGCCTCGCGGTCGCCGTCCAGACGCGAATCGGTCGGCGCCTCGATGCCGGCCTTCTTCGCCGCCTTCGTCACCAGCCCGTCCAGCTCGCGCTGCGAGCAGAGGCCCAGCGTCACCGGATCCTTGGGCACGATGTTGGAGATGTTCCAATGGGTGCGGTCGCGGATCGCGGCGATGGTGGTGCGGGTGGTGCCGATCAGCTTGCCGATGGCGCCGTCGGAAATCTCGGGATGGTTGCGCAGGATCCAGGCGATGCCGTCGGGCTTGTCCTGCCGCTTGCTGACCGGCGTGTAGCGCGGCCCCTTGGTGCGGCGGACCGGCTCCGGGCCTTTGAGCATCTTGAGCTTGTAATCCGGGTTGGCTTCGCCCTTGTGGATTTCGTCCATGGTGATTTCATGAGCGCGGACGGGATCGCGGCCGGTATATTTGGTCCCGGCGGTATCGTCGGCGATGGCCTGCACTTCCAGGATATGGAGCCCGCAAAATTCCGCGATCTGATCGAAACCGAGCGCGGTATTGTCGACCAGCCAGCTGGCGGTCGCGTGAGGCATCAGGGGCTGGGACACGGGGACACTCTCCGGCGTAAAAACGATAAGGGCCGCCCAAGCAGGGCGGCCACGATGTCATAGAGATAGTGCATCCCGCCCCGCCGGGCAAGGAAAAGCGTCAGGCCGCCTGGTCCAGCAGCAGCGGGTCTATCGCATGGAGGCCGGCCAGAAACTCCTCCGCGCTCCGACGCCAGCTGAAGCCCCGGCCATAGGCGGCGCAGGCGGCGCGGTCGCGGGTCAGCGCGGCGGCGATCGCTTCCTCCAGTCGCTCGGCGAGCGCGCCAGTCTCCGGCGTGACTATGTCGACGGGGCCGGTGACGGGATAGGCGGCGACCGGCGTGCCGGCGGCCAGCGCCTCGATCATCACCAGCCCGAACGTGTCGGTCCGGCTGGGGAAGACGAAGACATCGGCGCCGGCATAAGCGCCCGCCAGCGCCTCCCCGAACAGGGCGCCCAGAAAATGCGCCGTGGGATAGCGCCGCTCCAGCGCCGCGCGCGAGGGACCATCGCCCACCACAATCTTGGTGCCGGGATGGTCGCTATCCAGAAACGCCTCCAGATTCTTCTCCACCGCCACCCGGCCGACATAGAGCTGGATCGGGCGCGGCAGCGTCGCGAAGGCGGGCGGCGGCGGCGCGTCGGGGGTGAACAGGTCCAGCTCAACCCCCCGCCCCCATTTGCGCACATTGGCGACGCCATGGGCGCGCAATTGCGCCCGCACCGAAGGCGTCGACACCAGCACCGCCTGCGCCGGCCCATGGAACCAGCGGATATAGCGCCAGAACCAGGCGGACGGCAGGCCGGTGCGCTGCGCCACATAATCGGGGAAATGGGTGTGATAGGCGGTGGTGAAGGGCAGGCCCGTGCGCAGGCACCAGCGCCGCGCCGCCAGACAGAGCGGCCCCTCGGTCGCCAGATGCACCGCGTCGGGCAGGAAGTCGGCGATCGCCTGCCCGATCACCGCCGACCGCACGAAGGCCAGCCGGATTTCGGGATAGGTCGGACAGGGGATGGAGCCATAAAGGTCGGGCGAGAAAATCTGCACCTCATGCCCCATCTGCCGCAATTCCCGCTGGATGGTCTGAAGCGTGCGGACGACGCCATTGACCTGGGGCAGCCAGGCGTCGGTGACGATGGCGATGCGCATGGCCCTCTCTCCTCGGCTCAGGCCGCCAGCCGCGCCGGCGCTTCGCCCCCGCGCTTGGCGATCTCGTCGGCCCAGTGCAGCACTTCCATATGGCCATTGTCATGCTCGACCAGCGCGGTGCAGCCCTCCACCCAATCGCCATCATTATAATATTCGATACCGCCGATTTCGCGGATCTCGGCATTGTGGATATGGCCGCACACCACCCCGTCGACACCGCGCGCGCCGGCTTCATGCGCCACCACTTCCTCGAAGCGGGAGATGAACTCGACGGCATTCTTGACCTTGTGCTTCGCCATTTTGCTGAGCGACCAATAGGGCAGCCCCATGCGCTGCCGCACCGCGTTGACCGCGACGTTGAGCTTCATCAACATGGTGTAGGCCGCGTCGCCGACGAAGGCGAGCCAGCGATGCGCCAGCATGATCGTGTCGAACTCGTCGCCATGCAGCACCAGCAGCTTGCGCCCGTCCGCCGTCTCATGGATCGCCTTGCGCCGGATCTCGACCCCGCCGAAGCTGAGGCCGGTGAACTGGCGGAACATCTCGTCATGATTGCCGGGGATATAGACGACCCGCGTGCCGCGCTTGGCCCGCTTCATCACCCGCCACACCACGTCATTATGCGCGGCCGGCCAGTAGAAACGCTTCTTCAACCGCCAGCCGTCGATGATGTCGCCCACCAGATAGATGGTGTCGCTGTCGACGCTGTCGAGGAAATCGATCAGCATCTTCGCGTTGCAGCCGCGCGTGCCCAGATGGATGTCGGAAATCCAGATGGTCCGAAACCGGCGACGCTCCCCTTCCCGCTCGGGAATATGGAATTGCTCGTCGCTATCGCTGTCCTGTTCCGCCAGAAAGGGCAGGCGCGTGATGGCGTCCATGATACGACCTCAAGGCTGTTGTCCTTGAGGCCGGTGTCATAGCGCCACTATGTTACAACTCGGCACCGAATGTGACGATGATGCTACGACGGGGCAGCGCGGCTTTTGCGTGTCCAGAAATCAGGATGTCAGCCGTGGCATGGCGACTCGACCGATCATCGCCCCCAGCGCCGAGCCGATAAAGCCACCAAGGACCGGTGCGAAGAGAAAGCCTACAGTCCCGCCCAGCGCCGCGCCGGCGAGCATGCCAGCCTCCTGCTTATCTTGCAGCGTTTCGCTATCCCCGCTTTCTGCGTCGGCTTCAGATGACCGCAGGATGCCCGGCTCGACCGCTATCGACAAACGCGCCATCGCCTTGTCTTCACTCATCACCCCGCCTCCTCTGCATCGCCGCCGCCCGGACGGGCGCGCTGCGCACCGCGCTTGCTGCCGGTCCGCGCCGGCATCTTCCGCGATTTATAGCACAGCACCACCGAAATTGCGAAGATCAGCAGCGCGACGGAATAGGCGGAAAATGATGCCGCGAAATCCTGTTGATGCCGGCGAATGACCAATATGGAATAATAGCCGATGTCCGCACCCAGCGCGGTCCTGAGCGCAAGCATCAGCCCGCGCCGCTTCACCCGTGTTCTGCCCAGCGCGTAGATGGCTGAACCCAGCAGCGTCAACGTGTTGGTCAGCAGCGCCCATGGCGTGACGTCGGCAATGATCTTGAGATTGGGCCGAAAGCCGCTGTCGGTGCTCCACCAGCCCATCGTGACGGCGATCGCGAGCAGGATCGGCACGACAAGGGGCAGCCCGACATGGAGGAGCAACCAGCGATAATCGAGATAAGCCATGCCGCTAGAGCGCAGCGCGCGACTCACCCAACCGCTTCCAGACACATCCCCCTCCTCCCCCTATGGCTCAGCAGATGGCGGCGGTGCTCAGATCGTCAGCACGATCTTCCCGAAATGGGCGCCCTCCTCCATTCGGGCGTGGGCGGCGGCGGCTTCTGCCAGGGGGAAGCGTTGGTCCATCGCCGGGCGCAGCTTGCCGCTTTCGACGAAGGGCCAGACATTGCGCATGATCTCGTCGGCGACCAGGCTCTTGAAGCCGATCGAGCGGGCGCGCAGGGTGGAGCCGGTCAGCGTCAGCCGGCGGCTCATCAGCGTGGGGATGAACAGGCTCGTCTTCGGCCCGCCCAGCACGGCGATCGAGACATGCCGCCCCTCCTCCGACAGGCATTCGATGTTGCGCGGCACATAGTCGCCGCCGACCATGTCCAGCACCGCCTGGCACCCCTGCCCGTCGGTGATGCGCTTCACCTCCGCGACATAATCCTGCGTGCGATAGTTGATCGCGTGCGTCGCCCCCCAGGCGCGGGCCTGTTCGCATTTCTCGTCGCTGCCGCAGGTGACGATGATGTCGATGTCGAACAGCCGGCACAGCGTGATCGCCATGGTGCCGATGCCGCTGGTGCCGCCATGGACCAGCACCGTGTCGCCGTCGACCACATAGGCGCGCTCGAACAGGTTGGTCCACACGGTGAACAGCGTTTCGGGCAGCGCCGCCGCTTCGGCGAGGTCATAATTGCCCGGCAGCGGCAGGCACTGGCCCGCCGGCGCCACCGCATATTCGGCATAGCCGCCGCCGGCGAGCAGCGCGCAGACCCGCTGCCCCATCAACAGGTCGCCGGCGCCGCCCACCCCGACGATGGTGCCCGCCACTTCCAGCCCGGGAATGTCGGATGCGCCGGGCGGCGGGGGATATTTGCCTTCGCGTTGCAGCATGTCCGGCCTGTTCACGCCGGCCGCCGCCACCCGGATCAGCACCTCGCCCTCCCTGGGCTGGGGCACGGGCCGCGTCTCCGCCTTCAGCGCGTCCGGCCCGCCCGGCACGGGCACGGCGATCACCGTCATGTCCTGCGGAATGTCGTTCACCATGTAAAGCTGCCCCCCGGCGACTGAATTTACTGTCGCGCTTCATCGCAAAGCGTCGAATTACTGCGCCTCGTCGAAATATGACGGGCGGAAGACGCCCCTTATTGACAGTGTGGCGCGTCGGGTCAACAACAGGGTGCATGGACATGGACAATGATCAGCCACGCAAGGCCGATGATCTGCTGAGCCAGCTGCTCCGGCAGGATCTGGACCCTCTGTCCGTGGCGGAGCTGGAGGCGCGCATCGCCGCGCTGGAGGGGGAAATCGCTCGCACCCGATCCAAAAAAGACAGCGCCGTTAACCATCGCGCAACCGCCGAAGCCTTATTCAAGCGATGAACCCGCGCCCCGCCCCCATGGCCCCGTCAGGGTCGTTTTTCGGGCAGGAGCAGTCTGGCAATTCCGGCGATCGGGGCGAAAGCCTTGATCCGCTGTCGAGCAATGCCGACATATGGTTCAAGACAGCCCCTCGTTGGGGCCAGGAGTAGAATCAATGCCTTCATTCGCACCCGCTCTGGAAACCACGCTGCACAATGCGCTGACCCATGCGTCGGAACGCCGTCACGAATATGCGACGCTGGAGCATCTCCTGCTGGCGCTGATCGACGATGAACATGCGTCCAAGGTGATGCAGGCCTGCGGCGTCGAGCTGGGCGAGCTGGGCGATGCCGTCACCCAATATCTCGACACGGAACTGGACAGCCTGAAGGTCGAGGGCGCGAGCGATCCGTCCCCCACCAGCGGCTTTCAGCGCGTGGTTCAGCGCGCCATCCTCCACGTCCAGTCCTCCGGCAAGGATGAAGTGACGGGCGCCAACGTCCTCGTCGCGCTTTTCTCGGAACGCGAAAGCTACGCCGTCTATTTCCTGCAACAGCAGGATATGAGCCGTCTCGATGCCGTCAGCTTCATCAGCCATGGCGTCGGCAAGGGCACCCCAGCGCCGGAGCGTCAGGAGACGAAAGGCGCCGCCGAGGAGGAGAAGAAGGTGCAGGACGGCAAGGGCAAGAAGGACAGCGCGCTCGAACAGTTCACCGTCAACCTCAATGAAAAGGCGACGCGCGGCAAGGTCGACCCGCTGATCGGCCGTTCGGCCGAGGTCGACCGCACCGTCCAGATCCTCTGCCGCCGCTCGAAGAACAACCCGCTCTATGTGGGCGATCCGGGCGTGGGCAAGACTGCCATCGCCGAAGGTCTGGCGCGCAAGATCGTCGAGGGCGACGTGCCCGACGTGCTCAAGGAAGCCGTGATCTACTCGCTCGACATGGGCGCGCTGCTCGCCGGCACCCGCTATCGCGGTGATTTCGAGGAGCGGCTGAAGGCGGTCGTCACCGAGCTGGAAAAAATGCCGCATGCGGTGCTGTTCATCGACGAGATCCACACGGTGATCGGCGCGGGCGCGACCAGCGGCGGCGCGATGGACGCGTCCAACCTGCTCAAGCCGGCTCTGTCGGGCGGCACCATCCGCTGCATCGGCTCGACCACCTACAAGGAATTCCGCAACCATTTCGAAAAGGATCGCGCGCTGCTGCGCCGGTTCCAGAAGATCGACGTCAACGAACCCTCGGTCGAAGATACGATCAAGATCCTCGCCGGCCTGCGGAGCGCGTTCGAGGAGCATCATAACGTCAAATATACGCCCGACGCGATCAAGGCGGCGGTGGAATTGTCGGCCCGCTACATCAACGACCGCAAGCTGCCGGACAAGGCGATCGACGTGATCGACGAAGTCGGCGCGATGCAGATGCTGGTGGTGCCGAGCAAGCGCAAGAAGACGATCACCCCCAAGGAGATCGAGGCGGTCATCTCGACCATGGCGCGCATCCCGCCCAAGACCGTGTCGGCCGATGACAAGAGCGTGCTGGAAACGCTCACCACCGATCTCAAGCGCGTGGTGTTCGGTCAGGACAAGGCCATCGAAGTGCTGTCGAGCGCGATCAAGCTGTCGCGCGCGGGCCTGCGCGATCCCGACAAGCCGATCGGCAACTATCTCTTCTCCGGCCCCACCGGCGTCGGCAAGACCGAGGTGGCGCGCCAGCTTGCCAGCCTGCTCGGCATTCCGCTGCAACGGTTCGACATGTCCGAATATATGGAACGCCATTCGGTCAGCCGCCTGATCGGCGCGCCTCCGGGCTATGTCGGCTATGATCAGGGCGGGCTGCTGACCGACGCGGTGGACCAGAATCCGCATAGCGTGCTGCTGCTGGACGAGATTGAAAAGGCGCATCCCGATCTGTTCAACATCCTGTTGCAGGTGATGGATAATGGCCGCCTGACCGATCATCACGGCAAGACGGTGGATTTCCGCAACACCATCCTCATCATGACCACCAATGCCGGTGCGTCGGACATGGAGAAGGAAAGCATCGGCTTTGGCGAAATGCGCCGCGACGATGTGCAGGAAGATGCGGTGAAGAAGCTCTTCACCCCCGAATTCCGCAACCGGCTCGATACGGTGGTGCCCTTCGGCTATCTGCCGCCGGAAATCGTCGCCCGCGTGGTCGACAAGTTCGTGCTTCAGCTGGAGCTGCAACTGGCCGATCGCGATGTCCACATCACGCTGGAGGACGACGCCAAGAAGTGGCTGACCGAGCGCGGCTATGACAAGCTCTATGGCGCGCGTCCGATGGGCCGCCTGATGCAGGAAAAGATCAAGCAGCCGCTGGCCGAGGAATTGTTGTTCGGCAAGCTGGTCCATGGCGGCGAGGTGCATGTGCGCCTCAAGGATGCCGACACGGGCGGCGCGCTGGCCTTCGAAATCACCCCCGCCGCCCCCAAAAAGGGCAAGAAGGGCGGCAAGGCCAAGGCCCCGGCCGACAGCAAATAAGCGCGCAACGCGACGCAGAAGAAAAAGGGCGGCCCCGCAAGGTGTCGCCCTTTTTGCTGTGCGTGTGGGATGGCATGGGGGGAAGTGGGGCCGGACGACGAGTAGTGGCGGACCAAGCGACACCCGCGCACCCAACCCTCACCCCGCCCCGTTCGCTTCGAGCTTGTCGAGAAGTGGTTCCAGTCATATCGGCTCATGCCGATGCCGAATCAGAAGTGGACGCAACGTGAAGACGGGCAGAGGGATCAGCCCAGTTGCCGTCGTCCACACTATGAGGGATAACGGCTTATGACCGATTATAGCGATGAAGCTACCACCCTTTTCACTCGCTTTGCTGAGAGGCACCGGCTTGCCTACACCGTAGAAACCGATGCTCGGATTGAAGTTCTTTGGCGATTTCCGATACAAAATGGGCTGTCATTGCCTATCACTCTCGGGCTTCAAAACATTGATGAACTTAACTTCGGCGTTGAACAGTTCTGGTCCTTCTTTCCAATTGATGGGAGCGCTTACACTTTCGAGCGCGCGCTGGATGCGTGGGTTGCCGGTGATGCGCGGATAGTCCGGGTCGCGTTCGGCGGACGCGCCCTTCAGATTCTGGATAGTGGCAGGTGGACGACGATTTACCGGGCGAACTGCTTTCTTCCGGTGCCACGAAACCCCAAGCGGACGATCACCAACGAAGCGTCATTGCCGCAACTTTGAACGTCCGCTTCCCGTCGCTCGTTTATGGGTTCACCGCCTAGCATCCTAAGGTGATGGACAGGTCGACAGGGCTATCGCTATCCGCGAAAAAATCGACTGCCATCCTCAAATTCGATCATCAGGTCCCTGTCGCGGTGACGTACAACAGGCCGCACCACCTTGCCGGTCAGCAATGACGTAGCGCGTTTGCTCTCTTCTTTCAGGGGCATATCTACTACTGACCATTCTATTGCCGGAAAGCAATTTTGAGCCACCCTCCCCTCCGTTCGCTTCGAGCCTGTCGAGAAGCGCGCGCTCCGCCCCCGGCTACAGCCGCCCGCGCACTCCCCGCAAACATCCCCCTTGATCCCCGCCCCATTCCCGGCAACTCTCCCGCATCCAAAAGCTGGGGAACATAAATATATGGCTTACAAGTCCTTCGCCGCGCTGCTGCTGAGCGCGGCGGTGCTGCCTGCGCCGCTGCTCGCCCAATCCGCGCCCTCCGCGGTCGAACAGCCGCCCGCCCTCTCCTCCCGCTTCGAAGGCCGCGACATTTTCGCGCTGCAAGTCGCCACCGATCCGCAGATCAGCCCGGACGGCAAGACCGTCGCCTATGTCCGGCGGCAGGGCAATATCATGACCGACCGGCAGAAAGGCGCGATCTGGCTCGTCGATGTCGCCACCGGGGCGCAGCGGCCCCTGGTCGCCGACGCCAGCCAGCCGCGCTGGTCGCCCGACGGCAAGCGCCTCGCCTATATCGCCAGCGAAGGCGGCAAGCCGCAGCTTTATGTCCGCTGGCTGGACCAGGGCGCCAGCATCAAGGTCACCGGCCTCCCCGACGCGCCCCAGTCGGTCAGCTGGGCACCCGATGGCAAGAGCATTGCCTATGTGATGCGCGTCCCGGGCGAGCCGATGAAGCTGGGCAAGGCGCCCGACAAGCCGGAGGGCGCGCAATGGGCCAAGCCGCTCGAAGTGATCGACCGCATCGACTATCGCAATGATGGCGGCGGCTATGTCGAGCCGGGCTATGACCATATTTTCCTGGTCCCGGCCGAAGGCGGCCCGCCGCGCCAGCTGACCTTTGGCGACTATCCCCATGGCGGCCCGCTCAGCTGGACGCCCGACAGCCGCACGCTGATCTTCGCCGCCGTGCGCAAGCCCGAATGGCAGCGCAACGTCTTCGACCCGGAGATCCACGCGCTCGACCTGGCGAGCGGCACCATCACCGCGCTCACCAGCCGCGAAGGCCCCGACGCCGCGCCGACCGTCTCGCCCGACGGCAGCAAGATCGCCTATCTCGGCTATGACGACAAGCGGCTCTCCTATCAGAATGTCCGGCTCTACGTCATGAACCGCGACGGCAGCGGCGCCCGCGCCGTCACGGCCAGTCTCGACCGCAGCATCGACGCGGTGCGCTGGGCCGCCGACGGCCGCTCACTCTATGCGCAATATGACGAGCGGGGGGTGAACCGGCTCGCCCGCATCACGCTCGACGGGCGCGTCACCGAACTGGCGAGCGGCCTCACCGGCGCCAGTTTCGACCGACCCTATAGCGGCGGCGAATTCAGCGTGTCGGACAATGGCACGCTTGCCTTCACCAGCGGATCGGCGCTGCGCCCGGCCGACCTGTCGGTCAGCAGCGGCGGCAAGACGCGCCAGCTCACCCGGCTGAACGACGCCTTCCTCGCGCACAAGGCGCTGGGGCAGGTGCGCGAACTGGCCGTCACCGCGCCCGATGGCCGCAATGTGCCCGCCTGGCTGGTGACGCCGCCCGGCTATCAGCCCGGCACGCGTGTACCGCTGGTGCTGGAAATCCATGGCGGCCCGCACACCGCCTATGGACCGCATTTCTCCACCGACGATCAGCTTTATGCCGCCGCAGGCTATGCGGTGCTCTACACCAACCCGCGCGGGTCCACCTCCTATGGCGAGGAATTTGCGCAGCTTATCCACCATAAATATCCCGGCGACGATTATGGCGACCTGATCGCCGCAGTCGACGCCGCCATCGCCGAGGGCGTGGCCGATCCCGACAATCTGTTCGTCACCGGCGGATCGGGCGGCGGCGTGCTGACCAGCTGGATCGTCGGCAAGACCGACCGGTTCAAGGGCGCGGCGACGCAGAAGCCCGTCATCAACTGGATCAGCGAAGCGCTGACCATGGACAATACGCTCTTCACCTCGCGCTACTGGTTCCCGAAAAAGCCGTGGGAGGACCCGATGGGCTATTGGAACCGCTCGCCGCTCAGCCTCGTCGGCAATGTGAAGACGCCGACGCTGGTGGTGGTCGGCAGCGAGGATTATCGCACGCCGGTCAGCGAGTCCGAACAATATTATGCCGCGCTGCAAATTCAGGGCGTCCCAACCGCGCTGGTGAAAGTGCCCGACGCCAGCCATGGCGGCATCGCCGCACGCCCGTCGCAATCGGCAGCCAAGGCCAGCGCGATCATCGCCTGGTTCGACCGCTACCGCACCGACCGAAAAGGCGCCGCGCCGACGCCGTAAGGCTGGGGACGGGGGAGGACGGCGGGCGCTCGTGGAAAGGCAGCCCGCCCCCGCCTGCACCCTGCCGACGCAGAGCTGGGGTTGAACGTCGAGCCGTGAACAAGACCCGTTCGGGCTGAGCCTGTCGAAGCCCCGCCCTCTGTAACCGCCTGTCCACTGATCCTAGCAAGAAGCAAGGAGCGGTAATCTCGATCCATCGCTTCCCGTCCCGCACCGACCGGAAGGGCGACGGCCCCGGCGCTCTGAGGCGCGGAACACGGATGGCGGCGACCTCAACAGGCAGCCCCCACCGTCTGCGCCGCTGCCGGCGCAAAGCTGGGCCCGAGCATCGAGCCGTGAATAAGACCCGTTCGGGCTGAGCCTGCCGAAGCCCCGCCCCTTCCCTCCAAAGGAAGCACCGCCTATCTATTGATCACATTGCAAAGGAATGAGCGGCAATCTCGATACAATGCCGCCCGTCCCGCACCGACCGGAAGAGCGCTGCGCCGACACCCTGAGACGCGGGACACGGATGGCGGCCTCTCCTTAAAGGGCAGCCCCACCGCGTACGCCGCTGCCGGCGCAAAGCTGGACCCGAGCATCGAGCCGTAAATAAGACCCGTTCGGGCTGAGCCTGTCGAAGCCCCACCCGCCCCTCTAAAAAAGAACGCCCTTAGACTCATCCGAAAGCGAACAACGAAGCGGTCATCTTAATCCGACGCAACCGGCTCTGGCGAGCCAACCGAAATTTCGCCACACCAAATCCGGGGCTGCACGACACGCATAGCTCTGAAATTTAATAACATCGCCAAAGCGCCCCCCATATCCGATCCTCCGCAGCAGGCAGCCAAAACAGCGCTGGCGTACCCTCTTTGTTCCCGATAGGCTGCGCCCCTCAAGCACAGGAGGATGCCCCATGCCCGACAGCCTGATTCTCTACACCAACCCTATGTCGCGTGGTCAGATTGCCCGCTGGATGCTGGAGGAAGTCGGCCAGCCCTATGAGACGGTGATCCTCGACTATGGCGGCAGCATGAAGGGCGCCGACTATCTCGCCATCAACCCGATGGGCAAGGTGCCCGCCATCCGCCATGGCGAGCGGGTAGTGACCGAATGCGCGGCCATCTGCGCCTATCTGGCCGACGCCTTCCCCACCGCCGGCCTCGCCCCTGCGACCGACGCACGCCATGATTATTACCGCTGGCTCTTCTTCGCCGCCGGCCCGGTGGAGGCGGCCGTCACCAACGCCGCCCTCGGCGTCGTCGTGCCCGAAGAGCGGGAGCGAATGGCAGGCTATGGCACGCTCGCCCACACGCTGGACACGCTGGAGCTGGCGGTGACCGGCGCGCCCTGGATCTGCGGCGACCAGTTCACCGCCGCCGACGTCTATGTCGGCGCACAGATCGACTGGGGGCTGAGCTTCGGCACCATCCCCGACCGCCCCGCCTTCGCCGCCTACGCCGACCGCCTGCGGGCCCGCCCCGCCTATCGCCGGCAAAAAGACATAGACAATGCGCTGATCGCGGAGATGCAGAAGGGCTGAAAGGGGAAGACGGGAGGGACGGAGGCAAGGCCGGGCGGCGGGCGGCGGCCAGGATGCTGTCGGCAGCTGAGCAAGTGGCGCGGCCGATGGCGAGGGCCGTCGACGGCAAGCAGGGACGACGCAGCTGGCAGCGATAGGGACGGGCGAGTGCGCCAAGCGTGGCTGGCAGCGGCAAGAATGAGCGGCGCCGGCCGAGCAGGATCGCGATGGTAAAGCCAGTGCCGGTGGGAGGGGTAGGCGCAAGGCCACACCCGCTCCCCTCTCCACTCCCCACCGTCGCCCTGAGCAGAAGCTGAGCGCCTGCCGCAAGCGATCGGCCGAAGCTCTATGCCGAGGAGCCGCCCTGTACCTCGGCCCTTCCCCTCCCCACCATTCACCCTGAGCAGAGGCTGAGCGCCTGCCACAGGCGATCGGCCGAAGCTCTATGCCGAGGGGTCGCCCTGTAACTCGGCCCTTCCCCTCCCCACCGTTCGCCCTGAGCAGGGGCTGAGCGCCTGCCGCAGGCAGGCAGCCGAAGCCCCGTGTCGAAGGGCCCCGCGCATCGGGTAGAGCCCCTGACTTGCCGCACTCCCGAACACCCGCCGTCACTGCGTCCCCGTTTCGTAAGATAAGCAGATCGACGAAGTGCCAAGTAAACCCGCTGCCCTCCGTTCGCCGCGAGCCAGCTCCAACCGTCAGCCGGACCGGGCTTCGACAAGCTCAGCCCGAACGGATCTCATTCATAAACTAGTGGTCAAGGGGACGGCCCTAGCCATCCACCCTGAGCAGAGACTAAGCACCCGCAGCAGGCGGTCGGACGAAGCTCCAAGTCCAAGGATCAGCCACTATCTCTGCCCTCCCCACTCCCCCCCCGTTCACCCTGAGCAGAGACTAAGCGCCTGCCGCAGGCAGGCAGTCGAAGCCCCGTGTCGAAGGGCCCCGACCCCGACCCAACCCCAAAACAAAAAGGCCGGAGCATCGCCCCGGCCCTTCCGATTTGCCTTGTTCCCGCGATCAGTCGCGGCTGGCGCCCATGAAGCGCAGCAGGAACAGGAACATGTTGATGAAGTCGAGATAGAGGTTCAGCGCACCCATCACGACCGACTTGCCCATCATGTCGGTGCCCGCGACATGGGCATAGATATTCTTGATCTTCTGCGTGTCATAGGCGGTGAGGCCCGCGAACAGCAGCACGCCCAGGAAGCTGATGACCAGATCCATCATGCTGGAGCGTAGGAAGATGTTGATGACGCTGGCGACCAGCAGGCCGACCACGCCCATGATGAGGAAGGTGCCGAAACCCGACAGATCCTTCTTGGTGGTGTAGCCCCAGAGGCTGAGGCCCGCAAAGGCGGCCGCCGTCGCGAAGAAGGTCTGCGCGATCGAGGTGCCGGTATAGACCAGGAAAATGGACGAGAGCGACAGGCCCATCACCGCGGCATAGGCCCAGAACAGGCCCTGTGCGGCGGGCGTCGACAGCCTGTTGATGCCAAAGCTCAGCACCATGACGAACACCAGCGGCGCGAACATGATGACATATTTCAGCAAGCCGGGGCCGGCCAGCACCTGATAGGCAAGGCCGCTCGACGCGAACAGCATCGCCACGACGCCGGTCAGCAGCACGCCGCTCGCCATATAATTATAGACGGACAACATATATTTACGCAGGCCGGCGTCGAACGCCTCGCCGCGCGCGGCGGTGGCGCCGCCAAAGCCCGCTACGCCGGAACGGGGGTCGGACCAATTGGCCATGATAAGCATCTCCTTCGCCGGCTCATGAACGGCCGGTCCCTCTATTATCGGCGGAACCGGCCGCAGATTCAAGCCGGCTCGCCGGAAAGATGCGCTTTCCGCAGCGGCGGCGCACCACCGCCCCTGACCGATGCCATTTCCCATCCGGCCGCGCCGGCCTACAAGCGTCTCCATGCACCGCCTGTTCGTCGCCATCCGCCCGCCCGCGTCGATCCGTGCGCAGCTGCTCGACCTGATGGAGGGACTGCCCGACGCACGCTGGCAGGATGATGATCAGCTGCACATCACGCTGCGCTTCATCGGCGAGGTGGAGCGGCATCGCGCCAATGATATTGCCGATGCGCTGGGCGGGCTGCGGTTTCCGCCGCTGGACCTTGCCCTGTCCGGCGTCGGCAGTTTCGAGCGCAAGGGGCGGATCGACACGCTCTGGGCCGGGGTCCAGCCGCGCGCCACCCTCGAACCGCTGCACCGCAAGGTCGATCGCGCCTGCGTGGCGAGCGGCCTCGAACCGGAAGGCCGCGCCTATCTGCCGCATGTGACGATCGCCCGTTTCGGCCGGGCGAGCGGCGGGGTCGACGCCTTCATGGCCCGTCATGCCGGGCTGACCAGCGCGCCCTTCACCGTCGAACGGTTCGGCCTGTATGAAAGCCGGCTGAGCCAAAATGGCGCAACCTATCATCTGGTCACGGACTATCCGGCGTCAGCTGGAACGTCCTGAACAAAGAGCGGCGAACGCGAAGTCCGCCGCTCCCTGTCCTTTTGGACCAGCCGGTGGCGCTTAATGCGCCGACAGCACGCCACAGGCGGCGCGACCGCCGGCATTGCCCGCCGGATCGCTAACATTGTCGTCGGCGCCGGCATGGACAACCACCGCCGCGCCGTCCGCGTCGAGCAGCGGGTTCGCGCCGTCGCGGATCGTGCCGCCGGGGATCAAATATTCCAGCGCGCCATTGCCGTCAGCGCCCACCTGCATATTGGGCATGTCGCCCATATGCTTGCCGGCCGGATTGTCGCTGCCATGCTGGCGGTTGGTCGGATTCCAGTGGCCGCCGGCGCTGGCGAAGTCGGGGGCGATGCAGCGGCCGGTGGTGTGGACATGGACGGCATGGATGCCGGGCGTCAGGCCGCGCGCTTTCACCACCACATGCAGGCCGTCGGGCGCCTCGGTCACGCTGGCCTCGCCCCGCGCGGCGCCGTCTCCCGCCAGCAGCTTGGCATGGGCCATCGCCGCCGCCTGATGGCCCGACGCGTCGGAGGATGCCGAACCGGCGGTGCAGGCCGACGCCATGGCCAGGATCGGAAAGGCGCTGAGGAGGGGCAGAAATTTCATGATGGACTCCCAAGGAACGGAACAGATTGGCGAACGCGACAGAGGGACTTTTGTTGCCCATCCGATCCGATTTGTCACCCGCCTGCTTTGCCGTCCGTGCAATTTCCGTCGCTTATGGCTCGCGGCAGAGACGCAATAGAGGATAGCGCCGCAGCCAGCCCTTGTCCGCAACCCTCTGCGCGAAGACGGGCGCGCGATCGCTGGCGAAGCGCGGCGTCGGGCGAAGGCGCAGCGCGAACAGATCCTGCAATCCATAGGGCGCGGCGATCTCCAGCCGGCCGTCGCCAGCTATCCGCGCCGCCACCGCCGTCGCCGTCTCCGGCCAGCAGCGCATCGCGTCGATCGCCGAAGCATAGGGCCGGTCGCCATTGCGCCGATGCATGCGCGCCTGGTTCTTCACCGACCAGCGCAGCGCCGGGCAGCCGTCCCGCAATACCGCCTCCAGAGCCCGGTCGCGCGCCGGGTCCGGCTGTTGCGGATCGAACCAGATGATATCGACATCCCCCACCGGCGGTCGGGGTGCAACGCCATGCAGGGCATCCCAGACGGCATTGCGCAAAAAGCCCGCGGCGATCCAGCCATCAGGCAGCGCCAGTTGCGCGAGCGTCTGCAAGGCACCCCAGCGCAGCGCATCGTCGCGCAGCAGCCGCTCTATCCGCTCGCCCATTGCACGCCCCTGCCCTGGCCCCGGCGCGGCAGCAGCCGCAACGAAAAAGGGGCCGGTCTTGCGACCAGCCCCTCATCCTTATCCCGTCCCGAAGGAAGGGAGAGTCGCTTACATGCCCGAATTCGGACCGTAGGTGATTTCCACGCGACGGTTCTGCAGTTCGCGAACGCCGTCGGCGGTTTCGACGCGGGGGTTCGATTCACCGAACGCCTGGGTCGTCATCACGCCATCGGGGATACCCTTCGACGCCATATAGGCCTTGACCGCGTCAGCACGACGCTGCGACAGACCGACGTTGTACGAGGCCGAACCCGAACGGTCCGCATAACCCGCCAGCATGACCTGGGCAGTGCCGCAGTTGCTGTAGGCCGACACGGCGTTGTCCAGAATGGTCGCGGCGTCGGGGGTGACGTCGGCCTTATCCCATTCGAAGAACACGATGTACGGGCCAGGGCTGCACTCTGCAACCGGCGGCGGCGGCGGAGGCGGCGGCGGCGGCGGAGGCGGCGGGGGCG
>DAMDPH010000023.1:0-32878 GCA_032082785.1 Sphingobium sp. | reverse complement strand
TTCTTCCCCCAGACCCCCAACAACCCCCCGCCCCCACCCACACCCCCGGGTGTGTTTCCGCGCGCCCGCGTAAGGGCGACCCGTTCCCGATGCCTGAGGGTGTCCATCCGGAGCACTGGCACGATTTCTTGGCCAACAGGAAGCGCAAGCGCCTGCCGAACACGCCAACGGCGCACAAGCGTCTGCTGGCCGACATCACCCGCCTTGCCGATCCCGAATGGCCGCCTGGTCGCCTGATCGAACACGCAGCGGCCCAGGGCTGGGCCGGGATCTACGACCCCCGACAGGATACAAGACATGACCGCACAGACCGCAATCACTCGCCGGACCGAGGCCCAGCCAATCCGCTGGTCCGAGCCGGCCTTGCCTTCGAAACTGAATTCGCTTCTCGATCGAAAGTTGGCATTCAATGACCTGCCTGTCGTCGGACCGGTATCGGCCGGCCATCTGCGTGATTATGTCGCCGCCTGCCAGCCGCCATTTGCGCTGCCTGAACAGATCAACCGGATGCTGACCCGCGTCGCCAACATGATGCCCAGCCCGCGCGGCCTATCGGTGGAAGAAGCGGACGAACGCATGGCTACCTACCGACGCGCGCTGGCGATCCATGCCTTGCCGGATCTCCATGCCGCCTTCGATGCGATCCTGCGGAAGTGTCGCTTCTTTCCAACCGTTGCAGAGATCGAGGAGATCATTGCGCCGATCCGCGCGGCTCGTATGGCCCGCGCCAATCGCGCCGAGATGATTTTGATGAAGCACGAGCGCGAATGGGCGCCGCCGGTCGACGCGCTCACCGCGGACGAAGCGAAGCAGTTGGGCCACATATTGGCTGACCCGCTGGCGACCCGGGCGCAGCAGAACTAAAGAACAGGTAGAGAACGGAGTAACGGGGTCATGGCGCGCAGGAACAGGGTTAAGACCAAGAGGATCAGGAGCGCGGCGGCTTATGTGCCGCATGTCGACGCAACGCCGGAGAGGCTCGCCAAGGGCGACGATAGCGATTTCATCAATCCGGCAGAGATCGATCCGCGTGAGCAGCCGATCGGCCGAGTGCGCCGCTTCCGTTCGACGATGCTGGACCGGTTACACAAGAAGGGGCAACTGACCTGGCCTCAATGGTATGCGGGTGAATGCTATCGCAATGCGCATGCACGTGCTGCGCTGGCACCAGCCGTCACCGCAGCCTATGGCGAGCGCACCACTGTTGGCGAATGCAGCTATGGCCTTGCGCGCACTGAAGCGCAGGTCCGCGCACGGCAGTTCGTTCGCGAATGTCGCGAGCAGATACCGTTCGATATGCGCGGCTTCATGGATCGTCTGCTCGTGCATGACGACCTGCCGCGATACGGCGGTCGGCGCTATTACCGGTCGCTTGCTCAGATCCGCGACACCTTGGATACTCTGGCAGGTTACATGCGAATTTGCTCTTGATGGTTGCGGAAAACTCAGGTAGCTAAATCATCAACGTCGCTTATTGCGTCTTAAGAGGGCTGCCCTATCGGGTGGCCCTTTCTCGTTGGAGGTGACGAGGCAATGGCGCATCTCCACATGACCGTCCAGTATCATGCCCAGCCGTCCGCCGAACGATAGGTCGCGGCCCCGAGGTCGTGTCGAGCGGCTGCGCGGGCGCAAGGCAGTGACACAGCGTAAGCGCCGCCTTCGCGATGAGCCGCTCTGCCGAGACTGCAAAGAGAAGGGCATCATCACTGCATCGACCGTGCCCGATCACATTGTGCCACTGGCTCACGGTGGCACAGATGACGACAGCAACATCAGGTGCCTATGCCAGCCCTGTCACGACGCACGGACGGCAGAACAGTTCGGCCACCGCAAACGGGTGGTCATCGGGCTCGACGGATGGCCTTCGGAGTAGGCCGGACGTGGGGGTGATCTGAAAGTTCAGGCCCTTGCCGGCGGAAACCGGAGCGGGACTGAAATTCGCGCAAAACCACATTGATTGTCTGAAAGGTCCAATATGGCCACCAGGGGCGCCAAGCCGAAGGCGGTCAAACTGAGGCTGGTCGACGGCACTCACCGGACGGCCCGGCATGGCGACAGCGGCAAGGCGCGCGAGGCCGTGGAAGAAGCGGCCGCCAGTTTCGGCAACCTGAGCAGGCCAGCTTCGCTAAAAGGCGCCGCTGCTACCGCATGGAAGAAATTCATCGAGCCGGCCGCTTGGCTGGACGGATCGCGCGAGCCGGCCGCGATTGCATTCTGCGAGCTGTGGCGAGAATTTACCTTCAATCCAACGGGCTTCCCGGCGTCGAAGCACGGCCAAATGCGCGCCTACATGAGCGAGCTCGGCCTCACCGACGAACGAAATCGCGGAGACCATGGCAGCAAAAAGGAGGAAGACGAGTTCTTCGGTTCCGACTGACCGGGGCACGAAGTTTGCTCTAGATGTCGTCGCCGGCAAGCTCGTCGCCGGCCCACATGT
The DNA here is from genome assembly GCA_032082785.1 of Sphingobium sp. GTDB lineage: Bacteria > Pseudomonadota > Alphaproteobacteria > Sphingomonadales > Sphingomonadaceae > Sphingobium. The sequence continues at coordinate 30,441 of DAMDPH010000023.1, read as the reverse complement.
TCGGAACGCCTGCCGGCGGCATCTGGACGACCTGAAGCGCGGTCATGAACGCGGGCTGGTCTACTCGGTCGAAAAAGCTGAGCGCGTGCTCCGTTTCTTCGAAACGAAGCTCAGGCTTAACGGCGGCCAGTTCGAGGGTAAGGCGTTCCTCCTGCATCCTTCGCAAGCGTTTAAGCTGTCTTGCCTCTTCGGCTGGCTTAAGCTCGACGGCACCCGCCGTTTCAGGCGTGCCTACATCGAGGAAGGCAAGGGCAACGGGAAAAGCCCGTTCGCCGGCGGCGTCGGCCTTTATGGGATGATGGCTGACGACGAACCTGGCGCCGAGATCTACGCGGTTGCTGCGCACCGGGACCAAGCGAGGATTTTGTTCAACGACGCAGTGTCTATGGTCGAGCAGTCGCCCGACCTTGATAAACGGATCACGAAAAGCGGCGGGCCTGGCAAGGTCTGGAACATGGCGTTCCTAGCCCGAAGCTCATTTTTCCGCCCATTGAGCAGGAGCGCTGGCAAGTCTGGATCAGGCCTGCGTCCACACATCGGTTTGGCGGACGAGATGCATGAACATCCGAACCGCGACGCGGTCGAGATGATCGAACGTGGTTTCAAGTTTCGCCGTCAGCCGCTGCTGCTCATGATCACCAACAGCGGCACTGATCGCAATTCGATCTGCTATGAGGAGCATGAACACGCCGTCAGAGTGGCGGCTGGCACTGCAACGCCAGGCGAAGACTTCGCCTATGTGGGCGAGGCGATTGACGACAGCACCTTCAGCTTCGTCTGCTCGCTCGATCCTGGCGACGACCCGTTGAACGATCCAACCTGCTGGGCGAAAGCGAACCCGCTGCTGGGCACCATCCTGTCGCATGACTACCTTGAGGGAGTCGTAGCCCAAGCGAAGGCCATCCCGGGCAAGCTGAATGGCATCTTGCGGTTGCATTTCTGCGTCTGGACCGATGCTGAGAGCGCCTGGATGTCGCGCGCAGTGCTGGAGCCTTGCTTGGCCGAGTTCGACCCGTCAGAGCATCACGGCAAGGCCGTCGCTATCGGCCTCGATCTGTCGCAGACACGCGACATCACCGCGAAGGCAAACGTCGTCGAGACGGGCAGTGTTGAGGTGGAGATCGTCGTCGACGGCGAAAAGCAGATCGTGCGGAAGCCGACATACGACGCCTGGATTGAAGCTTGGACGCCGGGCGATACGCTCGACGCTCGCGCTTTGCGTGACAAGACGCCCTATGATGTCTGGGCACGGCAAGGGCACATCTTGGCCCCCAAGGGCCAGAGCATTCGTTTTGATCATGTCGCTCAGTCTCTAGCCGATGACGACCGCAACTTCGGCATCGTTGCCGTAGGCTATGACCGATATGCTTTCAGGCAGTTCGAAAATGAATGCGCCCAGATCGGGCTGAGTATCCCTTTCGTCGAGCATCCGCAGGGCGGGACGAAGAAGGGCAAACCAAATCAGGCGATGATTGAGGATGCCAAAGCGCGCGACGTCGAGCCGGAAGGGCTTTGGATGCCCGGCTCAGTCCGCGAATTGGAGAGTGCGCTGACTGAAGGAAGGATCCGGCTCCTCCGGAACCCAGTCCTCATTTCAGCTATGATGAGTGCGGTCACCGATGCCGATCGCTGGGGCAACTACTGGTTGGCAAAGGAGCGCGCCGTGAACAAGATCGACGCTGCTGTCGCCCTCTGCATGGCAATCGGAGTTGCCGCCAAGGTGCCGACGTCGAGTGGTATCGACGATTGGCTCGCAGGACTCGCCACGTGAACCTGGTCCGTCGCGTACTCGGCGCCATAGGCAAGAACTGGACGCCTGATGCCGGGCGGGCAAGCCTTCACGACCGCGACAACTTCGTGACCAACCGAGTGACTGTTGCAGACTGGAACGACGCCCGATGCGGCAATGCCGCGCTGGGCATCTCAGCGACCTGGGCATGTGTGAACTTGTTGGCGGGGACGATCGGCTCGCTCCCCCTCATGGTTTACCGTGAGAAGAATGGCCGGCGGGAGGTTTACAAGGAACATCGCCTCTACCCGCTCCTGCACGACAGTCCGAACAGGTGGCAGACAGCCGTAGATTTTTGGGGTTTTATCCAAGGATCACTCGAACTGTACGGCAATGCTTATGCCGAGAAGCGGACGCTCGGCACGGGTATCAGCTCCTTGATCCCGATTGCTCCTGAATCGATGACGGTTCGCCGGACGTCGCGCGAGGGGTTGGAGTATGAATGGACGGACAACGGCGTCAGAACCATCGCTGATGCCGGCAGGGTGCTGCACATTCGCGGCTTCGGTGGGGGGCCGGTCGGCGGCGCTTCGACTCTGGCAGTCTGCGGTCGTGCTTTCAGCGCCGCGCTGCACACCGAGGCATCGGCGGGAGCGATGTTTCGTAATGGAGTCCGCCCGTCTGGCGTGTTGTCGATCGACAAGTCGCTGACCAGGGAGCAACGGCAACTGGCAGAATCGCTGCTCCAGGACAAATTTGCCGGGGCAATGAACGACGGCCGACCCATGCTGCTCGACAACGGCATGAAATGGGAACAGCTGGCAATCAATCCTCATGATGCTCAGATGTTGGAGAGCCGACAATTCTCGGTCGAAGAGATATGTCGAATTTTTGGCGTCCCCCCTCACATGGTAGGCCACACCGACAACAGCACCAGCTGGGGAACGGGCCTTGAGCAACAGACGCTCGGCTTTCAGAAATTTACTCTGCGCCCGCGGCTGGAGCGGATTGAACAGGCGGCAGACAAGCAGCTGCTGACCCCCCAGGACCGTGCAAACGGCGTGACGATCGAGTTCAATCTGGAGGGGCTGCTGCGCGGCGACAGCGCGGCGCGCGCCCAATTCTATCGCGAGATGACCGGCATAGGCGCGATGACGATCAATGAAGTCCGGGCCCTCGAAAATCTGCCGCCCGTCACCGGCGGCGATGTGCCCCGCATGCAGATGCAGAATGTCCCGATCACCCAGGAAGTGACGCCATGAACAAGAGCGAATTCGCGCTGGACGTGAAGGATGTGTCGGAGAGCGGCACGTTCGAGGGTTACGGCTCAACCTTTGGCGGCCAGCCCGACAGCTATGGCGACATCATGGTCGCTGGCTGCTTCGCCGACACGCTGGTGAAGCACAAGCGTGAAGGCTCTATGCCTCTCATGCTGTGGGGTCATCAGTCGAACGAGCTTCCGATCGGGGCCTGGGACGACATGGCCGAGGACGGCAAAGGCCTGTGGATGAAGGGACAGCTGGATCTTGACGATCCGGTCGGTCAGCGCGTCCACCGCGCGCTGAAACGCCGCGCTGTTCGCGGGCTGTCGATCGGCTATCAGACGTTGTCGAGCGAGCCGGACCCTAAGAGGGCCGGAGTGCAGTTCCTCAAGGCCGTGGACCTTTGGGAAGTGAGCGTAGTCAACTTCCCTGCCAATCGCCGCTCCCTGGTCACCTCAGTGAAAAACATTCGAGCAGGCGGCTTGCCTTCGCTCGCAAACTTCGAGGCGTTCCTGCGTGAGGCAGGCTTCTCGAGAACCGAGGCTACGGCGATAGCCGGTAAAGGCCTTGCGCCAATGCTCCGGGGTGAGCCCGGCATGGCAACCGACGTGGACCTTCTGTCCGCGCTGAAGGCGGAACTCGCCATCTAACAGCTCATCCCAAGGAGATTTTCATGAGCACCGATAATAAGTCGGCGGCCGAGCTTGCTGCCGAAATTAAATCGTCGTTCGAGCAGAAGCACGACGCGGTGAAGGCCATGGCCGAAAAGGCGATAGCCGAGGCGGCCAAGGGCATCGAAATGAGCAGCACCGTCAAGGAGCTGGCGGACGAGGCCATAACCGCCATGAACGAGGCGAAGCAGCGCCTGACTGACATTGAGCAGAAGATGGACGGCATGAGCCAGGCGGACGAAGGGCCGACGACCGCCGGCGAACGTTTCGTCTCGGACGATCGTTTCAAGGCATTCGCCGGCGAGACCCGCCCGCGCGGCCGCGTTATCGTCGACGTGAAGGACATCTCGTCGCTCACCACCGACGCCGCCGGCTCGGTCGGATCTCTGATCCAGCCCGATCGCGCGTCGCCTGTCTTGCTGCCCCAGCGCCGCATGACCATCCGCGCGCTGTTGGCACCTGGTCAGACCACCTCGAACCAGATCGAATATGACAAGGAGAAAGGTTTCACCAACAACGCTGCGCCCGTGGCCGAAGGTGACCTGAAGCCGCAGTCGGAAATCCAGTTTGAAGAGGCGACCGCCAACGTCCGCACCATCGCGCATTGGATGCGCGCCAGCGTTCAGGTGCTGGCCGATGCGGCTGGGCTTCGCTCGATGATCGATCAGCGTCTGCGCTATGGCCTCTCCTACGCTGAGGAGCTTCAGCTGCTGAACGGCTCGGGCACGGGTCAGAACCTGTCCGGTCTGGTCACTGAGGCCACGGCCTATGCCGCCGCTGGGGGCCTGACCGCCAGCAGCCCGATCGACATCATCCGCCTGATGATCCTCCAGGTCGCATTGGCAGAGTACCCGGCGAACGGCATCGTTCTGAACCCGATCGACATGGCCGCCATCGAGATGGAGAAGGACGGCGACGGCCGATACTTGATCGGGAACCCGCAGGGCACGATCGATAAGCGCCTCTGGGGCCTGCCGGTGGTCGAAACGCAGGCCATGGGCGTCGACAAGTCGCTGGTCGGTGCCTTCAACCTCGCCGCTCAGATCTTTGATCGGCAGGATGCAACGGTCGAAGTTTCGACCGAGGATCAGGACAACTTCGTCAAGAACAAGGTGACCATCCGCGCGGAGGAGCGCCTGGCTCTTGCAATCTACCGACCGGAGGCTCTGGTTTACGGCGACCTTGGCCGCGTCGCTTAATCAACTCCCCACCTCGGGGCGGCGTCGCGCCGCCCCGCTTTCATGAGCGTCGCCACCCGATGCTCTGGAAAGCGAAGGAAGACATCAATGGTCAAAGCCATTCTGATCAAGCCGCTGGACGGAAAACCCGAGGGCTCGCCGGCCGAATTTAGCCAAGTCGACTTCGACCGGCTGAAAAAGCTCGGTGCCGTCAAGGCGTCTCCTGCTGGCGAAGTCGCTGAAAAGAAGGAGCCAGCGCAGGCGAACAAGCGCGCGCCGGCGCCAAAGAACAAGTCAGCGGAATAAGCCGGCATGGCCAAGTCGGTTCATAACGACGTGCTCGATGGTGCGCTAAGCGTCATCCGCAGCAGCTGCACACGCATGACGCTTTGCAGCGCTGAGCCCGGTACGTTCGCTCAGGCCAGCGCGACACTTGCTCTTGCCGACACCGACATGGCGCCGGCCGACTTCGTTCTTGCCGATGGTGACACGTCAGGCCGCAAGATGACGGTGGCCGCTAAGGCAGGGGTGCCAATCAATGTCGGTGGCAGCGCGACCCACATTGCGCTGCTCGACGTCGCCGCGTCTCGCCTCCTGTACGTTACGACGTGCCCGACACAAGGCGTGGCGCAGGGCGGAACGGCTGATGTCGGATCCTGGGCTATCGAGATCGCCGATCCAGCCTGATCTGGGACGATAGGGGGGCGCATGACTTTGGTCACTCGCGTCTTCCTTGCCGATGCGGTTTGGACAATTCCATCCGGCGTAACGGCGCTGGAGTTGATCGCCCTGCAAGGCGGGGGCGGCAATGGTACGAAGGTTGGATCGACTACTGGTCCTGCTGCTGGCGGCGCGTCCGGCGGCTTCATTGCAATCACAGCCGCCCCTGTCGTAGCCGGCCAACAGCTCACCATTCAAGTCGGCGGGCAAGGGATCGGCGGCATCGCTGCCGCAACCCGCGTCACAAGCGGCGCGAGCTACGCAGAAGCCGCCGGCGGCGATAACGCAGTCGGATCGAACGCACCGGCGCCAGGCGGTACTTCCACCAGCCAGTGGACGCTCGGGGGCGGGCTTTACGAGCGGGTCGGGACTCAGGGGCAAGCCGGCGCAAACACGCGAGGCGGTTCTGGCGGCGGCGGTGCTCCCGGTCCATCGGGTGCCGGCGGCTGGGGCGGTCGAAGCGGCCTCACCAATTCCGGCTATGGCGGCGGCGGCGGTGCGGCCAATGGCGGTGGCAATGGTGAAGGCGGCAACAGCGCCGAAGCTCGAGGCGGCCACGGCGGCGACAGTCCGGCTGGTGCGATCGGCGGGCGCGGAGCGACACTGACAACTGCGGCGAAGGCAGGGACAAACGGATCAGGTGGCGGCGGTGGCGCAAACGCCGCGAACCTTCGCAGTGGTGCTGACGGTAGTTTTCAGCCCCTTTGGACCGACACCATAACGGGCACCATGGCTGGGCCAGGCGCGGGCGGCGGCGGGCGGTGCATCAACGACACGGTTGCCCGAGGTGGCGACGGAGGGTTCGGCGCTGGCGGCGGCGGCGGCTCAGATGTTGCGAACAGTGGGCGCGGCGGGCCGGGCTACGTAGTCATTCAATACGATGTCGCTGACGCGGCGGCGCAGGTGCAGCCTGGTTCAGGTGATCACGGCCACGTCGCCGCCGCGCCACTGGTCAACAGCCGAGGAGAGGTTTCGCCAGACCCCGCCACGATTAGGCACTCCGCGACTGCCCCAAAAGTGCTTACGTCAAGCGCCGTCGCGCCGGCGGTCTCGTCTCATGCCTTGCAGAGCTCGGGGGCTTTGGTCCGCCTGCCGGCGTTGATTGAGGTCAAGCCTGGGCTACAGGGGCACGCAGCTGTCGCACCGAGAGTAGCGGCGCGTAGCGCGGTTAAGCCGGTTCGTTCGCTGCTCGACCATGGTTCGACATCGCCCACAATCGGGCGCCTCTCAGTCCTGGCTCCGGCCAGCGCAGTTCACGCTCTTCGGTCGGCTCAGGTGCCGCGGCGCGCCACGGTCCAGCGCCCGGTGGGCGCGAGCCATCGACCAGATGCCGCAACAGGATCAAGGCTGCCGGTCGGGACGGCAGCCCGACCGGACAGACCAAAAGCGACGCGCCCGAGCCAAACTAGTGGAAGGAGGCTGTAGATGGGTCTTCAGCTCGTCACTGCGCCTACGGCCGATCCAGTCACGATCGAGGAGGCCAAGGCCCAATGCAGAGTGCTCCATCCTGACGAAGACATGCTGCTCGCCGGCTTGATTGCTGCTGCGACACGGCACGTAGAGAAGGTGCTGGACTTATCTCTAATGGCTCGCACCTGGCGCCTGACTCTTGACGCTTTCTCGCCGACGATCGAGCTGCCCCGCGGCCCGGTGACATCGGTGACAGCCGTGAACTATGTGGACCGCGGCGGCCTGACCCAACAGGTTCCGACGGAGAAGTACACGACTGATCTGGCCAGTCCTGCTCAGTGGATCGTCCTGAACAGTGGCGGCGAGTGGCCAGCAACGATCGGCGGCGTCAACGCTGTATCGATAGATTATGTCGCCGGCTTCACGTCCCTGCCCTCGACCTACGACGATCTCAAGCATGCCATTCTTCTGCTGATCGGCCACTGGTATGCGAACCGGGAAGCGGTGAATGTCGGAAACATCACCAGTGAGGTGCCGCTGGCGGTTGCTTCGCTTATCCAGCCATACCAACGGTTCTCAGTATGAGAAGCGGCACGCGCAACCGGATCATCGTGCTCGAACAGCGGACCGTTATCGAGGATGAGTACGGCGGCGAGCAGGAAACGTGGCAGGAGTTCGCGCGCGAATATGCGGCGGTCTACTTCGGCAGCGGAAGCGAGCAGCGCCAGGCCGCTCAGCAAGGCGGCAGCCAGACCGCCAGTTTCGAGGTTCTGTCCAACAGCACCACTCGGTCGATCAGCATCATCGATCATCGCATAATCTTCGACAGCGGGATCTGGAACATAACCAGCAAAGCGGACGTCGGTTTAAACGACGGCGTCCGCATCACGGCTGTAAGGAGTGCACCTTGATGCCTGAGACTTTCCAGCTGCAGGGTATGAAGGAGCTCGAGGCAGCACTTGCGCAGATGCCGCGCGCGACGGCGCGATCAGTCGGCTTGCGGGCTTTGAAAGAAGGAGCAGAACCGATTGCTCGCGCAGCCCGAGCGCTCGCGCCGGTTGGCGAGGGCGAGCTTGTCGAAAGCATCGATGTCGGCACAGTGCTGGCGCCTTCTCAGCGAGCCGATCGCGGCGCAGTAGCTCCGCTCGAGATCCATGTCGGCCCAGGGCAGCAGCCGCAGGCGATCACTCAAGAGTTCGGCACCTACAAGGAACCGGCTCAGCCGTTTATGACGCCCGCTTGGGAAACTCAGCGCGTCAACGCGCTCGTGCTGATCGGCGCCTTGCTGGGGCTCGAAATAGAAAGAGCCGCCGCGCGCTTGGCGAAAAGGAAGTAGCTTGTGGACGTTGATCTGCTGGCGCGGCTGAAATCGCTTCCTCAACTCTCCGGCGTCGGGTCGATCGCTTGGCTGTCTCGGCCTTCGAAGGCACAGCTGCCTGGTATGACGCTGCAACGATTGGCGCCCGGCCGAACCTACACCTTCAGCGGCGCCACAACGCTTCAAGACACGCTCACACGGATAGACTTCTGGGGTTTAAATGTGAGGAACGTGAAGCCTCTTTTCCTGGCGACATTGGCAGAATTGGAGCGCCCCCGCACCGTGGGTTCTACCCGCTTCGCCCGCGCATCGCTGGAGGGGGAACGAGACATGCCTCCAGAGGACGTCGTGGAGGTTGGGACGATCTACCGCATCAGTGCAGATTTTCGAATTTGGTGGAAGCCTCTAGCCTAGGAGTGAACAATGGCAGGCGAAAGTGAAGCAATCACGGGCTTTGGCTCGGAATTTCATCTGGCAAACGCCAGCGGAGCTCTCACAGAAATTGGCGAGCTCATCGCGCTTGAGCCCGGCTCGGAAGAGTGGGGCACGACAGAGGCAACTCATTTTAAAAGCCCTGGGCGGCGGCGCGAATACATCAAGACACTGATCGAATCTGGACAGGGAAGCTTCCAAGTCAATTGGCTGCCCGGCGCAGCAACCGATCAGCTGATCAGCGAAGCACATCAGGACGCTGGCCAACGGGCCTTCATGATTGTTGTCCCTGCCGACAATGAAGGCGCTACATGGGAAATTTCCGGCTTTGTCAACGTCTTGAGTCGAACCCCTACCATTCCGCTTGATGATCGCATGACTTGCCAAGTCACGCTTCAGTTCACCGGCGGGCGCACTGAAGCGGCTGGCGCGGGAGCGGGAGCCTAATGGCGAACGCATTGCGAGGTGAAGCCTCATTCCATAGTGATGACGCAGACTACGTCATCACTATGGATGCAGATGCGCTTGCAATGGCTGAAGAGCTGACCGGCAAGCCGATCACCACGATCGTGACGCTCTTCGACAGCGGCGCCCACCTGGGCATGACGTCGGCTCTGGCTTGGGCTGGAATGTTCCGCCAGCATGGGGTGCCATGGGAGGGGTTCAGAGATCAGGTGCTCGCATGGGGGCTGCCGCGCGTCAGGGATGCCGTCGCTAAAGCCATGCAGCACGCCTGGCCAGAAGCTGAGAAGGTCGAAAGCGAAAACCCTCCGAAACGGGATCGAGCCAAGAAACCGGCTGGAACTGGCTCAAACTTTTAGAGCTTTGGAGCGAAGCCGGGTTCGATCCCGATGCCTTTTGGCGGCAGACGCCTCGAACGATCCAAGCCGTCGTTCGTGGCTACACACGCCGAGAGAAGGCCAATCATCGTGAAACTATGTACGCCGTCTGGCATCAAGCCGCTTTCACACGTGCAAAAAAGATGCCTTCGCTTTCAGAAGCATTGGGAGAGAGAAAGCAGCCACGATACCGCACCAACGCTCAGATGGTGGCCATGATGCGGCAGATGGCGAAGAGCGGCGTCGCGCTGACGATCAGACGAGTGTCGTCACCGGGGCAGGTCTGACCAATTTTTAAACGCGTCGTGAGATATACCGCTAGAATTCTGTTGTTCAGACGGCAGAGATGGCGGGGCATCTCTCATTTCGACAAATTTGGATCGGAAAAGGACGCCATGCAAACAGTAGGGCGCCACCACAAAAAATAAGGCGATGCCGGCGGCAGCCGCTTGCTGCGGGGCGCTACCGTCTGCCAGCGAACCAAACACGAGCAACGCCCCTATCGCGGCGCCAACGAACGTAACAAACTTCCAGATATTCATCTGACCACCCTTTCTTTCGCGTGAGGGTTTAACGGTTTTCCTGAAGCGGAGTCAAAGCATGGCACGCAGTGTGATCGGCGCGCTCCGCGTGACCTTGGGTCTCGATTCTGCTGAGTTCGAGTCTGGGATCCGGCGCGCGTCAAAGTCAACGCAGCAGTTCACGCGCGCCTCTAAGGACGTAAAGACGGCATCTGAGCAGATCTCAACATCTCTGCGAGGTGTAGGCGCCGCACTAGGAATAACTTCCATTGCTGCTGCTGGAACCGCCTATCTGCGATTGGCGGACCAGTCCAAGCAACTTGCCGCACAGCTGCGACTAGCCACGAGCGCCTTCGGCAGCTTCGGGCAAGCTCAAAAGGATGTCACCCGTATCGCTGCGGATGCACGGACAGGTCTGTCAGAGACTGGCACGCTCTATTCGAGCTTCCTGCGCACCGCTCAAGAGCTTGGAGCGCAGCAGTTCGAAGCCGCACGGGCCACGGAAACGTTCTCAAAAGCTCTGAAAATAGGAGGAGCTGGCACGCAGGAAGTGGCGTCGGCAACTCTGCAGATGGGCCAAGCCCTTTCGAGCGCCACCGTAGAATGGGAGGAGCTTGGGCAGATTTTGGAGGCATCACCGCGACTTAGTCGTCTTTTCACAGATGCACTCGGCGTAACGCGCGGCGAACTGAAAAAAATGGCATCGGACGGCAAAATTAGCAGCGATATGCTGTTCAGAGCCCTGACCGAACGTCGCTTCACCGATAGTATCGACCAAGAGTTTCGGCAGTTGCCAGTCACCTTCGGCGAAGCCATGCAACAGGTTACCAATTCGGCCACTATGTCGCTCGGTGCGTTCGATCGGGGTGGCCAGTTCTCCGCGCTGATCTCCGATTTCGCAACTGACGGAGCAGGCGAGTTCGGACGCATGGAAGTCGCCGCAGAAAGGTTCGGCATCGCCGTCCGTCAGGAAATCAACGCAGTCGCTGAATCGATCAAACCACTGCTGAGTCTGTTAGGAGATGTCCGCAGCACACTTTCGAAAATCCAAGGCGCGGTGCCTGATAAGGCCAAAATAAGTCCTGAAGGCGCAGCTAGCGGACTGGACTTCGCGACCGGGTTGTGGCGCCGCCCGCAGGCTTTCGGCCGAGGGCTATGGTCGGCTGCCAAAGGTGGATCGTTCCGCCAGGGCTTTGATGACTTCATGAACAGCACGAGCGCGGCTGCACTTGTCAGACAAACCCAGGCGAATATCTCGGACGCGAATGTGCAAGCGACCATGGCCCGCATTATGCAAGGCAACCCTTTGGTGGATGCACCCAGATCTCCATCTAAGTTGAAGCCTGTAGCCGCTTCGGGTGAAACGGGTTCAAAGGCGGCAGCTCGCGCTGCAGAGTCTGCTCGCAAGAAAGCACAAAAAGAGGCTGAGAGAGCGGCGGAAGCGCTGCGCCGGTTCAATGACGATATGGCTAGAGAGAATGCTGATCTTCTGTCAGCACAGGCCGAGCTGGTCGGCACGATCGAGGCGCAACGTGACGCGGACATCAACCAGATCGAGGTGGATCGACAGGTACGAGAGCGATCCATCAGGTCTGATGATCAAATTGATGGGGCCAAGCAGCAACAATTGATCGATCTGAATAATCTCAATGCGAAGAGCCGCAGCGATTTGGCTCGACAACGCGCACAAGAGGCTATCGACCGTCGCAACTTGCAGATCGAGCAGGACCGAGCGGATCTTGCAGTCGAGCTCATGCAGCTGTCGTCGGCAGCTGCACGTACAGCGAAGGAGCGGCGTGCCGTCGAGCTAAGGATACTGGATGCTCAGTTTGAGCAGGAGCGTCGCGCACTCGAAATCGCTTCAACATCGAAAGATCTTGTCGAGGCGACGCGGGCACGGGAACGGCTCGCCGAATTTCCACAGCTACAAGCGGGGGCGCACGATCAGGTGATGCGGGGAACGCAAGGCCCATTAAGCCAGTACCTGGACAGTTTGCCCCGGTCCGCTGATGAAGCGAGGGAAGCCCTCGAGCGTGTCCAAGTTGATGGAATAGACGGGATCGTCAACGGCTTAGCGGACGCGGTCAGCGGCGCACGATCGCTTGGTGACGTGTTTAAGCAGGTCACCCAGCAGATAATTTCTGATTTGATCAGGATCCAGATCCAGAAAGCGCTTGCAGGTGGGTTGTCGAAGGTTTTGGGCGGCACATTCGGCGGCTCTAATCCGCTCGCGGGTTCGCTCGGCAATGCTTACTCCAACGCCGGGACGTTGGCCTCAGCCATCGAGCTGCGCAACAAGACAGGACTGCCAGGCTTCGCAACGGGCGGGAGCTTCAAGGTTGGAGGTTCATCCTCGGTAGGAGACCAACAGCTTGTGCAGTTCCGCGCGAACCGAGGCGAGATCGTAGATATTCGTCGCCCCGGCAACGACAACGGCGGCAGGATCATGCAATTCGATCTGCGGGGCGCGGTTATGACGGAAGACCTGCTGTCGCAGATGGCAGCGATGGCTGATGGCGCCGCGCTCCGCGGAGCAATGGGCGGCAGCGCGATGGCACAGGCAGGCGTGGCGCGCCGCGCGCGCCGCCGGATTCCGGGGCGGTAAATGGCTGTCACCGAGATGCCTGAGTGGGTGGTGCCCAGCGCCGCCGAGCCGTTCCTGCGCGACTTTGGGACTGTCCTTACCCCTTTCCTCGGTGGGCCCGAGCAGCGGATCAACCGGCTGGGCACCCGCTTCGGCCTACGCATTACGCTTCCGCCGATGCCAACCCGGGATAAGGCGCTGATTGTCCAGTCGCGCCTTCTGCGCGGCCGGGAGGATCGGTTGCGCATGGAGTGGCCTCAGCCAGACTTCGATCCCGGTGCCCCCGGTGCCCCGCGTGTGGCGGCGGCGGTCGCCTCCGGCACCACCCTGCCTCTTTCTGGCCTCACGGCAGGATATGGAGTGAAGGAAGGTCAGATGCTGTCCATCCAGCGCGCCGGGCGGAGATATATGCACATGTTTGCCGCCGATGGCCTCGCGAGCGCTGGTGGGGCGCTGGACGCCACCATCTGGCCTATGCTGCGCTCCACGCTTGCGCCCAACGATGTTGTCGAGCTCGCACAGCCAATGATCGAGGGCATGGTTTCGCCGGGCGACGAGCTCTCCTGGCAGATCTCCGTCGATCGGCTGGCCAGCTTTACCTTCACTATTTCCGAGAGCGCCTGACGCTTCTCCTGCGGGGACTATCCTTGGACACTACGCTCAAGAACGCGCTGGCGCAGCCGGCGCCGCTGCTCTTTGGCGCGCTCAGAATCGAGCTGCCTGATTATACGCTGCGCCTGCTCGATGGCTCGGCCGTGCTCCAGATCGGCGGCGAAATCTATTCCGGCATGGACGAGGTCTTCGGCACTTTCGCAGGCATTTCCGATCTGTCGGAAGAGATCGGCGACGACAGCCCGGAGATCACTGCTACGCTTTTCCCGCCGGACGTCAGCGCGACGGCTGTGCTGTCGCACCCAAACATGCAGGGCAGCATTGCTCAGGTAATGGTGGGAGCCGTGGATCGGGCGACGGGAGCGGTGATCGGCACGCCGGAGATCCTGTTTCGCGGTGAGGTCGATGTGCCGACGATTTCGATCGATGAAGCCGGCGCCAGATCCGTCGAGTTCACCATCGTCAGCGTCTTCGAGCGTCTGTTCGAGACCGAAGAAGGTCAGCGAGCGTCCAATGGCTGGCATCAGTCGATATGGCCGGGTGAGCTTGGCCTTGATCACATGACCGGCACAGACGTGAACCTCTACTGGGGCGTGAAGCCGCCAAAGGGCAGCGCGGCCAAGTCGGGCTTTGCCGCTGTACGCGAGCTGGTCACCAATCAGGCGGCCCGCTGATGACGCCACTCGAGCGCCGGCACGCCGCCATCGAAGCCACGCTGAAGCGCTATCGTGGCCGCCCCTTCGCCTGGGGGAAGGTAGACTGCGCCAAGGTAGTTGCCTTTCACCTGAAGAAGCTGGGGCACAAGGTGTCGATCAGCAAGGCGGGCAGCTACTCATCGGCACTCGGGGCTACTCGGGCGATCCGGCGCATGGGCTTTCCCGGCATGCCCGAGCTGCTCGATGGGCTGGGTATGACCCGCATCCCCTACGCCCGCCTGATGCTGGGCGACGTCATCCTGGGCGAAGGCCATGGCGGGTTGAACGCGCTCGGCATCTATGCCGGCAACGGCCACGTCTTCGGCTTCCACGAAGATCATCTGGAGAATGGCCTGGTGACGATCGACGTGACGCCAGCAGCTGCCTGGAGCGTCCTCTGATGTCTGGCTTCCTTCGAAAAGCCGCCTTCGTCGTCGGCGCGGTCGCGCTGGTCGCGGCCACCGGCGGCGCGGCCGCAGCGGCGCTAGCGCCGGGCATCGCCGGTACGGCAAGCATCGCGGGCATTTCCGCCGCCACGCTGACCGCCATCGGCACCTATGGCGGGCTTGCCGCCGGCGTCCTCTCGGCGATCAGCGCTGCGACGGCGCCCGGCCTGTCGGCCCAAGGCAGCCAGACCAGCTTCACCACCAACCCGCAGAGCGGCCTGCCCTACGCCATGGGCCGCACCCGCATGTCTGGATTGCGCATCTATGCCGCTACCAACACGCGGCCCGGCTACACCAAGTTCAATGACCTGCTCTGGTTCGGCGCAATGCTCAGCATCGGCGGGCAGATCCAGCAGATCGAGCGCTTCACCGCCGACGGCGAGGTCGTGACGTTCGACACCAGCGGCAACGCGATCGGTACCTACCACGATTATCAGGCGCAGAAGGTGCATCTTGGAGGGCCTCAGGCGAGCGCCCTCGCCTTGTCACTCATGGGCGGCACCGCGCCCGGCTGGAGCACTCAACACCGCCTCTCCGGCATCACGCATGCCATGTGGTGCCTGCGCTTCAACAAGCAGGGCGAGATGTACGGCGCTGGCGCGCCGGAGCCGGCATGGATCGGCAAGTGGGTTCGCGTCTATGACCCGCGCCTGGACAGCACCTATCCCGGCGGATCGGGCACCTGTCGCGCGCTCGACGAAACTACCTATGTGTGGTCGGACAATCCCGCGATTCACGCCCTCACCTGGGCGCTAGGCCGCTGGCAGAACGGAAGGCGCACCTGCGGGATCGGCGCGCCCGTTGCGAACATTCGTGTCGCCGAGTTTGTCGAATGCGCGAACGTCTGCGAAGCCAATGGCTGGAAGGTCGGGGGCGTTGAGTGGACGACCGACAGCAAGTGGGACACGCTGAAGCGCATCCTGCAAGCTGGTGGCGCCGTGCCGACGCAGACGGGCGCGATGATCGGTTGCCTGGTGTCAGCGCCGCGCTCGGCAATCGCGACCATCGAAAGCCGCCATCTTCTCGACAGCCTGTCGATCGCAGCCACGAAGAGCCGACGTGATCGCTTCAACACCGTCATTCCGCGCTATGTCGACGAGGACAGTGATTGGTCAGTGATCTCGGGCACCGCGATCAAGGTGCCCGACTATGTGACCGCCGACCGAGGGCAGCGCACCAAGGAGATCGACTACCCTCTGGTGCAGGTCTTTTCCGGCCAGCAGGCAAAGCAGCCGGGTCAGCTCGCGGCCTACGACATCGTCAACAGCCGTGAAGCCGGCCCGATCAACTTCACGACTGGCCCCGAGTGGATTGGCCTCAAGACGGGCGATGTCGTCCTGCTCAACGTGCCGGAGGAAGGGCTGGTCGATCAGCCGGTCCTTATCACGCGCCGCGCGCCCGACCCCTCTACCGGAAAGG
Organism: Sphingobium sp.; assembly: GCA_032082785.1. Classification (GTDB taxonomy): domain Bacteria; phylum Pseudomonadota; class Alphaproteobacteria; order Sphingomonadales; family Sphingomonadaceae; genus Sphingobium. Next base: position 14,605 of record DAMDPH010000023.1, on the reverse strand, counting down.
TGTCGTTCTCGGCCGAGACCGAGACTTACAGCAAGCACGCATTCGCGCTCGGACAAACCACCACCCCGCCCGCTCCTTTCACCCTCACCGCCCCCGATCTGAAGCCGCCGGCGCCCGCCGCCGCCAACTGGTCTGCCGCCGGCACCGTTACGGGCGAAGGACTGCCGGCGGTTGTGGTCACGGGCAACAGCGAGATGCCATCGGCCGACGCGGTGCTTATCGACTACCGCAAGGCCAATGACGATGCGTGGACCCGGTCTGCGATCCTTTCGGCCAACGACCCTGTTCAGCACGTCATTGCGCCGCTGGAAAGCGAAACACCCTACCAGGTTCGGGTTGGGTATCGGGTCGAGCAGATCGACGGGCTTTACACCATTCTGGCTGCGACCACGACCGGCGCTGGCATCATCTCCGACATCTCGGATCAGGTGGCGCAGCAGGACGACAAGCTCCAACAGCTCGAGCAGGACACCGCCGCCGCAGAGGCCGCGGCAGCCGCCGCGCAGACGCTGGCCAACCAAATTCAGGCGAGCGTCACGGCCGATATCGACGCGCTCTCAGCCGAGGTAACTGCCGCCGGCGGCCGTATCCACACGGTTGAAACAACGCTCGGCGAGCAGGGCGCAACCATCACAAATCTGCAAGCGACAGTCAGCAATCAGGCCGGGACTCTGGCCACGCATGACATCCAGATCAGCACAGCCAGCGCCGCCATCAGCACGAACGCACAAGCGATCACGGCAGCGAACCAGAATGTGGCTCAGTTAACCACGCGCGTGGGGTCTGCGGAGAGCGCAATCACCTCTCAGTCTACAGCGCTCACCAATTTGACAGGGCGCACAGCCACGCTGGAAAGCACGGTGACCAGTCAAGGCGCAAGCATAACGCAGCTTCAGTCTACAACGTCGACGCTCCAAGGTGATGTTGCCTCGATCACGACGCGCGTGACAGCCGGCACCGGCAATCTGTGTCCGAACCCAACCTTCGAGAACGGCCTGGAGGGCTGGAGCTTCAATGCTGGAGCCTGGGCGGTAACCAGCGGCGGCAACGGCTGGGGCAGCTACGCCTCCACAGGAAGCGACCCGGGGAATGGGGGCTACCTTTATCTCTATAGGGATATCTCGATAGAGCCGGGGAGCCCCTACACCCTTACTGCCGACATGGGGCAGTTCATCAGCGGCGGCACTGGCGTTCACTACACGCAAATCCAGTTCTTAGACGCATCAAACGGGGATCTTGGAACGTCGACCGGCACCGGCCGAGCATCAGGACCGAATTTTGATCCGACCGGTCAGAGTCGTCAGGCGCTCAAGGTGACAGCGAGTGCACCGGCAGGGACCGTTAAGGCGCGGATTTATCTAGTTTGGTATAAAGGCAACGGGACAGTTCAAAGCTTCCACGCCCGTCAAGTACAGCTGGAGCGCGGAACGGTCGCCACTGCTTTTTCGCAGCAAGTATCCATCCTGCAGTCTTTTCAAGCACTCTCTACGCTCGCCACTCAATATGCCAGCCTCTCCACTACCGTGCAGACGCAGGGCGTGACGATCAGCACACAGCAAACGGCGATCACGCAGGTGCAGGGCAACATCACCACGCTGTTTGGGCGTTGGGGTCTGGAGATCGATGTCAATGGCTATGTCAGCGGCATGGTCCTGAACAACAATGGCCAGCGCGCCGACCTCACGATCCGGTCTGATCGTTTTCGCGTGCTTCCGCCCGGCGGCAACGGCGCTGACGGTTTCTATGTCGATATCGATGCTCAAGGAAGGACAACGCAGTATATTCTCAGCGGCGGTGTCCGGGTCGCCGAATTTGGATGGTGCCCCTGATGGTTTGGGCGCTGCGCACCCGCTTCTATAATAGCAGGACCGACGAGACCCTCTTCTATCACTCTACTATTTCCATCGCCCCCGATGTAACCGGGACGTGGAGCCTCACCGAACTTGCCGGGCAGCGCGTGGCAATTACACTTGTTGATTATGCCACCTTTCCTGGCGGTGCTTCGCCACAGGGACCAGCTCAGAAACGCAAGAACATCGCGCTCACATTTCCGGCGGGCGTGCCGTCGATCGCCGCCAGCCACCCGTCTGGGGCCACTCAGTCAGCTGCTTGCGATGTCATCGTATTCACAGTCGGAGGCTCGGCAGCCGCAGCAGGATCGTATGGGTTCCGCGCCAAGAATGAGAACGGCCGATTTTCCGTTGATAGCGATCGCTCGGCCTACGGCTACATCGGTCGCTTCGTGCCTTCAGGAAGCACCGTCAGTTTCACGTGCGTGGGCATGCCTCTCGTCTTCTTCGAGCTGGACGCCACGAATTACCGGGGGATTCACAAAATAGAACAGACGTCTGCCAACAACTGGACGGTAACAGTCATGGGCGGGGCGCCGATCCGTGTCTTTGGGCGCGTTGATCTCAATTGGCCCAACGGCAGCGGTTCTGCCTGGGCAGCACGTCTACGCCGGCGGAGCGACGGTAAAGTGACGTTCGATAGCGGTAGGCGGATGCTAAAGCTCGCAGCCTACACCGCCGATAGCGTCGTAACCGCCAACGATAGCAGCAGCACCATCACCCCGCCCATCAGCGGGGTCGGCCGAAGCATCGCCTGGAACCCCTACCTCATCTATTGGACCTACCAATCCACGGCTGTAGGTCCTTCGTTTACCGGCACCATCCGCTACCATAAGCTCGGCTGGCGCACTGCTGGCGCCGATCTTCAGGCAAGCTGGGTTGAGCTCTTCGTCGGCATTAATCCCAATGCCGGCGGCATTCAGTTCGGATCCGGCGTTCTCGGCGGCTCTCTCACGGCCCCGATACAGTTCATCAACAACGCCGACTTTCCTTGACGACGGTAATCCGCCGCCGCCCCTCCTGACATCCTCACTCCCAAGGAGACCTTATGCTGCACCTCAAGACAGCCGATGGCGCGCGGCTGGAAATCCCCGCCACCGCCATCATTGCCGTGATGAAGCCGTCGGACGGCGTGAACCCCTGCGCGATCATCTTCGACATGGGCGCCGGCCCGCAGGTCGATCAGCTGAGCGATCAGTATGGCTTCGTGAAGAAGCTCGCGAATGACGGGCAAGCGCTGGTCAACCCGATCGAGCTGCGCATCATCGAGCAGTTGAACGTCGGCGACGGCGCAGAAGCCATGACCGCGCATGGCGAGGGCCGCATCTTCTTCGCTCGCGATCGGATCTCCGGCCGCCGTGAAGTGAAGGGCGACCCGCACGGCATCAACGCCACCATCTACGTGAACCTCTTTGGCCAGCCGACCAGCATCAGCGTGGCTGACACTCTCGATGAGATGGACGGCGTCGAGCCGACGCCCGCGCCTGCACGCAAGGTCCGCGCCACGCAGCCGAAGATCAAAGCAGGAGAATGACCATGTCTCAGACCGTTTCCGAATATGATGCCCAGATCGCAGAACTGAAGCGGCAGCGTGACATCGCGTCGCTTGAAAGCGTGAAGGCCACGCAAGCCATCATGAAGCGAGCCAGCACCGGCAAGGTTGCTGACGACCTCGAGGCGCTGCTCGGTCAGCTGCCGGCGGGTGAGATGGTCCACCAGCAGGCAAGTAACGTCATCAACATCATCCGCGGAACTACGAACCTGATCGACCAGGAAACTGCTCGGGTGCAGGCAGTGGTCGACGCCCATGCCGAGGCCGGTTGAAGGCAGCTGCTATGCTGATCCAATCCCTTAAACAGCACTTCCCAGCCCGCCTGCCCGAGTGGTTCATGGCTGTCTTCTTCATGATACCCTGGGGCGTCTACACGGTGCTGCACCCTGAGATGTGGGAGGCTCCCGCAACAAAGCATCTCTTGGCCGGGATGGCCGACATGGCGACTTGGACCGGCTATCATCCCTCTGCCATCTGGGGCCTTGCCGCTATTCTCGTCGGGATGATCCGAGCGGCTGCGTTGTTCATCAACGGCGCATATTCCCGCACACCGGCGGTTCGCCTCGCCACGAGCGCGATAAGCGCCTTTCTTGTCTCACAGATCATCCTTGGGCTGATCCGTTCCAACATCCCGACTTTCGGGATCATCACCTACACCACCCTGTTTCTGATGGACATCGCCTCCGCCTACCGCGCCGCCAGCGACCTCCCCCTCGCAGAACAGAACCGTATCCACGCGAAAGAGGGAATGCGCGCCAATGTTAGAAGGCGTTGACGTTGAAGGGGTCGCCGCGATCGGGGGAGGAATCGCCGCGTTCATCGCGGCAGTTGTCGCCGGCGTACGGCAGGGGCTCAAAAAGGCGCAGGCGAACGACCCTGACGCTGGCATGCGGCTGGCGGCCGGGGTGCTGATGGATAACACCTCGATGCTGATGATGTCCGAGCGTCTGCGCGAGAATACGGACGCCCTGCACCACCATGGCGATCACATGCGTGAGCTGGCGCACCAGATGGAAAGGTTGAGGGACAAGCTATGACTACGATCACCGACGACGAGTTCGTGCGCCTGTTCCAGGAGCGCCTTGGGCTATCCCCAATCGACGGCTGGGCAGGCCGAGACACTCTGGCCAAGCTGGACGAGATTGCGCCACCCAAGATCCTGCCGGCGAGCAACGGGGCCATCCCCAACGACTACTGGCCGATGCTGTCGAAGATCGAGAGCAACGATCGCCCGTATGTGAAGGCAACAACCTCCAGTGCCTCAGGGCTCTACCAATTCATCAAGTCGACGTGGATCGGTGAAGGCGGCACTTGGGGCACGGACGCCTCGCAGGCGTTCGGCGGCTTAGCGCCAACCGCCGCGGAGCAGACAGCACGAGCCAAGACTTTTACTTCCAAGAACGCCGCTTATCTCCGCGCGAAAGGCATTCCGATCAACAAGGCGTCGCTCTACGCCGCGCACTTTTTCGGACCGCTGACCGCAGCGCAGGTGATCGCCGCCGACGTGAAGGATCGCGCTGACCTGATCGCTGGACCTGCTGCGACCAAGGCCAATCCATCTATCCTGCGGGACAAGACTGTAGGCGAGTTCTTGAGCTGGCTCCACAAGAAGACCGGGGATTGGGCGCGGTGAAACCCGACCGCACGATTGGCCTGTTCGCCTTCGCCGCAACTCTGCTCGCTATTGTGCTGCTGTCCAAGATTGGTGGTAGTGGGGCAGACCTTGCCATCATGACCGGCCTCGTCGGCGTGCTTGGCACGCTTGCTCCCGGCCTCGTCCCCTCTCGCGGCAATGAGCATCAGCCAAACAAGGTTCAGATCGATCAGCCGGCGGATCGGCCGGTTCCCGTCGAGGAGAAGCAATGATCACCGATGATCTCGTGATAGGCTTTGCCATGGGCGTCGCCTTTGTCGTGGCTCTCTTCATCTTCGTGCTGGCGATCACGTGGGAGCCGCGATGATGCATTGCGTATTCTGCATGTTGCGTCGCCGCTGGTGGTTACCAGTGATCGCTGCGCAGTGGTCTGCCATCGCGATCCTGACCGTCCAGCTCGAGGCCAAACCTCGTCTCTCGGCCACCTGTTCCAAGGAGCCCAGCGAATGATCGCCTTCCCTGCCTTCCTGAGCCGCAATGGCGTGATCTTCGCCGCCGGTGCCCTGCTGGGGGCGCTCGCCGCCTGGGGGCCAGCGTCATGCGCCGGCAAGCACCAGGCGAACGCTGCCAACGCGCAGAAGGTCATCACCGCAGCGGCAAAGGTCGAGGCATCAGCCGAGCGGGCGGCAAAAGCTGCTGCCCTCACAGACATGGCGCTGTCCACCAAGACGCGCGGCGACGCGGAGAAACTCAGGGAGATCGTTCGTGAACAAGCCACCGATGATGCTGTGGGCGCTGGGATGCAGTCTGTGCTTGAGCGCGTGCGGGGACGCGCCGGCGCCCGCTAAGATCAGGGTGCCGCCGCAGCTCCTGTCGTGCGCTGCCGAGCCTGTGCCTGGTAAGCCTTCAGGCGCCGGCGGCAAATTCACCGATGCTCAGGCGGCGGACTATCTGATCGATGTGCTGGAGGCCGGCGCGGACTGCCGGAACAAGGTGGCCGCAGTGAAAGCCTGGGACGCCGAAAAGTAGTTCAGCAGGCAGGCGTATGTGACAGCCGTGCCGATCGAGCGCGCTGGCCTGCATCATAGCATTTCTGCCAGCTGTGCGGAGGGATCGTCGCCGCGTCATCAACGGTCCAGCCGAGGCGGATGCGCTTTTCCAGCGCTGCCCGGGAGATGCCGTTCATGCGAGCAGCCAGCAGCGCCGGCCGCCCGTCTGATGTCCTGATCTGCTTCACATGTGCCATATCAACACCTTACGCCGCTTGAGTTAACACTCGGTTGCGTCTCTCGCGGTGGCGCGGCCGCTCTCGGGTGATCATCACCTGCTGACGATGCGGAAGGTCAGGCGCTTAGAGACCCCGCTTCTTTAAGCCATTCGCCGGCACCTTCTTCTGGCCGATCCCCAATGAGTGGCTCCATCCCGCCAATGTGCCGTGTTTAGCCTCCCCGCCGGTATGCTTAATCGCCCAACCCATGACAAGGTCGAGTACGTCCTGCTCTGAAGTCAGGCCGTTGCTGCCGATCGCGTAGATCTTTTTGCCCTCGTGCCAGATCTCGATCCGCGCAAAGGCGCGCTCGCCCTCGCTCCACGTGCGCCACCGAAAGGATAGGCTTCGCTGCTGAGCGTGATCACGAATGAGGCTGTCGTCCATGCCTCATGTTCGCGCTTCGTTCTCGATTCGGTCAAGATCAGAGATGCGTTGACAGGCAGGCTCGCGATGCTCACCTTCGCGCCATGTGCAACCGGGCGGAACGTGGTGCGACCGACAAGGTGCTGAAGCTCTTCGGCGCGAAGCTTGGCGCCCGCTTCAACGAAGGGCCTCTGCAGGTCCACCCCAAAGAGCCAGGCAGCGTCATCCGCTTGCAGGATGGCGAGCCGGTGCTGGAGCAGATGACGTGGGGCTTCCCCGTCACGCTCAAGGGCAAGAACGGCCAGCCACTCAAGCCCAAGCCCGTCAACAACGCGCGCTTCGACAAGCTGGGCAGCTTCTGGAAACGTTGGGCGATCGAGCCGCGTAACCGGTGCCTTATCCCGACCGCGCGCTTTGCCGAGGCAGTGGGCGAGAAGGGCAAGATGACCGAGACCTGGCTTTCGGTGACGGACCAGCCGATATTCGCTTGGGCAGGGCTCTGGTCAGACAGCGCCGAGTGGGGCAGCGTTTATACCGGCGTCATGACGGCGGCCTGCATGGAGCTCGAGTACATCCACGATCGGTCGCCTGTCATAATCGATCCGGCGGACTGGCAGACCTGGCTCACCGCTCCGCTGGAGGAGCTATACCGGTTCGATGTGCCCTACCCGGCCGAGCGGCTCCAGGTCGAGCACACCGATCAGCCGTGGTTCAAGCCGAAAGGCAAAGCGCCAGCGCCGCCGGCGGCCCCGACCCTGCTCTAGAGGAAGAGGCCCGCAAGCCAGACCAGCGCCCCGCCGGCGAGGCTGATGGCGCCTGCCAGGACGATGAAGCCGATGATGATGTCCGCAATCCGGCCGCCGCGGCTTCTGGGCTCAGGCACCCGATCGGACCAATCTCTCAGCATGGAATCCCCTCCCCAGCTTACGGGATGATGATGGCAGAGGGGCCGATCCGTCAAGCCGCCGCACATTTCGGATCCAGCCGTAGCGACTCACCCGATGTTCGCGCTACGTTCCCGCAGTGAACAAGAACCAGCGCACCATCATCGACCTATCGCTCGAGATCCTCGAGGCTGCCAACCGGCGCGCCGGCAAGGAGAAGGTCGACACCATCGAGGTGCGGCTGGCGCTCCGATGCCTCTTGCCCTTCTGCGCAGAACGCTGGCCGCTGCACGCGTTCTGGAATGGCGCGATCGGCGATCAGGATCTGGGGCGCTCGGCCAGCACAACGGCAGCGCTGAACGGCATCAAGCTTCAGCTAAAGGCGAGCGGCCTGACCTGAGGCCTGCCAGACATTTGCACAGCACTCTCGCGCCCAGCCACCCGAGCCGTCTGAAGACGGAGGACGCAAGGCTTCGAATAACCCGTCTGATTCAGTAACTTGCACCCGTCACCACCTTTCATTAACCACGCCGCTCATGAAGCACCGTCCTTTGCTGCGCCTACGAACGCTGGTCGTTATCGAAAGGATGATCGAGGCGCAGCCACCTGAAGGCGCGAGTATCGCCTGGCTCAAGGCTGAGTTTAAAGACGCGTTCACACGCGTAGATCTTAACCACACGATGAAGACACTGACAGCCGCCGGCATCATTGCAAGATCGGGTCACGATCCGATCCGCTACAAGCTAGTCGGTGGATTAGAGCCAGAGCAGACCGAATGGCTGAGACAGGCAAGCGAGGCGCTCGAAGAAATGCGGCAGGATACTCGCCTCGCGCCAGTGTTCCGCCGGATCTGCGCTGTAGAGCATTCAAGGAACGGCATTGTCTCCGATGTTGATCGCCATCGCCTTGAGACCGTTACCTGAGCGCTAGACCAAGATCAGAAGCTCGCTCACGACCAGAGCCGCTGTTCCGATCGCGATAGCGCCGCTTGCCCAGCTCATCCACCGATCAGGCAGGGGATTAGCCTCAGAGCTCGCGATGTACTTCATCAAGATCCGAGGCGGACTGCTTCTGGTACTATGCTCATCAAGCACCGGCCTGACTCCTACCACGATGCTGCTCGGCCAAGCTGCGACTGGCCGAGACACGTCATAGTAGGATCAAGGAAGCGGGCAAGCGCATTAACCTTCTGTTTTTGGCAGGACAGCCGCGCCGGACGGGCTAAGGAATAGCTGAAGGCGAGCTGTCTGGCCCGGAGCCAGCACGGCGTTCAGAAATCGATCTCGCGCCTGGCCATCTCGGTGATCACCTCCTGCTCATACTGGCTCAGATCGCCCGGATCATCGACAGCGTTCCACAGGTTGATGAGCGTCGTGTCGTCAAGGTCTTCCACGTCCGGCATGCAAGATCTCCTCTCCTGCTGAACGAAGTGAAGCCTTATCGCGATGATCAGTTCCAATTTGAGCGCGGCTTGAAATGAGAGCGGCGCCTCGCATCCGCGCCAGCCTGTGGATTGCGCGGCCATCGTCCATGTTGCGCCCAGTCTCGGGCAGCCCTAAGTTTCACGTATGTTCTTAAACGCCCTGTCGGTCGTCGTGGTCGGCGCCGAAGACTCCAGTTCTCGCGCAGCCAGCCGTCGCGCTGTCATTGCCAACTGCCGGCCAGGCGACACGCTTGAGTTGCGCCGGGAACGCCACTCCTTTGGCGGCCATCGAGCCGTCGGCATCTATTCAAGTGAGGGGGAGCAGATCGGGTATGTCTGGCCCGAGTTCGCCGAGCGCGTGATCGGCCAAGTTGCGGTGGCTCGCGCGATCTTCGAGAGCAGGGAGCCTTGGGGTGCGATCGTCCGCGTGACGCTTGATGGCTCAAACCCTGCCCTTCCTCCGCGGAAGCCGCGGCGCCAGCGCATGAAGCCGTCGCCGGAACCTGTAGATGAATTCACAGACATTTACCCCAACGTGACAAAAAGCACCTCCCTAGCAAGCTAAAGATACATCCTTTCACCGGCCTCATACATCGGCTCCGTTGCATTAGGATCTAGCTCGTTCACGTTGTTGATCCAGAAATATTGCCTCCTTTCATTTCGTCGGTTGTCAAAATAGTATATAAGAACTTGAAAAGAGGCTTGATTTACGTTGTAAGGTAAGGACCACTTAAAATTAACCGTTTCCCCTGGCATGATGAATGGAAACTTTGCGATGGGTTCATCGCCCTTTTCGACAACGACATAGGATATAGTTGGTCCACCGGAGCGAATAGGCATCGAATATTCAACGAAGCCTTCTTTCTCTTCTTTTGTAGGTTCGCCCATCGTCAGAACAGGCTGTGCAGCCTTTTCCGCAGCGGATTCGGCTGCTTCTCGCGCCTTTGCCTCCGCCTCCAATTGCTCACGAGAAATAGCAACCAGTCGCCTTTGTTCTTCGACAGAATTTCGAAGCTCTTCACCCTGTATGTACAGAGCCTTAGCGCTGTTTTGCAGTTCAATACCTTGCTGTTTAAATCCGAGGACAAGCCACAAAAATGCAACTGGAGCAAATACGCCCGAAAGGAAGGTCGCAAATGCGTCAGCTTTCAGCGCTAGAATAGGTTGCGACGATGTAAATGCGTAGATGAGAATTGCGGCAAAATATCCGCCACTTAGCACAAAACCCACAACTTCAAGGGTTGTCAAAGATCGGGGAGGTTTCTCATTTATGGTAAAGCCGGACGTGATGGCTTTGTTGCTCAAGATTTCATCCGTGACGGCCTGCCCCTCGCCTTCCATTAGCGTTTTCGAGACATCTTCCACTCCATCATCTCCCTGGCATTAGAGCGGCCGCCGGGGCCAAAACATCACTTATTATATCTGCCCATGCCTGACCCAGTGCACGGCGCGGCTTCAGATACCTTGCCCGATTATAAGCCCATTCCGAAGCTGACATACCCTTAGGCACGTGCGCCAGCATCATGTCGATCAGCATCCGGTCGCCATCCGATTGCGCCTCTGCGGCCCGCTCATTCATGATGGTCGAAAAGGCAGAGCGCCAGCCGTGAGGCACCATCCGCCCCTTATACTTGCCGCCGGCCATACGCTTATAGAGCGTTGACAGCGCGGCATCGCTCATTGGGTCGCGCCACGATTTGCCGCCAGGGAAAAGAAGCTCATACTTGCCTGTGACGACGTGCAGCGTCCGCAGCAGCTCGACCGCCTGCGTCGGCAGGGGCACCTCATGGCCGAATGCCTCATTGCCTTTGTCCTCGACCTCGAGCTTCATCCTTGCGGCAGAGATGCGCCACACCGCATCAGGTGCGGGGGCATCGGGCCTCGCCCAGTCAATCCCCTCGATCTCATCCCAGGTCGCCTGACGCAGCACCCCTACCCGGACAACCGTCAGCGCCAGCAGTCGCGAAGCGAGCTTTGTGACCAGATCGGACGTGGACCGGTCGACCGCCTGCTGGAGTTCAAGCAGCTCCTCCACCCGCACCAGCGCTGGCTGCTTGGAGCCCACTGGCGTCGGCTTGAGAGCGTCTCCGATCTCCGAAACAGCCAGAACCGCCTCCGGGCCGATGAAGTGTTCGCTTCGCGCCCGGCGGAACACGGCGAGGACATAGCCCTTCACCCGCTTGGCTGTCTCGATGGATCCCCGCTTCTCGATCTTCCGTAGTGCCCGGAGCACCATCGGACCGGTGATGTCGGCCACGGGCATCCGGCCGAACTCGGGGTATATGTCCTTCTCCATGCGGAACCGGACCCGGGCGGCGTGAGCGTCAGACCATTGGGGGCATTCGTCGGCCATCCAGGCTTCGGCGATCGTCTTGAACGTCGCCCCGGCCGCCGCGATCGCTGCCTGCCGGATCTTCTCACCCTCGACGACCGGATCCTTACCCGCCCGGATCATTGCCTTGGCGGCGTCGCGCCTGTCACGCGCCTCGGACAGCGAGACGTCGGGAAACAGGCCGAAGGTCAGCCGCTTTTCCTTACCAGCGAATCGGTACTTGAAGCGCCACGATTTGGCGCCCTTCTTCGAAACGAACAGGTGCAGGCCCGCCGCGTCGGAGAGCTTATAGTCCTGCTCGCGCGGCTTGGCGTTCTTTACCTCTGCAACTGTCAGAGCCACGATGCCCCCACTTTCTCTTTCGATGCCCCCCGCGATGCCCCCTGAAGAGCCGCGCTGGAGTGATATGTCGTGAGAGAAAGTGTACGACCGGCAGCCCAAAACTCAAGGGCTTCGGAGCCAAGATGAGAACATATAGGGCACAAAATTAGGAAACTTGGTGGGCCCGGCAGGACTCGAACCCGCAACCTAGCCGTTATGAGCGGCCAGCTCTAACCATTGAGCTACAGGCCCCACCTTCAACGCCGGATAGGCAGCATCACGCGGCTTGGCAAGACCGCTCGCGCGGGGAAAAGGCGGTGAGGAGGTCGTCCAGGCTGGCGGGCGCGACGCCGCGCCGGGCGAGATGCGCCAATATGCGGTCCCACCAGGCATAGAAGGCGCGCCGGTCGCTTTCGTCGCGGACATAGGGGGTGTGGCCCGGTTCCAGCGTGGGCGAGTGAAAGCTGAAGTTGAGGATGGGCACATCCTCCTCAATCAAGACATCGATGGCGGCGATCGCGGCGGCGGCCGGCACGCCTTCGGGCGTCAGCGGCACGCGCTGCAACAGACCGGCGCGGGCGATGAGGCCGGTGAGCGGCCCCATGCCCCGGCTGGCGCGGTAGAGCCGCTCCCCGCCGCCGCGCAGCAGGCCGGTAAAGGCGGTGGAGAGCGGCAGCTCCGCCAGCGTCCGCTTTGGACCGGCCCAATAAGGGAATACAGGCAAGCCGCTGAAATTCGGGCCATCCTGATCGCGATAATCGAAGCGGCTGCGCACCGAACTGTCGAGGCGATAGCCCGCCTCCTCCAGCAGGGCCGCGCTGTTGGGGCCGACGCCATAGCGGCCGGCGCGATAGGCCAGCGGGCGACGGCCGAAGCGTTCGGTCATGCGGGCGGTGAGCGCGGCGAGCTTTGCCCGCTCCACCTCCACCGGCAGGAAGCCGGCATAGCTGTTGCGGCAGGAGATTCGCTCGACATAGGGGGGGCTGACCCAGCTGTGCAGATGAGCGCCGATGTCGGCCGCGCCGTCATGGGACCATTGGCCAAGCAGCGCGGCGGCGGCATCGCTCGCCACCACGGGATAATCGGCGACATAAATGGGCTTGACCCCGGCGGCCGCGAAAAAAGCCTGCCCCTGCGCCAGCCCGGACAGTGCGGTCACGCGCGTATTGGCGCGCGCAAGCGGGGCGTCCCAGTCAAATTCCTCCTCGGTGTCGACGATCAGCGTGAAGCGCCGGCCCAAGGCGGGATCGAGCGCGATGCGGTCGTGGACGCGGGGCGGCTGGAGCAGATTGCCGTCAGGATTGGAGCCGTTCATCATTCGGCCCTATCGCGATATTCTTGCCATCAGGTTTCCGCCCCTCCCCTGTCAGGCGTGACCGGCATTCTCCCGTGGCTCCGCGCTCGCGGGCATGGTCAGAATCAGCCGCGCCGGCTCCACCTCCAGATTGCCGCCGCAGGTTGCCGCGAGGCTGCGGATCAGGCGCAGCGAGAAGCCAAGCCCCAGCAGCGGCCCGTCCGCCCATTGGCCATCGGGCATATAGCCGGGGTCGAGCAACTGCCCTTCCTCCATGCCGGCCAGGCTGGCGGGGCGGTCGAGCGCCAGCACCACCCGGCCTTCGCGGCCGTCGGGCTGGAACCAGCAGGCGCCCTTCACGCCCTCGCCCGGCGCGCTGACCGAAATGACGGTGCGCAGCAGATGCTGCACCATGCGCTCCCCCTGCACCGGATCGATGCGGACGGGCGGCAGACTGGGCGCCATGGCGATGTCGATGGCGGCGTCCTGACCGCTGCCCTGTTCGCGAAAGCGGGCGGCGACCTGACCGATCAGCGTGGCGGGGTCGAGCGCCTGTGCAGCCTCCATCCCCTCCCCACGCGAAACTTTGGCGGCAAGGTCGAGATCGTCGAAGGCGAGCAGCAAATGGCGGGCATCGCCGGCGATCTTGCCGGCCATGTCGCGATATTGCGGGCCGGCCGGGCCGAACATTTCCTGCTCGATGATCTCGGCAAAACCCAGGATCGCGTTGAGCGGCGTGCGCAGTTCATGAACCAGCTGCCGCAGCGAATCGGCGGACAAGCCGCCAATGGCGATACGCTCGGCCGCCGGCTCGGCCGCGACCTCGTGCAGATAGGGGCGGCGCGCCTGCCCGCGATAGCCCTGAAAACGACCCGAGCGGGGATCGAAGAAGGGCGTGGCGGACAGCCGCCATTCACCGCCCATGACACCGCCGATGATGGTGAAACGGCCATTCTGAAAGGCGCTGCGCCGGGCAAAGGCGCCGGCGACATGGCCGTCCGGGCCGCTGCTGCCTTCCAGCGCGATCTCGCCGAGCGACAGGCCGATAAGCGCGGCGCGCGGCCCTTCGTCGATCCAGATGATGACGCCGCTGGCGTCGGTTTCGAAGGCGAAGGGGCGACGACCCCAGCTTTCGGCGCGAGCCGGCGCGGGTTCTTCGGCCTGGGCCTCCGGTGCGTCGGGCAGCGGCGGGTCGCTCTGCTCGACGGGGCGCTGGCGGCGCTCATTGGTGAAGAGGGCAATCCGTTCGACCAGATTGCGGATCTGATCCTGATCGCGGGCGGGCGGGCGCAGGAAGGTGACGGTGGAGGGTTCGGCCTCCTCCGCCCGCGCCGGCTGCCCGGGGTCGGGCTGCGCTGGATCGGGCTGCACGGGGTGGGACTGCGTGCCCTCCTCTTCCGGCGCGATCATGTCGCCGGTCAACAGCATGTCCTCATCAGCCTGATCGGCGGCAAGCAGATCCGCTTCGGCAAGGTCGGTGGTCAGCACCAGATCGGTGGCGCCAAAGGCTTCGAGCGCCTGCCGCGTCCTGGGACCGATATCGCGCCGGCCGCGCAATACGCCGCGCGCGGTCGGGGTCAGGCGCGGCAGCAGCCTTTCCCATGCGTCGTCGGGCAGCTGCGCCCGCGCCATGGCGGCGGCGGCGATGGCCGGGCGGTCATTGGCGAAAAATTCGATCAGGCTGGGCGCGCGCAGCCGGCTGCCCAGTTCGACCGCCGTCGC
>DAMDPH010000022.1:0-33552 GCA_032082785.1 Sphingobium sp. | reverse complement strand
GCCTCAGCCTTGGCGCGGCCGCCACCGCCGCCGCCCAGCCGGCCGACGCGCCCCGCCCGCCGGTCGCGGCCAAGAAACCGCATGCGGTGAAAGCCCCCTTCGGCGCCACCCGGCAGGACCCCTATTATTGGCTGCGCGACGACAGTCGCAAAGACCCCGAAATGCTCGCCTATCTCGCGGCGGAAAATGCCTATGCCGACGCGCTGCTGGCGCCGACCAAGGCAATGCAGGACAAGTTTTACGAAGAAATTGTCGGCCGCATCAAGCAGGATGACAGTTCGGTTCCCTACCGCAAGAATGGCTATGTCTATTATAGCCGGTTCGAGCCAGCCGCCGATTACCCGCTCATCGCCCGCCGCCGCGCAACCGATGGCGCGGCCGAGGAGATCCTGCTCGACCAGCCCAAAATGGCCGCCGGCAAGGGCTTTTTCGCCATTAGCGGGCGAGAGGTCAGCCCCGACAATCGCCTGCTCGCCTATGCCGAGGATCTGGTCGGCCGCCGCCAATATGTGATCCGCGTCAAGGATATCGCCACCGGCAAGCTGATGGCCGACGCCATTCCCAATGCCGAAGCCGGCTTCGCCTGGGCCGCCGACAACCGCACCATCCTCTATGTCAAGAAGGATCCCACCACCCTGCTCGGCAAGCGGGTGAAGGCGCACCGGCTCGGCACGCCCGTCTCCGCCGACCGGCTGCTCTATGAGGAAAAGGATGACAGCTTCTATATGGGGCTGCGCAAGACCACATCCGACCGGTTCATCTGCATCCTGCTCGGCTCGACCGTCAGCAGCGAGGAGCGCTGCGCCCCCGCCGACAAGCCGGAGACCTTCGTGCCGCTCGCCCCGCGGGAGCGCGACTTTCTCTACAGCGCCGATCATGTCGCCGGCCGCTGGACCATCCGCACCAACTGGCAGGCGCCCAATTACCGGCTCATGACCGTGGCCGATGCCGACGCCGCCAAGGGCCGCGCGGCGTGGAAGGATTTCGTCCCCACCAGCGCCGATGTGTTCATCGAGAATTTCCAGCCCTTCGACCGCTTCCTCGCCATTGAGGAACGGTCGGGCGGCAACAAGCGGCTGCGCATCCTGACCGATGCAGGTAAAAGCAGCTTTGTCGAGGCGGACGAGCCGGCCTATGCGATGACGCTCGACATCAATGCGGAAAGCGACACGCCCTGGCTGCGCTACAGCTATGACTCGCTGCGCACGCCCGAGACCATCTACGAAGTCAACGCCCTCACCGGCGAGCGCCGCCAGCTCAAGGTGCAGGACGTCAAGGGCTATGATCCCGCCAAATATGTGACCGAACGCGTCTGGGCCACCGCCCGCGACGGCACGCGGGTGCCGGTGTCGCTCGTCTATGCCAAGGGCTTCAGGAAGGATGGCAGCGCGCCGCTCTACCAATATGCCTATGGCAGCTACGGCAATTCCACCGACCCGGCCTTTTCGCCGCTGCTCCCCAGCCTGCTCGACCGGGGCGTCGTCTATGCCATCGCCCATATTCGCGGCGGGCAGGAAATGGGCCGCGCCTGGTATGATGACGGCCATCTTGGGAAGAAGATCAACAGCTTCAGCGACTTTATCGACGTCACCCGCTATCTGGTGGATCAGGGCTACGCCGCCAAGGGCCGCGTCGCCGCCATGGGCGGCAGCGCCGGCGGGCTGCTGATGGGCGGCATCGCCAATATGGCGCCGCAGGATTATCGCGTCATCATCGCCCAGGTGCCGTTCGTCGATGTGGTGACGACCATGCTCGACCCCACCATCCCGCTCACCACCGGCGAATATGACGAATGGGGCAATCCCGAGCAGAAGAACTGGTATGATGTGATGCTGGCCTATTCGCCCTATGACAATGTCGCGGCGAAAGCCTATCCCAGCCTGTTCGTCGGCACCGGCCTGTGGGACAGTCAGGTGCAATATTATGAGCCGGCCAAATGGGTCGCCAAGCTGCGCGATACCAAGACGGACGACAACCCGCTGATCTTCCGCGTCAATATGGAAGCCGGCCATGGCGGCAAATCCGGCCGCTTCCGCCGCTACCGCGACCAGGCCGAATATAGCGCCTTCGCCTTGCAGCAACTGGGCGTAGAGTAAGACATGCTCCCCTCCCCTTCAGGGGAGGGGCCGGGGGTGGGGCCGCGCCACGGCGCCGCCACCACCTTCAGAGCCTAATGCTCGCCCTCAATAACTCCGCCCTACCAGCACCCGCTCCACCGCCGGTTCGCCGGTGAAGATGCAGGCGCCGTCGGCCGCTTCCGCGTCGGTCGGGATATTGCGCAGGGTGAGCTTTTCGCCCTTCAGCCATTCGACCACCTTGTCGAGCGCCGCGCCGCTCGGCCGCGACCATTGGACCAGCGCCCAGCCCGGCCGCGCGCTGGCGTTGAAAAAGGCTTTCAGCGCGTCGATGTCGGTGATGCTGCGGTCGATCCCGGCGTGCAGCCGCTCCTGCGCCTGCGCGAACAGGCTCTGCTGGATATCCTCCAGCATGGCGACCGCGCCGGCGGCGAAATCGCCCTTGGCGACGATCTGGCTGTCGAGCTTGCCATCCTCGCGATAGAGGCGGTCGCGGCGGATGACGGAGACATTGCCGCCCGCCATGTCGCGTCCGCCCACTTCGATGACGATCGGCGCGCCCTTCTTGACCCAGCCCCAGCGCTTGGTCGTCGCCTTGGCCGCGCGGCGATCGAGCAGCGCGCGCACCGGCTCGCGGAAGGCGTCGAGCCGGTTCAGTTCCTCCACCAGCGCCCCGCAATAATCGAGCAGCGCCGCATCCTCGTCATTATCGCGCAGCATCGGCACGACGACGATCTGATAGGGGGCGACGCGCGGCGGCACGCGCAGCCCGTCATCGTCGCCATGCACCATGATCAGCCCGCCGACCATGCGCGTCGACATGCCCCAGCTGGTCGTCTGCGCCAGTTCCTGCGCGCCCTCGGCATTCTGGAACTTGATATTCTGCGCGGAGGAGAAGGTCGTGCCCAGAAAGTGCGAGGTGCCGGCCTGCAACGCCTTGCCGTCCTGCATCATCGCCTCGATCGAATAGGTGGCGACGGCGCCGGGGAAGCGCTCATTCTCCGGCTTTTCGCCCGCGATCACCGGCAGGCCGACGCATTCCTCGGCGAAGCTGCGATAGACTTCGAGCATCTTCATCGTCTCGTCGAGCGCTTCCTCGACGGTGGCATGGGCGGTATGCCCCTCCTGCCAGAGAAATTCGCTGGTGCGCAGGAACATCCGCGTGCGCATTTCCCAGCGCACGACATTGGCCCATTGGTTGATCAGCACGGGCAGGTCGCGCCAGCTCTGCACCCAGCGGCTGAAGGCGGCGCCGATCACCGTTTCCGACGTCGGCCGCACGACCAGCGGCTCTTCCAGCTTGGCGTCGGGATCGGGCACCATACGGCCGTCCTTCTGGATCAGCCGGTGATGGGTGACGACCGCCATTTCCTTGGCGAAACCGTCGACATGCTCGGCCTCTTTCTCGAAATAGCTCAAGGGGATGAAGAGCGGGAAATAGCAATTTTCATGCCCCGTCGCCTTGATCCGCTCGTCGAGCAGCCGCTGCATCCGTTCCCAGATGCCGAACCCCCATGGGCGGATCACCATGCAGCCGCGCACGCCGCTTTCCTCGGCAAGGTCGGCCTCCGCAATGACGGCCTGATACCAGGCGGAAAAATCCTGCTCGCGGGTGACGGAAAGAGCGTGTTTCACGGGGTGCATGCCTGTGTCTGATGTGGATGGCGCGCCATAGGCCAAGCGCCCCGCCTCTGTCGACCCCCGGCCGGCGGTCGGAGGAGCGAAGAGAGCGAAGCGCGGCGGCGCGGATGGGCGCTAAGGTCAGGGCGGCGGCGCGCCGCCCCGGCTCAGCTCAGCTTGTCGATCTTGGCGTTCAGTGCGGCGAGCTGAGCCTTGAGATCCTTGATCTCGTCATCCTTGGCCTCGTCCGACGCTGCGGCTGCGGCATTGGCTTGCGGAGCCGGCATTCCCGGCATTCCCGGCATTCCCGGCATCGCGCCGCCGGGCATCGGCGTGCCGAACGCATTGGCGGCCGCCTCGAACATCTGCATATTGCGCTTGGCGATCTCGGCCAGCGGGCCGCCGCCGAACGCGCCTTTCATGGCTTCCTGAAATTGCTGCTGGTTTTTGCGGAAGGCATCCATCGACGCTTCCAGATATTGCGGCACCATCGACTGCATGGAATCGCCATACATGGCGATCAGCTGGCGCAGGAAGTTGACGGGCAGCATATTCTTGCCGCGCTGTTCTTCCTCCATGATGATCTGCGTCAGGACATTATGCGTGATGTCTTCGCCCGACTTGGCATCCACCACCACAAACTCGCGCCCCTCGCGGGTCATCTGCGACAGCAGGTCGAGCGTGATGTAACTGGAGGTTTCGGTGTTATAGAGGCGCCGGTTCGCATATTTCTTGATAACGATCGGTTCCGACTCATTGGGCACCTTGGACTTGGCCATGAATGTCTCTCCCACACCTGTATTTTCCGCATTAGCACAGGCCGATCCCGCGCCGCAACATGGACCGCGTCCGCTCCCCCTTTTTCTCGACCTGCTGTGGCGTGAAACAGAGGGGGATGCGGAGCTGCGCCGCCGCGCTTTTCTGGGCCTGCGCAAATATCAGGAGGCAGAGCGTCCCGCGCCGCCCCCTGCACCATGCTGCGCAGCAACGGTAAAGGCGACGCGTTTGCTGCGCTACAGCGAAAGCGAAGGTCAGGCGACCGCCGGCGCACCCGTCGTGTTCGTCCCCTCGCTCATCAACCCGCCGCAGATACTCGACCTTTCGGAGGAGCGGTCGATGCTGCGCCATCTCGCGGCGGCCGGGCATGACGTGCATCTGATCGACTGGGGCACGCCCGATGCGCAGGATTCCGCGCTCGGCCTCGACGGTCATGTCGCGCAAAGGCTGGTGCCGCTGCTCGCCACCCTGCCTCGCCCGCCGATCCTGGTCGGCTATTGCCTCGGCGGCACGCTGGCGCTGGCGGCGGCGATGCTGCACCCGGTGGCGGCGGTCGCGACCCTTGCCGCGCCGTGGAATTTCGCCGGCTATGCCGACGCAGACCGGCAGGAAACCGCCGCGCTCTGGCAGCGGTCCAAAGCCTTGTGCGCGCGGCTCGGCTATGTGCCGATGGAGGTGCTGCAATCCGGTTTCTGGGCGATGGACCCGCGCCGCACCATCCGCAAATATGCCGCCTTCGCCGATATGGCGCCGGGTTCGGAGGCGGAGCGCGCCTTCCTCGCGGTGGAGGACTGGGCCAATGCCGGCCCGCCGCTCAGCTTCGCCGCCGGGCGCGATCTGTTCGAGCTACTCTATGACGCCGATGCCAGCGGCCGGGGCGAATGGCGGGTGGAAGGGCGCGCGATCGACCCCGCCGCCCTGCCCTGCCCCAGCCTCTCCATCGCCTCCTCGACCGACCGCATCGTGCCGGCCAGCGCAGCGCCGAAGCTCGGCGCCGAACGGCTGCTCAGCCTCGGCCATGTCGGCATGGTGATCGGCGGCCGCGCGCCCGAATTGCTGTGGGAACCGCTGTCCCTTTGGCTTTCCACTCAGGGCGGTTGATGCTATTGCACCTGCGAAGAACATCACCGCAACAATGAGGATCAAGGCTTTGTCAGACATCGTCATCACCGCCGCCAAACGCACCGCCGTCGGCAGCTTCATGGGTGCGTTTGGAAATACCCCCGCGCATGAACTGGGGCGTCAGGCCATCCTCGCCGCGCTGGCTCAGGCGGGTATCGCGCCGGGCGATGTCGATGAAGTCATTCTGGGTCAGGTGCTTACCGCCGGTCAGGGGCAGAACCCCGCGCGCCAGGCGGCGGTCAATGCCGGCATCCCGGTCGAGCGGACCGCCATGGGCATCAACCAGCTGTGCGGATCGGGCCTGCGCGCCGTCGCGCTCGCGGCGCAGGCGATCAAGGCCGGCGACGCCCGCATCATGCTGGCCGGTGGTCAGGAGAGCATGTCGATGGCGCCGCACGCCCAGCTGCTGCGCGCGGGCGTGAAGATGGGGCCGGTCTCCTTCGTCGACACCATGACGCATGACGGCCTGACCGACGCGTTCAACGCCTATCATATGGGTATGACCGCCGAAAATCTGGCGGAAAAATATCAGATCGGCCGCGAGGAGCAGGACGCCTTCGCCGTCGCCAGCCAGAACAAGGCCGAAGCCGCCCGCGCCGCCGGTCGCTTCGCCGATGAAATCGTGCCGGTGACGATCAAGGGCCGCAAGGGCGACACGATCGTCGACGCCGATGAATATATCCGCGCCGGCGCCACCATCGAAGCGATGCAGAAGCTGCGCCCCGCCTTCAAGAAGGATGGCAGCGTCACCGCCGGCAATGCCAGCGGCATCAATGACGGCGCCGCCGCGTTGATCGTGATGAGCGCCGAGGAAGCCGCCAAGCGTAACGCCCCGGTGCTGGCGCGCATCGCCTCCTTCGCCACCTGCGGCGTCGATCCGGCGATCATGGGCATCGGCCCGGCCCCGGCATCGCGCATCGCGCTGGAAAAGGCGGGCTGGAGCGTCGCCGATCTCGACCTGATCGAAGCCAATGAAGCCTTCGCCGCGCAGGCGCTGGCGGTCGGCAAGGAACTGGGCTGGGACGCGGACAAGGTCAACGTCAATGGCGGCGCGATCGCCATCGGCCACCCGATCGGCGCATCGGGCGCGCGCGTGCTGACCACGCTGATCTATGAGATGCAGAAGCGCGACGCGAAGAAGGGCCTTGCAACCCTGTGCGTCGGCGGCGGCATGGGCGTCGCCATGTGCCTGGAACGCTAAGCTAAAAGCTGAATTTGAAGCGGAGCCGCCGGTGTCAGCATCGGCGGCTCTCTCTTTTTCAGTCCCACAGCCGGTCGAAACGGGCGCCCAGCCCGGTCAGCAGCTCATATTGGGACAGGCCCGACAGCCGCGCCGCCTGCGGCAGATCATAATCGATGGTCAGCCATGCCCCCTCGCGCGCCTCCGGGCAGTCGGTGACGTCCACCGCCAGCAAATCCATCGACACCTGCCCCAGCACCGGCAGGCGCGTTCCGTTCAGGCTGACGCCGCCCTTCCCCGAAAAACCGCGCAGATAGCCATCGGCATAGCCGATATTGAGGATGCCGACCGCGCCGTCGCGGGGCGCCTGAAATTTGCGATTATAACCCACGCTCTCGCCCGCGCCCAGCGTGCGGCGTTGCAGCAATTGCGCCTGCGGCGACACGACGGGACGAATATGCCCGACCGCCTCCGGCCGCACGATCCCGCCATATAGGGCGATGCCGGGCCGGGTCAGGTCGAACGCATAGTCGCTGCCAAGGCAGATGCCCGCACTATTGGCGAGGCTGTAGCGCGCCGCCGTCACTGCACCGCGCAGAGCGGCGAAGCGGTCGCGCTGCACCGCGTTGAACGGCTCCTCCTCATCGGCCGAGGCGAGATGGCTGAGCAGCGTCTCGATCTCCAGCCCGGCGGTCAGCCCGCTCAGATCATCGCGCCAGTCCAGCCCCAGCCGGTTCATGCCGGTATCGACCATCACATCGCAGGCGCCGCCACCCGCCGCCCGCCAGCGGGCAATCTGCTCCGGGCTGCACAGCACCGGCCGCGCGCGGGAGGCCAAGGCGCGCGCCATATCTTCCGCCCGCACCCCATGCAGCACGCTGAGACTGACGCCGGCGTCCAGCAACGGCTCCAGCACCGCCGCCTCGCCCCAGTTGGACACGAAAAAGTCGCGGCACCCCGCCCCCATCAACCGGCGCATCACCTCGACCGCGCCCAGCCCGTAGCCATTCGCCTTGAGCGCCGCGCCGCACGCCGCGCCGCCGCTCCGCGCCGCCAGCCAGTGCCAGTTGGACAGGAGCGCCCCGCCATCGAGGCGCAGGCGAAGCGGTGCGGTAGAAGCGGTCATGCCGCCGCCGATAGCGTCCGCCGGCTCAAGCGTCGAGAGGGCGGATCGCTCAGCCGGCAGGGCGCGGTCCCGACGCCTCGCTCAGAACAGCCGCGCGCCATCGGGCACCGGCCGGTCGGGAGCGGCCAGCATCACGGCGCCCGCGTCATCGGGAAAGCCCAGCGTCAGCACTTCCGACATGAAGGGGCCGATCTGGCGCGGCGGGAAATTGACCACCGCCATCACCTGCCGCCCCGGCAGGTCGGCGAGCGCGTGGTTCTCGGTAATCTGCGCGCTCGACTTGCGCCGGCCGATGACCGGGCCAAAGTCGATCAGCAGCTTATAGGCCGGCTTGCGCGCCTCCGGAAAAGGTTCGGCCGAAATGATGGTGCCGGCGCGGATGTCTATCTTGAGGAAATCCTCGAAGCTGACCGGCGGCGACGCCGGCGCGTCCGAAGCGGTGGGATGATGCATCGCGCCTGTCCTTTCCCTCGTTCCGGCACTACCGGCGGCGCGGAACAGCCCGCGCCGCCGCCTGGCCCTATTCCAGCTCCAAAATTACCGCATCGACCGGCAGGCTGTCGCCCTGCGCCGCCGACACGCTCTTGACCACGCCCGCCTTTTGCGCGCGCAGGATATTCTCCATCTTCATCGCCTCGATGACGGCGAGCGGCTGGCCCACCTCCACCTTGTCGCCGACCTGGACATTGAGCGCCACCAGCAGGCCCGGCATCGGGCAGATCAGGTAACGCGACAGATCGGGCGCGACCTTCTCGATCATATGGCCGACATGCGCCGCCGCATGGGCGGGCAGGATGCGCAAGCGATGGCTGGCGCCGCGACAGGTGAGGACAAAGCCCGACCGCACCGGCGCGATCCGCACCGCCAGATCCTCCTCGCCAAACTGCGCCTCGATCATGCGGTCGCCGGGCGTATATTCCAGGCTCATCTCGATCGGCTCGCCGTCGACGGTGACGTCATCGCCGTGGATCGCCACCTCATGCACCGCCTCGCCGATCTTCACCTGCCAGCCGGTGGGCGCGCGCAGCCGCTTGCCCAGCTGCCCGTCGATACGGCGCGCCCGGTCGGCCTGCGCCATGGCGGCAAAGGCTCCCACGGCCGACAGCTGCCGCAGCAAGGGCGCGGAGGCCGGTGCGCCGGCGAACCCCTCGGGATATTCCTCGGCGATGAAACCGGTGGTGATCGCGCCGGACCGGAAGCGATCATGCTGCATCAGCGCGCTCAGGAAATCGATATTATGGCCCGGCCCTTCAATCTCGAACCGGTCGAGCGCGGCGATCTGCCGATCGATGGCTTCCAGCCGCGTCGGCGCCCAGCTCACCAGCTTGGCGATCATCGGATCATAGAAGATGGATACCTCGCCCCCTTCCTCCACGCCGTCATCGACGCGGATGCCGCCTTCCGCCTCGGGCGGATTATAGCGGACCAGCCGGCCGGTGGACGGCAGGAAACCGCGATAGGGATCTTCGGCATAGATGCGGCTTTCCATCGCCCATCCGTCGATCTTCACATCCGCCTGGCCGAAGGTCAGGGCCTCGCCATTGGCGACGCGGATCATCTGCTCGACCAGATCGAGGCCGGTAATCTCCTCCGTCACCGGATGCTCGACCTGAAGCCGGGTGTTCATTTCCAGAAAATAGAAACCGTCGCCGGTCTTGTCCGTGCCCGACACGATCAGCTCGACCGTGCCCGCGCTATAGTAGCCGACCGCCCGCGCCAGCGCGACGCACTGCTCGCCCATCTTGCGGCGCATGTCCGGGCTGACGAAGGGCGACGGCGCTTCCTCCACCACCTTCTGGTGGCGGCGCTGGATCGAACATTCGCGCTCGTTCAGATAGACGATATTGCCCTGCTGATCGCCCAATATCTGGATTTCGATATGACGCGGGCTTTCGATGAACTTCTCGATAAACACGCGGTCGTCGCCGAAACTGTTCAGCCCCTCGCGCCGGGTCGCCTCGAACCCTTCGCGCACATCCTGCTCGCTATAGGCCAGGCGCATGCCCTTGCCGCCGCCGCCGGCCGACGCCTTCATCATCACCGGATAGCCGATCTCATCGGCGATCCGCACCGCATGTCCGGTATCCTCGATGACGCCGACAAAGCCCGGCACGACATTGACGCCCGCCTCCATCGCCAGCTTCTTGGACTCGATCTTGTCGCCCATGGCGGCGATCGCGTTGGCGGGCGGGCCGATGAAGATGATCCCCGCCTCGTCCAGCGCGGTGCGGAAACTTTCCCGCTCCGACAGGAAGCCATAGCCCGGATGCACGGCATCGGCCCCGGTCTCGCGACAGGCGGCGATGATGCGGTCGGCCAGCAGATAGGATTGGGCCGCGGGCGACGGGCCGATATGCACCGCCTCATCCGCCATCAGCACATGCGGGCTGCGCGCATCGGCATCGGAATAGACCGCAACGGTCTTGATGCCCATTTTGCGCGCGGTCCGGATGACCCGGCAAGCAATCTCGCCACGGTTCGCGATCAGGATCTTGGTTATCGCCATTTTCTATCCTTGCCCCAGTCCTATCCAGTTATATTTTCGCGTTGGCTCTAAGCGGCACGCTCGAGCGTGTTCATCTCATCCGGTCTTGTCAGCCCTGTCATGCTGCGGCGCGGGAGCGCCCCGCAGCAAACCGGCCGTGCTCAAATCCTCGTCCACATCCGGCCAATGAATGCCATAGCCTCCCGCGCAGCGCTCCCAATGCGCGCGCTGTTCGGGGGACGCTTGCGCCAGACGCGGATACCAGGCGAGCGGTGCGGAGATGGTACGTCCATCCATCAGATCGACGATCAGGCTGTGCATGTCGCATCGGACATCCATGACCCGTTCATCCGTCAGCCTAGCCGAAATAGTCATTCCACGCCTCCAGCAAGGTCGCCTGATTGTCGGCGACCATGGCAACTACAGCACTCATATCATGCGGCCGAAAACCCCGGCTCTTCGCAATCTCCAACGTGTCGAGCCAGATTTTGATCGTTGCGGCATCCCTGTCGACATGGACATGCGGCGGCTCATTGGGTTCATGACTGAAGAAATAGAAGCGGAAGGCGCCGATACGCAGCACCGTCGGCATATCACTCCGCCGCCTCCAGATGTCCGTGCGGCTGGGCCGCCATGGCGCTGAGGCCGAGCTTGGCGAGCAGCGCCGTGTCCTTGTCGTCGCCCGCATTGGCCGCCGTCAGCAGCTTGTCGCCGGTGAAGATGCTGTTCGCGCCGGCCATGAAGCAAAGCGCCTGGCACGCCTCGCTCATGCTTTCGCGCCCGGCCGACAGGCGGACCATCGAGCGGGGCATGACGATGCGCGCCACGGCGACCGTGCGGACAAATTCGATTTCGTCGATCTTGGCGAGCGGCGTGTCCTTGAGCATGTCGCCCAGCACCGTGCCCGCCACCGGCACCAGCGCGTTGATCGGCACGCTTTCGGGATGCGGCATCGTCGCCAGCGCATGGAGGAAGCCGATCCGGTCGCTGCGCGCCTCGCCCATGCCGACGATCCCGCCGCAGCATACATTGATGCCCGCGCCGCGCACATTTTCCAGCGTCTCGATCCGGTCCTCGAAGGTCCGGCTGGTGATGACATTGGCGTAATTTTCGGGCGAAGTGTCGATATTATGGTTGTAATAATCGAGCCCCGCATCGGCCAGCTGCCGCGCCTGATCGGCGGTCAGCATGCCCAGCGTCATGCAGGTTTCCATGCCCATGCCGCGCACGCCCTCGACCATGGCGATCAGCTTGGGCATGTCGCGATCCTTGGGATTGCGCCATGCCGCGCCCATGCAGAAACGGCCCGATCCATGATCCTTGGCCTGCGCCGCCGCCTGCAACACCGCCTGCACGTCCATCAGCTTGGTGGCTTTCAGCCCGCTTTCCGCTTCGGTCGACTGGCTGCAATAGCCGCAATCTTCCGGGCAGCCGCCGGTCTTGATCGACAGCAGCGTCGACAGCTGCACCTCGTTGCGCGGGAAGGTCGCGCGGTGGACGCTCTGCGCCTCGAACAACAGGTCGTTGAACGGCAGGTCGAACAGCGCGGCAATCTCGTCGCGGGTCCAGTCGGTGCGCGGCAGAGGCATGTTCGTCATCGGCCTCGTCGCTGGGATAGTCATATCGGTCACGCTGCGTCCTCCAGCCCGGCGGGGGGCATATTATGGCCGAGCAGGCGCAGCACGTCGGCCGCGCACTCCACGACGTTGGACCCCGGCCCATAAATGCCCTGAACCCCGGCGTCACGAAGATAGTCATAGTCCTGCGGCGGGATCACGCCGCCGGCGATCACCTTGACATCGCTGCGCCCGCGCTCGCGCAACAGGCGGATCAGTTCGGGGATCAGCGTCTTGTGCCCGGCCGCGAGGCTCGACGCGCCGACCATGTCGACACCGCTGTCGAGCGCCAGCACCACCGTCTCCTCCGGCGTCTGGAACAGCGGCCCCGACACCACCTCGAACCCCATGTCGCCAAAGGCCGAAGCGATGACATTGGCGCCCCGGTCGTGGCCGTCCTGCCCCATCTTGGCGATGAGGATGCGCGGCTTGCGACCGAGGCGCCGCTCGACGGCCTGCACGCCGTCAAGAACCTGTTGCCAGCGGCTATCCTCCCCATAGGGCGCCGCATAGACGCCCTTCACCGGGGTCGGCATGGTGCCGTAGCGATCAAAACTCTCTTCCATCGCCGCCGAAATCTCGCCCAGCGTCGCGCGGGCGCGCGCGGCCTCGACCGCGAGGGCGAGCAGATTATTCTCCACCGTTGCCGGCGCCGCCGCGCCATCGCGCAACGCCTCGAGCGCGGCGCGGCAGGCGGCGTCGTCGCGCGCGGCCTTCACCCGGTTGATGCGGGCAATCTGCGCGTCGCGCACCTTGCTGTTGTCGACCTCCAGCGTTTCGAGCAGATCCTCATTGGCGAGGCGGTAGCGGTTGACGCCGACGATCACATCGTCGCCCCGGTCCACCCGCGCCTGGCGCGCGGCGGCGGCTTCCTCGATCATCGCCTTGGGCCAGCCGGCGGCGACCGCCTTGGCCATCCCGCCTTCCTCTTCCACCCGGTCGATGATCGCCTGCGCGGCGTCGACCAGCTGCTGCGTCAGCGCCTCGACATAATAAGAGCCGCCCAGCGGATCGACGACCTTGGTCATGCCCGTCTCTTCCTGCAACACGATCTGCGTGTTGCGGGCGATCCGCGCGGAAAAGTCGGTGGGCAGCGCAATGGCTTCGTCCAGCGCATTGGTGTGGAGCGACTGGGTGCCGCCCAGCATCGCCGCCATCGCCTCGATCGTGGTGCGGATGACATTGTTATAGGGGTCCTGCTCGGTCAGCGAGACGCCCGATGTCTGGCAATGGGTGCGCAGCATCTTCGACCGCTCATCCTGCGCGCCCAGCTTCGTCATCGCCCGGTGCCAGAGCAGCCGCGCCGCCCGCAGCTTCGCCACTTCCATGAAGAAATTCATGCCGATGGCGAAGAAGAAGGACAGCCGGCCGGCGAATTTGTCGATGTCGAGGCCCGACGCCACGCCATATTTCACATATTCGATGCCGTCAGCGATGGTGAAGGCCAGTTCCTGCACCTGCGTCGCCCCGGCCTCCTGCATATGATAGCCGGAGATGGAGATGCTGTTGAACTTGGGCATTTCGCGCGACGTATAGCCGAATATGTCGGAGATGATCCGCATGCTCGGTTCGGGCGGGTAGATATAGGTATTGCGGACCATGAACTCCTTGAGGATGTCGTTCTGGATGGTCCCGTCGAGCAATTTGCGCTCGACCCCCTGTTCCTCGCCCGCGACGATGAAGAAGGCGAGGATCGGGATCACCGCGCCGTTCATCGTCATGCTGACCGACATTTTGTCGAGCGGGATGCCGTCGAACAGGATCTTCATATCCTCGACGCTGTCGATGGCGACGCCCGCCTTGCCGACATCGCCGACGACGCGCGGATGGTCGCTGTCATAGCCGCGATGGGTGGCAAGGTCGAAGGCGACCGACAGCCCCTTCTGCCCGGCGGCAAGGTTGCGGCGATAAAAGGCGTTGGACTCCTCGGCGGTGGAGAAGCCGGCATATTGGCGGATGGTCCAGGGGCGACCGGCATACATGGACGCCCGCACCCCGCGGGTGAAGGGCGCGAAGCCCGGCAGGCCGGGGTCCGTCGTCACATCCTCCTGGGTGTAGAGCGGCTTGACCCTGATCCCCTCCGGCGTGTCCCAGTGAAGATCGCGGCCTTTCACCTCCTTGTCGGCGGCGGCGGCCCATTGGTCGATGGTCGGCTTGTCGGTCATAATCCCCGTCTCATTTCAATTCCGTCCGCGCCCGCGCCTTGAACAGGCACCTTGGCGGCATTTCGCGCCGCGCGCCGAACGGATGGTGCATCAATGATCGCCCTTCGGCGTCTCCATAATCTCCGTCAGCACGCCGTTCATGTCCTTGGGATGGACGAAGAAGATCGGCGTGCCGTGCGCGCCGATGCGCGTTTCGCCCAGCAGCCGCTTGCCCTGCCCTTCAAACCAGGCGCGCGCCTCGCCGATGTCGGCGACCTCGTAGCAAAGATGATGCTGCCCACCGGCCGGGTTCTTGGCGAGAAAGCCATGGATCGGCGATCCTTCGCCCAGCGGCTCGATCAACTCGATCTGCGTCCCCGCCGTGCCGCCCTCGCCCGGCGTATCGACGAAACAGACGCGCACCCCCTGCGCCGGCAGGTCGAACGGCGCATGGCGAAGCGTCGCGCCCATCACGTCCCGATAATGGCCCAGGCTCGCCTCGATCGACGGCGTGGCGACGCCAACATGGTTCAATCGTCCCAATTTCATCAGCATCGATCCATCTTGCTGTCGCCGCCCTGAAGCTGGAAGCGGCCGTCCTTGAGGACATAATGTTCGGTGAAGCTGCGATTGCCGCTATAGGCGATGTCGAACGACTTGCCCTTGACCACATTGGTGATCTTGCCGCGCAGGGTGATGGGCCGGCGGTCCACCGCCGCGCCGCTGTCGTCATAGCTGAGCGGGAAGCTGCCGATTTCCTTCGGCCCGTCCTTGCCCAGCAGCGTCAGGCTGCCCCAGGTGCAGCTATAGCCCTGCCAGGTGCGGCCGCCTTCGGCATAGATGACCGGCTCTGCCATATAGTCGCTGCTGCTGTTCCAGTCGGCCACGCGGCCGAAACTGCCGGTGATGACCGCGTCGGGATAGCGGCGGTCGAGGAAAAAGCCATTCTCCCCCTCGCGCAGATAGGCGGCGCCGATGCGACCGGCGCTGGCATGGCTTGCCTGTTCAACGCGCCCTTCGGACAGCAGCACCGTGCCAAAGCTGGTGCGGACCAGCATGCGCGGCGAATAGCGGATCTGCTCGCCGTCCGTGCCCTGATTTTCGAACGGCACGGTCACGCTCGCCCCGGTCGGGTCGCCATAGACGAGCTTGGCCGCGGCCGCGATCCGTTCCGCTTCGCTGGGCGGCGCGGCTTGCGGCGTGGCGGGAGCCGGCCCCTGCGCGCCCTTGGGCGTGTCCTTCGACGCGGGCATCCAGAGCGGCGCCATCACAGCCGCCGTGCCGCCGATCACCACCAGCAGCCCAAGGCCCAGCAACAGCCCCCGGCCGCGTCCGGCCGCCGGCTCTCCGTTCAGCCGCGCCTTGCGCCTTTTATATTCGCGCTTGCCGATCGCGCCCCAGCGGTGGAGCGCGTCCAGCTTTTCATGCTCATTGGGTTCATCCGTCATGACGCGCCCTCACAACGGGATATTGTCATGTTTTTTCCACGGATTTTCGAGCGCCTTGTTGCGCAGCTTGCGCAGGCCCAGCGCGATCCGGCGGCGGGTCGAGTGCGGCTGGATCACCTCGTCGATAAAGCCCTTGCCGGCGGCGACGAAGGGGTTGGCGAAGCGATCCTCATATTCCTTCGTCCGCTCGGCGATTTCCTCCGCCGTGCGGCCGCGGAAGATGATCTCCACCGCGCCCTTGGCGCCCATCACCGCGATCTCGGCGGTGGGCCAGGCATAGTTGAGGTCGCCGCGCAGATGCTTCGACGCCATGACGTCATAGGCGCCGCCATAGGCTTTGCGCGTGATGACGGTGATCTTGGGCACGGTCGCCTCGGCATAGGCGAACAGCAGCTTGGCGCCATGTTTGATGATGCCCGAATGTTCCTGCGCGGTGCCGGGCAGGAAGCCGGGCACGTCGACGAAGGTGACGATCGGAATGTCGAACGCGTCGCAGAAGCGGACGAAGCGGCCCGCCTTTTTCGACGAATTGATGTCGAGCACGCCCGCCAGCACCATCGGCTGATTGGCGACGATGCCGATGCTGCGCCCTTCCACCCGGCCAAAGCCGCAGATGATGTTGGCGGCATGGGCCGGCTGCACCTCGAAGAAATCGCCTTCGTCGACGATCTTCCGGATCAGCTCATGCATGTCATAAGGCTGGTTCGCATTGGCGGGCACCAGCGTGTCGAGGCTCAGCTCTGCCCGGTCCCAATCGTCGGCGGTCGGGCGTTCGGGCACGGGCGAGCGGTTGCAGGCGGGTAGGAAGTCGACGAAATCGCGCACGCTCAGCAGCGCCTCGATGTCATTTTCGAACGCAACATCGGCGACGCCCGATTTGGTCGTATGCGTGATCGCGCCGCCCAGTTCCTCCTGCGTCACCACCTCATTGGTGACGGTCTTCACCACGTCCGGGCCGGTGACGAACATGAAGCTGCTATCCTTCACCATGAAGATGAAGTCGGTCATCGCCGGCGAATAGACCGCGCCGCCCGCGCACGGCCCCATGATGACGCTGATCTGCGGGATGACGCCGCTCGCCAGCACATTGCGCTGGAAAATTTCGGCATAGCCGGCGAGGCTCGCCACGCCTTCCTGGATGCGGGCGCCGCCGCTGTCGTTGAGGCCGATGACCGGCGCGCCGACCTTCATCGCCATGTCCATGATCTTGCAGATTTTCATCGCGTGCCGTTCGGACACCGCACCGCCATAGACGGTGAAATCCTGGCTGAAGACATAGACCAGCCGGCCGTTGATCGTGCCCGATCCAGTGACCACGCCGTCGCCGGGAATATGCTGTTCGTCCATGCCGAAATCGACGCAATTATGCTCGACATACATGTCCAGCTCTTCGAAACTGCCTTCGTCCAGCAGCACGTCCAGCCGCTCGCGCGCGGTCAGCTTGCCCTTGGCATGCTGCGCGTCGATCCGGCGCTGACCGCCGCCCAGCCGCGCGGCGTCGCGCTTGGCCTCCAGCTGTTCGATGATGGCGAGCTTTGACATTCTGGCTTCTCTCCCGGTCGGCACGAAAGCAGCCGTAACGATCAACGGGCGGCTTTCGCAAATGCAAATTTGCATATTTGCAAATCACGACTTCGCAAACTAAGGCCATTTTCCCGCCGCGCAACCATTAGGTGGCGAAGGCGGCGCAAGGGCTGGATGGGCAAGAGGATAGCATAGGCACCATGGCACGCGGCAACCGTATCTTCGCTGGCCCCCGCCTCCGCCAGCTGCGGCTCGACCATCGCATGGACCAGGCGACGATGGCGCAGGCGCTCGGCATTTCCGTGTCTTACCTTTCTCAGCTCGAAAATGACGACCGGCCGCTGACCGCCAAGGTGAAGGCCGCGCTCGCCAACAGCTTTCCCACCGACTGGGCCAGTTTCGACAGCCGCGAGGAGGAGCAGCTGCTGGGCGCCTTCGCCTTTGCGCTTGCCCATCCCGAACTGCCGAGCGTGCCGATGGAGCCGGAGCGCATCGAGAAGCTCCACCTGCAATTTCCCGAATTCGCCGCCCGCTATGTCGACCTCTACAACGCCCATATGCGCGCGAACGAGCGGATCAACATGATCGAGGAGGCGATCGCCAACGATCATGAAGTGCAGGCCCGCCTGCCCTGGGAGGCCGCGCGCGACTGGTTTCACGAGGCGGGCAATTATGTCCACACGCTCGACTGCCTAGCCGAGGATATGGCGAAAAGCTTCACCGCCGGCCAGACCCTGGACGAAGGGATGCTGGTGGAGGCGCTGGCCCGCCGCCATGGCATCGAAACGCTGATCGCCGAAACCCCGGACTCGGCCCTGCGCGCCTATTCCGCCAGCGACCGGCGCCTGTTCGTCAATGCCGCGCTGCCGGTGGAGAGCCGCAAATTCATGCTCGCGCACCAGCTGATGATGCTGGAGGGGCAGGCGGTGATCGGCGATGTCGTGCGCAAGGCGGCGCTGCCGGTGCCGGGCGCCGACCGGCTGCTCGCCATCGGCCTTGGCAATTATGCCGCCGGCGCGCTGCTGATGCCCTATGCTTCGTTCCGGGAGACGGCGCGGGTGGTGCGCCATGATATCGATCGGCTCGCCCGCGCCTTCGGCGTCAGCTTCGAACAGGCCTGCCATCGCCTCTCCACGCTCCAGCGGCCGGGGCTGCGCGGCATTCCCTTCTTCTTCTGCCGCGTCGACATGGCCGGCAACATCACCAAGCGGCACAGCGCCACCCGCCTGCAATTCGCCCGCTTCGGCGGCGCCTGTCCGCTCTGGAACGTGCATGAAGCGGTGGCGATCCCCGATCGCATCAATGTGCAGCTGGGCGAGACGCCGGACGGGGTACGCTATGTGTCGATGGCCAAGGGGCTGGTGAAACCGTCGGGCAGCTACGCCCGCACTCCGCGCCGCTTCGCCGTGGTGCTGGGCTGCGAAACCGCCCATGCCGCCAATTTCGTCTATGCCGACGGGCTGCGGCTGGAGGAGGAAGGCGCGGCCACCCCGATCGGCATCACCTGCCGCCTCTGCTCCCGCCAAAGCTGCGACCAGCGCGCCTTCCCCCCCGCCGACCGCCCGATCCATGTCGACCCCGACAACCGGCAGATCATTCCCTATTGGATCGGGTGAAGGACGGCGCGGCATATCGCCAAGCGCCTGTTTCCGCGCTAAGTCACTGGCTAAGGATCACGGGGGTTACACGACGTAATGACATCATCACGCCTGCTCGGGGCGGTGGCGGGTGCCGCCATCCTGCTTGCCACCACCATGCCCGCGCAGGCCAAGCCGCCCGAAAAGCTCATCCTGACGCCGCAGTCGACTGACGCGCTGCTGATCCTGAAAACCGACTGGTGGTCACCCGCCCCCAATAACCAGTCGGCCTACAAGATCGTCTGTCGCTCTATTCCCCCGATGAAGGGAAGATCGCCGGCACCGTCATCTCGGGCAAAGAGCTGATCGAGGCGAAGAAAAAGAACATCTTCGGCGGCTATATGTTCGTGCCCATCAAGCCGGGCGGCTGGGTGGTGCAAAGCTATTCGCAACAGGACAGCTGGGCCTTGTGTTTCAACGCCGCCTCGCTCCAATTCACTGTCGGCGCGGGTGAAATTCTCTATCTCGGCCGGTTCGACGCCCCGTTTCACCGCGCGCAGCTGACGCGGGAAGTCCTCAAATCCGGCAAGCTGTCGATCAGAGGCAGCGGCTTTGCCGATCATTTCGACCTTGCCGATGGCCCGCGCTTCGACCCGGCGGATGCGGCGCAGCTCGATGCTGTCCGGGCGATGCTCGCGCAGCGTGCGCCCGGCGTCACCGCGCCGGTGCGGGCGGTGACGTTCAGCCCTGCCGCTTTCGGCACCGGCTCGACCCTTTATGGCGCGCGCAAATGCGGCGGCTATGCGCCGGCGAGCCTCAACAAGCGCAGATAGGCGTCCTGCGCCCTCCCCTTAGCATAGTGGCCAGTCCCGCCCTCCGCGCCATCGTGACAAGGAAGCCTGAGGGCCGCTTCGGCTCACTGGGGGATCGTCACATGACGGCGTGATCACGCGCCTCACCCGCCGATCACCAGTTCCTCGTCGAGAAAGTCCAGAAAGGCCCGCACCCGCGCGGCGGCGCGGTCTTCCGCGACATAGAGGGCGTGGATATCCTCGCCATCGCCGGGATTATGGTCGGGCAGCAATTCGACCAGCCGGCCCGCCGCCAGATCGGCGGCGACATGGAAGCGGCCATGGCGGGCGATGCCGCCGCCGGCCACCGCCATCTGCCGCACGACTTCGCCTGAATTGCCGAAAAAGGCGCCGGGCACCGGCCGCTGCACCCGCTTGCCATCGATCAGGAAGGGCCAGCCATCCACCGACCTGCGGAAGCTGAAGCGCAGGCAGTCATGCGCGTCCAGATCGTCGGGCGTCGCCGGCGTGCCGCGCCGCGCCAGATAATCGGGGCTGGCGACCAGCACCATCGGGCTGTGCCCCAGCTTCTTCGCGCGCAGCCGCGTGTCACGCAGCGGGCCGATGCGGATGGCGATGTCCGCCCGCTCCTCCACCATGTCGACCAGCCGGTCGGACAGAGCGAGATCGACGATGATGCGCGGGTGGCGCGCCTTGAACCGCGGCAGGATCGGGATCAGGCATTCCAGCCCGAAAGAGGGCGAGGCGTTGATGCGCAGCAGCCCGCGCGCCTCCTGCCGGTCCTGCCCCAGCCCGCTTTCCAGCTCGATCATGTCGGACAGAAGCAGGGTCATCCGCTCGGCATAAGCCTTGCCCTCCGCCGTCAGCGCCAGTGCGCGGGTGGTGCGGCGCACCAGGGTGACGCCCAGCCTTTGCTCCAGCCGGGCGATCGAGCGGCTGACGGCGGAGGGCGTCAGGCGAAGCGCCTGCGCGGCGGCGGCGAAGCTGCCCTGCTCCGCCACCATCAGGAAATTTTCAATATCGCCGAACCGATTGTCCATGAATCTGATTCACTTCTGAAGTGATGACGTTCCGTCTAATCATTAATAACGCAAACGCTATCTACTGTCACACCCCTGTTGCACTTAATGAGGAAATCCCCATGGATCTGAAACTTAGCGGCAAGAGCGCGCTCGTCACCGGCGCGACAGCCGGCATCGGTCTGGCCATCGCCCGTCGCCTCGCCCAGGAAGGCGTCACCGTCACCATCAGCGGCCGGAACCAGGCCAAGCTGGACGCTGCCATTACCGAGATCGGCCTGCCCGATCGGGTCCGCACCGTGCTGGCCGACCCGGCCACCGCCGATGGCGCGCAGGCGCTGATCGCCGCCTGCCCGGACACCGACATCCTGGTCAACAATCTGGGCATCTACGAAGCCAAACCCTTTACCGAGATCAGCGACGCTGACTGGCACCATCTGTTCGAGGTCAATGTCGTCAGCGGCGCCCGCCTTGCCCGCCATTATTTCCCGCGCATGCTGGAAAAGGACTGGGGCCGGGTGATCTTCATCGCCAGCGAAAGCGGCCTGCTGCCCCCGGCCGAGATGATCCATTACGGCATGACCAAATCGGCGCAGCTTTCCATTTCGCGCGGCCTTGCCGAACAGACGCGCGGCACTGGCGTCACCGTCAATTCGGTGCTGCCCGGCCCGACCCGGTCGGAGGGCATAGTCGATTTCATCCGCTCCGTGGTCGATAACAAGGATGCGCCCGAAGCCGAGCGGGAAGCGGAATTCTTCACCCGCTTGCGCCCGCTTTCGCTCATCAAGCGCCTGATCGAGGCGGACGAGATCGGCGCGATGGTCGCCTATCTCTCCAGCCCGCTCGCCGCCGCCACCAATGGCGCCGCGATCCGGGCGGAGGGCGGCATCGTCCCGACCATCGCCTGAGGCTGGGCAAGGAAGGGGGCGCCGGCGATCCGCGCCCCCGATCCGGCTGGCGTCAACTGGCCCTGTCGCCCCTCCCTTCCGCCGCCTAAGGAACGGGGGATGAGCGACACCGACAGCCCCCTGACCCTCGACGCCATGCTGGAGCGGGACGGCTATGCCCGGCTGGCGGGGAGCGACAGTTTCGCGCGGCTCGGCATCGCGCCGGACGACTGGGCGGAGTTCGCCGACAGCTGGAACCATCTGGGGCCGGACGTCTATATGGCCGATGGCGGCCGCTATCGCCGCCGTCGCCATGCGACCTTCCGCTGCGCCGCCGGCCGTTTCGAGCGCCGGCCGCACCAGCCCCATTATCAGAGCCGCGACTATAATCCGCTCAACGGCGATGTGCAGCGCTGGTTCGATCCGATCGCGCCGGAAACGGTCGCCAACCCCTGCCTACAGGCGGTGCTGCGTTTCTGCGCCGCGCAGTTCGATCCGGCCGCCGCCGGTGACTGGCATGTGGAGATCCACCAGTTCCGGATCGAGGCCAGCCCCGACGAAAGCGGCCGCCCCACGCCCGAAGGCATGCACCGCGACGGCGTCGACCGCGTGCTGGTCATGTTGATCGAGCGGCGCAATGTGCGCGAGGGCGTGACGCGGATCGGCGCGCCCGACGGCACGCCGCTGGGCGAGTTCATCCTTGCCCGGCCGGGCGATCTCATGCTGATCAACGATCACCGCATCCTGCATGGCGTGACCGAAATCCACCCGCTCGACCCGGCGCTGCCCGCCTGGCGCGATGCGCTGGTCGTAACCTTCCGCGCCGATTGAGGGCCTGGCCGGCGCCTCCCCGGAAGCGCCGGCCGATCACTTATTTCAACAGCACCAGTTCCTCGGCCATGCTGGGGTGCAGCGCGACGGTGTCGTCGAAATCCTGCTTGGTCAGCCCGGCCTTCACCGCCACCGCGGCCGCCTGCAAGATCTCCGGCGCGTCGGGACCGATCATGTGCAGTCCGACCACGCGATTGGTGGTCGCGTCCACCACCATCTTGTACAGCGCCCGCTCGTCGCGCCCGGCCAGCACATTCTTCATCGGCCGGAAATCGGACGTGTAGATTTTGACGGTGCCCAGCTTGTTGCGCGCTTCCGCCTCGGTCATGCCGACGCCCGCGAGCGGCGGATGGCTGAAGACGGCGGAGGGCACATTGTCATAATCGACGGTGCGCGGATTGTCGCCGAACAGCGTGTCGGCAAAGGCATGACCTTCGCGAATGGCGACCGGGGTGAGTTGCAGGCGGTCGGTGACGTCGCCCACCGCATAGATGCTCTCGCAGCTGGTGCGGCTATGCGCGTCGACCTTGATCGCGCCCTGTTCGTTCAGCTCCACGCCCGCGCTTTCCAGCCCCAGCCCATCGGTATGCGGCCGCCGCCCGGTGGCGAAGAGAACCACATCGGCCGCCACCGGATCGCCCTGCTCGAAGGCGACGCTCAGGCTGCCATCCTCCTGCTTGTCGATCTTCGCGATCTGCGCGTTGAAGCGGAAATTAATCCCCTTCATCGTCGAAATCTGCAACAGCCGGTCGCGGATCGTCTCGTCATAGCCGCGCAGCAGCGTGTTGCTGCGGTTGACCATCGTCACCGTGCTGCCGAACTGGTGGAAGATGCCGGCAAATTCATTGGCGATATAGCCGCCGCCGACGATGACGATGCGGCGCGGGCAGGCGTCGAGATGAAAGACCTCGTTGGAGGTGATGCCATGTTCGGCGCCCTCGACTTCGGGCACCATCGGCCAGGCGCCGGTCGCGACGAGAATATATTTCGCCGTCACCTCGCGCCCGCTCGCCAGCTTGACCGAATGCGGCCCGGTGATCACCGCCCGCTCCGGGATCAGCTCGACCTTGTGGCTGTCGAGCGTGTTGCGATAAAGACCTTCCAGCCGGTCCACCTCGCCCAGCACATTGTCGCGCAGCACCGTCCATTCAAAGCCGCAATCGGGAACATTCCAGCCGAAACGGCGGGCATCCTTCAGATCCTCGGCAAAATGGGCGCCGTAAATCAGCAGCTTCTTGGGCACGCAGCCGCGAATGACGCAGGTGCCGCCGATGCGATATTCCTCCGCCACCGCAACCTTCGCCCCATGCGCCGCCGCGACGCGCGACGCGCGAACGCCGCCCGATCCCGCGCCGATGACGAAAAGGTCGAAATCATAGTCGCTCATGCCTGCCTCCGCTTGAATAGGGGCGGATATGGCGGGTGCGCGCGGCAGTTACAAATGGGAATATTGCCAGCCGTCGCTTGCGGCAGGCACCGCGTCCGGCCGGGCGCGCGTCGAAGAACAGGCGCGCCCGGCCGATCCGATGTTTAGATGTCGCCCAGCGCCAGGTCGATCAGCGCCATGGTCGACGGGTCGAAACCGCTGGTGCCGTTCGCCTCGATCGACTTGGCGATCTCCTTGCCCAGCTCCACGCCGAACTGGTCGAACGGGTTGATCCCCATCAGCACCGCATTGGCGAAAGTGCGATGCTCGTAAAAGGCGATCAGCGCGCCCAATATATGCGGGGTCACATCGTCGAGCAGGATGGTGGTCGATGGCCGGTTGCCGGCATAGGCGCGGGCCGGATCATCCGGATTGTCGCGCCCCTGCATCAGCGCGGCCCCCTGCGCGAAGCAGTTGACCAGCAGCGCCCGGTGATGCGCGGGGTCGAGCGCATGGCCCGGCTCGATGGAAGCGATGAATTCGACCGGGGCCAGGATCGTGCCCTGGTGCAGCAGCTGGAACACGGCATGCTGCGCGTCGGTGCCCACACCGCCCCAGGTGATTGGCGCGGTCGGCCCGTCCACCAGCGCGCCCTCGCGCGTCACCGCCTTGCCATTGCTCTCCATCTCCAGCTGCTGGAGGTAGAAGGGCAACAGCCGCAGCCGCTCGTCATAGGCGAACACCGCCCGCGTCTGGCAGTCCAGCACCCGCGTATAATATTGATCGACAAAGGCGGCGATCAGCGGCGCGTTGGCGCGCGGGTCCGACAGGCGGAAATGGCGGTCCATCTCGGCCGCGCCCTCCAGCAGGCTCTCGAACGCGTCCCAGCCCAGCGCCAGCGCGGCGGGAAAGCCGATCGACGACCAGAGCGAATAGCGCCCGCCCACGCTTTCGGAGAAGGGCAGGATGCGCGTCTCATCGACGCCCCACTCCATCGCCTTTTCCGGCGAGGCAGTCAGCGCGATGACGCGACCATAGGGATCCTCCACGCCCGCCTCGACCATCCAGTTGATCGCGCTCGCCGCGTTCAGCATCGTTTCGGTCGTGGTGAAGGTCTTGGACGCGACGGCGATCAGCGTCGCCGCCGGGTCGAACCGGTCCATCGCCCGCTCCAGCGCGGTGCCATCGACATTGGAGACGATGGCGACGTCATAGCGATTGCCCTCGTCGCCCAGCGCATCCACCAGCAGGTCGGGGCCGAGCGCCGATCCGCCGATGCCGATATGCAGGATATGCCGCACCGGCCCCAGCGCTTCGGCCTCGATCGCGTCGATCAGCGCGCGCATCCGCCCGTGCAGCGCCTTGGCCCGGGCGACGCTGTCGGCATTGCCCTCGCCCCGCTCAGCGGTATGTTCGGCCGCCCGGCCCTCGCTATTGTTGACCGGCTCGCCCGCGAACAGCGCATCGCGCCGGCCGGCGAAATCCTGCCGCTCGGCCAGGGCGACGAAAGCATCGAGCAAGGGATCGGTCAGATGCGTCTTGGACCAGTCGAACCGGATCGACCCTTGCGTCAGGACCAGCTTGGACAGCCGGTCGGGATCGGTCGTGAAGATGGATTTGAGATCGGCCTGGCCCAAGGCGGCGATGTCCGCCAGTGCGGAACTTGGCATGCAGTTATCCTCTTGTGACGTTGGTCGGGACCGACGCTGCACCTGTCGATTCCCCCTGTGATTAGACGGGTGTCGCGTGCAATGCACCCTCTGGCGTGCTTGACGCGGCCTTTGCGAGGCCGCAAAAGCCGCGACGGCCCGTTTCCGGGCCAAAGCGAAGGAAAAGACGGACTAGGATGAGCGCAAAATCGGAAACGCGGGATTTCCTCTGGTTTCTCGCAAAGCTGGCGGTGTTCGTCTTCGTCCTGCGCAGCTTCATCATATCGCCTTTCAACATCCCATCGGAGTCGATGCAGCCCCGGCTGCTGATCGGCGATTATCTGCTGGTGGCGAAATGGCCCTATGGCTATTCGCGCTACTCGCTGCCCTTCGGCATTCCGCTGATCCCCGGCCGCATCTTCGCCTCCACGCCCGAACGCGGCGACGTGGTCGTGTTCAAGGCGCCGCCGACGCAGAAGAATGACTATATCAAGCGGGTGATCGGCCTGCCCGGCGACATGATCGCGGTGCGCGGCGGAACCGTCTATCTGAACGGGCAGGCGATCCCGAAGCAGAAGGTTGCCGACCTCGTCATCCCCGTCACCGCCAACATGACCGACGCCGCCGCGCGCGAAGGCGCCGCCTCCCCCTGCTACCGCCCCGAATTCGAGGAAGCCGCGCAGGATGGTGGACGCCAATGCCGCTATCCGCAGTTCCGCGAAACGCTGCCGGGCGGGCGCAGCTATAATGTGCTCGATCTGGTGCCCGATGGCGCCGCCGACGATCGCGACACCGTATTGGTGCCCGAAGGCAAGCTGTTCATGATGGGCGACAATCGCGACCGCAGCGCCGACAGCCGCTTCCCCGCGGTGGAAGGCGGCGGCATCGGCCTGGTGCCCGAGCAGAATCTGGTGGGCAAGGCGATGATCTCCGTCTTCTCGACCGACGGCAGCGCCAACTGGTTCCTGCCCTGGACCTGGTTCACCGCCGCGCGCTGGAGCCGGATCGGGGAAGGCTTTTGACCAGGCCCGATAGCGACGCCTGGCTGGGTGGCCTGATCGGGCGGCCGCCGCGCGATCTTGCCTCCTATCAACAGGCCTTGACCCATGGCAGCGCCAAGGCCGACAATTATGAGCGGCTGGAGTTCCTCGGCGACCGGGTGCTCGGCCTGCTGATGGCCGAATGGCTGTATGAGCGCTTCCCCGACGAGCCTGAGGGCAAATTGTCACGCCGCTTCAACGCGCTGGTTTCGGGCGAAACCTGTGCGGAGATCGCACGCGGCGCCGGCGTTCCGGCGCATCTGGTCCTGGGAAAACAGGCCCGCGACGACGGCGCGTCCGACAGCGACAATGTGCTGGGCGACGTGATGGAAGGGCTGATCGGCGCGCTCTTCCTGGAAGGCGGCCTGGACGAAGCGCGCACGCTCGTCCGGCGCCTTTGGGGCAGCCGCGTCGACACCCAGTCGGCCGCCCCCAAACATCCCAAATCCGCCTTGCAGGAATGGGCCGCCGCTAATCAGCGCAAGGCGCCCGACTATGTGACGACCGACCGGTCCGGCCCGCATCATGCGCTGCGCTTCACCGTCACCGTCTCGATCAAGGGCGCGGGCGAGGCGAGCGCGACGGGCGGCTCCAAGCAGGAGGCCGAAACCGCCGCCGCCAAGGCGCTGCTGGACCAGTTGACGGGCTGAGGCTCGGCAACGGCGTCCAGCAGAACGGGTCTGGCGCTGAAAAGCCGCTGCGCCTATGATGGCGCGCACATTGATGAAGCGCGCGACAGGCTCGGCGCGGACGGAGTTAACTTGAACCTAGAAAATGTTTCGCAGCACTGCGGTGTGGTGGCCATCGTCGGCGCCCCCAATGCGGGCAAGTCCACCCTGGTCAACGCGCTGGTCGGGCAGAAGGTGGCGATCACCAGCCCCAAGGCGCAGACCACCCGCACCCGTGTGATGGGCGTCGCGATCGAAGGTGACGCGCAGATCGTGCTGGTCGACACACCCGGCATCTTCCAGCCCAAGCGCCGGCTCGACCGCGCCATGGTGCAGGCCGCCTGGGGCGGCGCGCAGGGCGCGGACCTGATCGTGCTGGTGATCGACGGCAAGGCGGGGCTGGGCGCCAAGGTTCAGCCGATCGTCGAAGCGCTCGCCAACCGGCCCGAACGCAAATGGCTGGTCCTCAACAAGGTCGATATTTCCGCCAAGGACAAGCTGCTGGTCCATACCCAGAAGCTGAACGACGCGCTGGCCTTTGAAGAAACCTTCTTCATCTCCGCCGCCACCGGCGACGGCCTGCCCGAACTCAAGCAGGCGCTGGCCACCGCCATGCCCGAGGGGCCGTGGCATTTTCCGGAAGATCAGGTGTCCGACGCCACCGACCGCATGCTGGCGGCCGAGATCACGCGCGAGCAGCTCTATCACCAGCTGCACGCCGAACTCCCCTATGCGGCGGCGGTCGATACCGAAAAATATAGCGAGCGGTCGGACGGATCGGTCGAAATCCACCAGCAGATCCTGGTCGGCCGGTCGAGCCAGCGCGCCATCGTGTTGGGCAAGGGTGGGCAGCGGCTGAAGGAAATCGGCTCCAAGGCGCGCGCCGAACTGGCGACGCTGCTGGGCGTCAAGGTCCACCTCTATCTTCATGTGAAGGTAAAGGAGGATTGGGAGGAAGACCGCTTCATCTATCGCGACATCGGCCTCGACTGGGTGGACTGATCCC
Organism: Sphingobium sp.; assembly: GCA_032082785.1. Classification (GTDB taxonomy): domain Bacteria; phylum Pseudomonadota; class Alphaproteobacteria; order Sphingomonadales; family Sphingomonadaceae; genus Sphingobium. The sequence goes on along the minus strand of DAMDPH010000022.1, from coordinate 5,580 downwards.
GATAATTGCCGGAGCGAAACAAATATCGCTCCGGCACGTTCAACGATGATGCTCAAGACCCTTGCAGTGGCCGCGCGCGACCGGCAGCGGCTGGCTGAAATCGCCGCCGTCGCCACCCGCTTCGGCCTCGACCTGTTGCTCGCCCGGCTCGGCCTCGCCACGGCGTCCGGTGCCGACCCGGACGCCACCGATCCGCCCGACCTGCCCCGCCGCACCCGGCAGGCTTTGGAAGCGCTCGGCCCGACCTATGTAAAGCTCGGCCAGATCCTCGCCACCCGGCAGGATCTTCTGCCCGAAGCCTGGATCGCCGAATTCGGCCGACTGCACAGCGACGCGCCGACGCTGGATTTCGAAACGCTGCGCCCCCGGCTGGAGGCGGTGCTGGGCGAGCCGGTCGAAACCGCCTTCGCCCGCTTCGACACCACGCCCCTCGCCGCCGCCTCCATGGCGCAGGTGCATCGTGCCCAGCTGCGCGACAGGGGCGAGGTGGTGGTGAAAATCCGCCGCCCCGGCATCCGCCGCCGCATGGAGGCGGACCTGCGGCTCATCACCCATTTGGCCGGCATCGTCGAAGCCGGCAGCCGCGAGGCGCGCCGCTTCCAGCCCAAGGCGCTGGTCCAGCAACTGCTCGATACCGTGCTGGAGGAACTGGACTTCACGCAGGAGGGGCGCAATGCCGACCGCCTCCGCGCCGACCTCGCCGACAATCCCGCCATCGTCATCCCCGCCATTCACTGGCCGCTCAGCGCGCAGGACGTGCTAGTGATGGACTATGTCGAAGGCGTGCCGCCGCGCGATGCGGAGCGACTGCGGGCGGCGGGGATCGATCCTGCCGCCATTGCCGATATCGGCGCGGCCCTCGTGCTCGACATGGTGCTGGTCCATGGCCGCTTCCATGGCGACCCGCATCCGGGCAATCTCCTCTGCCTTCCGGGCGACAGGCTGGCGCTGCTGGACCTCGGCCTCATCGGCCATGTGAGCGCGCGCCGGCAGCAGGAATTTCTGACCTTCATCCTGTCGCTGCGCGCCGGGGATGCCCGCACCCTCGCCGACACGCTGCTGCTCTGGTCGAAGGACGCCCGCCCCGATCCCGATCGCGTCCTCACCGCCGCCGAGCAGCTGGTGGCCCGGCATGGCAGCGGCCCGCTGATCCTGGGGCGGATGGTCGCGGACTTCTTTCCGCTGCTGCGCAAGGAAGGGTTGATCCTGCCCCCCGACCTCGCGCTGCTGTTCAAGGCGCTCATCACCATGGACGGCGTGCTGAGCGCGATCCAGCCCGGCTTCGACCTGTCCGAGGCACTGCAACGGGCGCGGGGGCGGCTGGTGATGAACCGGGTGGCGGCGGCGCATGGGCCGGAGAAGCTGGTGGCGCTGACGCTCGAACTGTCGCGACTGGCCGACGACGCGCCGCGCCTCCTCCGCCTGCTATCGGCCCGACTGGAAACGCCGCCCTCCCCGGCGCCAGATTACGGTCCGGCCATCGCGAAAGCCGGCCAGATGGTGGCGCTCGCGCTGGCCGGCGGCGCGATGCTGATCGCCGCCGCCCTGGGTTTGCGATAGGAGCCGGTCAATCAGGGCCAGCCCTTCGCTGAAGTAGGACAGGCTTTGAGAAGCCCTTGCGAAACGAACAAGCGGTAAGCTTGCGTTTGAGCAGGGCGGGACGGACCTACGATCCGCCCCGCCGCTCCGTCCCTATTCCGTCTCGGCCTTCGCCTTTTTCGCGGGTGCTTTCTTCGCAGCCGGCTTCTTGGCGGCGGCTTTCTTCGCCGGCGCCTTTTTCGCGGGCGCTTTCTTCTTGCCCTTCTTCGCCGGCGCCGCCGCCGCGCGTGCGTCGATCAGCTGAGCGGCTTCCTCCAGCGTCAGCGCGTCCTGCTCGATCGTCTTGGGCAGGGTCGCATTGGTGGTGCCGTCGGTGACATAGGGACCATAGCGCCCCTCCATCAGCTTGATCTCGGCTTCGCTGCGCGGATGCTTGCCCAGCACCCGCAACGGCTCGCGCGCCGACGCGCCGCGCCCGCCCTTGTTGGCGGCATCGGCCAGCTTGGCGACCGCGCTGTTCATGCCCACCTCGAATATCTCGGCGGTCGAGGACAGGCGGCCATATTTGCCGTCATGCAGCAGATAGGGACCAAAGCGACCGATATTGGCGACGATCGGCTTGCCGGTTTCCGGATGCATGCCGACCTCGCGCGGAAGGCTCAGCAGCTTTACCGCCCAGTCGAGCGTCAGTTCGCCATCGGGCAGATCCTTGGGGATCGACCCGCGCTTGGCCTCCTTGCCCTCGCCCATTTCGATATAGGGACCAAAGCGCCCGGTCTTGCGGACGATGTCCTGCCCCGTCTCGGGATGCTGGCCCAGCAGTTCCGGTCCGCTGTCGCCGCCGGCATCGGCGCCGCCGGGCTGGCCGAATTTGCGGGTGAATTTGCAGTCGGGATAGTTGGAGCAGGCGATGAACGCGCCGAAGCGCCCGCCGCGCAGCGACAATTGCCCATCGGCACATAGCGGGCAGGCGCGCGGATTGCTGCCGTCCGCCTTGGGCGGGAACAGCATCGGTTCCAGAAACTTGTCCAGCTCCGCCGTGATGTCGCTCGGCTTCTGCTCCATGATCTCGGCGGTCTTGGGCTTGAAGTCGCGCCAGAAGGCTTCGAGCACCGCCTGCCACTGGGCGCGGCCGCCGCTGATATCGTCCAGCTCCTCCTCAAGGCCCGCCGTGAAGTCGTAGGAGACATAGCGTTCGAAAAAGCGTTCGAGGAAGGCTGTGACCAGCCGCCCGCTTTCCTCGGCGAAGAAGCGGTTCTTCTCCACCCGCACATAGTCGCGGTCCTTGAGCACCTGTAGCGTCGAGGCATAGGTGGACGGTCGGCCGATGCCCAGTTCCTCCAGCCGCTTGACGAGGCTGGCTTCGGAATAGCGGGGCGGCGGCTGGGTGAAATGCTGCTCGGCGCTCACGGCCTTTTTCGCGGGCGCATCGCCTGCAGCCATGCGCGGCAGCAAGCGGCTGTCATCATCCTCGCTATCGTCGCGACCTTCTTCATACAGGGCAAGGAAGCCGGGGAAGATCACCACCTGCCCGGTGGCGCGCAGCGTGTGCTGGCCGCTGCCGTCGACCAGATCGATGGTCGTGCGCTCCAGCCGGGCCGAAGCCATCTGGCTCGCCAGCGCGCGCTTGAAGATCAGGTCATAGAGCCGCGCATGATCGCCCGATCCCACCTTGTCGCGATAGAATTCGGTCGGACGGATCGCCTCATGCGCTTCCTGCGCATTTTTCGCCTTGGTCTGATATTGGCGCGGCTTCTCCGGCAGATAGCCGCCGTCATAGCGATCGGCGATGGCCTTGCGCGCGGCGGAAATGGCGCTGCCGTCCATCTGCACGCCGTCGGTACGCATATAGGTGATCGCGCCATCCTCATAAAGCTGCTGGGCGATGCGCATCGTGTGGCTGGCCGAGAAGCCCAGCTTGCGCGCGGCTTCCTGCTGGAGCGTCGAGGTGGTGAAGGGCGGCGGCGGATTGCGGGTGAGCGGCCGCGTCTCGACCTTGTCGACGGTGAAGCGCCCGGCCTCCACATCGGCCTTGGCCGCCATGGCGTCACCTTCCTTGCCGATCGTCAGCCGCTCGATCTTGTCGCCGCGCCAGCGCGTCAGCCGGGCGGTGAAGCTCTGCCCGCCCTGCTCCATCTCGGCCGCAACCGACCAATATTCCTGCGGCACGAAGCTTTCGATCTCGCGCTCGCGCTCCACCACCAGGCGCAACGCCACGGACTGCACGCGCCCGGCCGACTTGGCGCCGGGCAGCTTGCGCCACAGCACCGGCGACAGGGTGAAGCCCACCAGATAATCGAGCGCGCGACGGGCGCGATAGGCGTCGATCAGATCCTCGTCCAGCGCACGCGGCTGCGCCATCGCATCGGTGACCGCCTGTTTGGTGATGGCGTTGAAGGTCACGCGATCGACCTTTTGCGGCAGCGCCTTTTTCGCGCGCAGCACTTCCTGCACATGCCAGCTGATCGCCTCCCCCTCACGATCAGGGTCAGTGGCCAGGATCAGACGGGTGGCCTTCTTGGCCTGGTCAGCGATCGCCTTGAGCTGCTTGCCCTTGTCGCCATAATTTTCCCAGCGCATGGCAAAGCCGTCATCGGGGTCCACCGACCCGTCCTTGGGCGGCAGGTCGCGAATATGTCCGTAGCTGGCCAGCACATGGAAATCGCCGCCCAGATATTTTTCGATGGTTTTCGCCTTGGCTGGCGATTCGACGATGACAAGCTGCATTGAGGCCCCGGTTTTTCAATCATTCACGTACACGCGCGAGTCTGGCGACGTTACCACTATCGCGTCAAGCATTGCCGTATGCCGACTATGCTTTGTCTTGTCGCAATGTTTGTGGAAAGTCGCCTGTCGTGACCCAAGCTAGGCCTGAAGGCCAAGATAATCCTTCATGCGTTGCCACCAAGATATACGCCTATGTATGTCGGCCGGGGCGCCGCCCAGGCGCGCGGCAGGCCGCCCGGTAAAGAGGATGCTGAGCATCCCCTTGGTCAAACCCTCAGGGATCGGGATCGTCGCTGAACCAGATTCTTGCCGAACGCCGTCGACAAAAACCTCTACCGTCTGGGCGCTTGCCCATATAACGATATGGTCTGCGGTATTTTCGATCTCCCCCAGTGAACTGTCTGCGGACAGCCCGGCCCCCCTTAGGAAAATCGTTGACTTGGCGGGAATTTCGAATTCGTCTGCCCAAGGTTCAAGCCATACCGAAAGCGCTTCCGGTCCCGGATTACAGAGGCTCCACTGGTGGCCATCGTCATCATGCGTCATCGACATAGACTTACCCGTCCGCCCGAATGGCGATCAAGCCGGCCGGCCAGCTCCAGCTCCAGCAATACGGTCTGAACGGCGGCCGGCATCAGGGCGGACTGGCGGATGAGTTCGTCCACCGTCACCGGCACCGGGCCGAGCAAACCGGTCACTCGCCGCCGATCCGCATCCGCCACATCGGTCGAAGGTGGCTCGCCGCCGAAATCGCTCGACTGTTGCCGGACCATGCGCCCGTCAATGCCGCCCACCGCCTCCAGCACGTCGGCGGCATTCTGCACCAGCGTCGCGCCGTCGCGGATCAGCTGGTTGCAGCCCTGCGCGCGCGGGTCGAGCGGGGATCCGGGCACCGCCATCACCTCCCGCCCCGCCTCGCCCGCCAGCCGCGCGGTGATGAGGGAGCCGGATCGCGGCGCGGCCTCCACCACGACAGTGCCGGTCGCCAGCCCCGCGATGATGCGGTTGCGTGCCGGAAAATGGCGCGCGAGCGGCTGGGTGCCGGGCGGATGTTCGCTGAGCAACAGCCCCTCGCTGCCGATCCGCGCCTGAAGATCGGCATTTTCCGGGGGAAAAGCGATGTCGATGCCGCTGGCGATGACGCCGATGGTGCCGCTGTCGATCGCGCCCTGATGCGCGGCGGTGTCGATGCCCCGGGCGAGACCTGACACAATGACGACGCCGTCCCGCCCCAGCTCCTGCGCCAGCCCACGCGCAAAGCGGCAGGCCGCGGCGGAGGCATTGCGCGCGCCGACCATGGCGATGCAGGGCCGC
>DAMDPH010000021.1:0-33687 GCA_032082785.1 Sphingobium sp. | reverse complement strand
GGCCGCTGGCCGTGCGCGCCGCGCCTGCGCTGCCGACCGTGCGCCGGGCCATTATTCCCACCGGCGGCACGCCCGTGCAGCTGTGGCGGGAGGAGCTGACCACGCTCGGCAAATTCACCGGTTGCGCCGACGAGCTGCGCGCCGGGCGCCGGCCGGACCTGCACCGCCTGACGAAGAACGAGACGCTGGTGCTCGTGCCCTGCGGCAATGGCGCCTATAACAGCGTGTCGATCCCGGTAATCGCCAGCGGTGTGGCGGGCCGGCGCAGCTGGCGCTACGCCGCCTTCGACTATCAGCCCGGCTGGACCGAGGAAGCCAAGCGCCCCATGCTGGTCAACGCCAGCTGGTCGCCCGACCGCTCGCGGCTGGAGAGCTTCGCCAAGGGGCGGGGCGTCGGCGATTGCGGCGGCAGCGAATCCTATGTCTGGAACGGCACCAGCTTCCGCCTGGTGAAGGCCACCGCGATGGGCGAATGCCGCGGTTCCTGGCACTGGATCACCACCTGGACCGCTCGCATCGAGGAATGAGGGGCGGGGGAGTGGTCCTGTCGCAGCTTAGGCTCCAGTCTGAACGTGCGTCCGATCAGCTTGAAAAAAGGACCGTCGCCCGATTCCACATTTTGAGCTTGGTAGCCATAGGCGAACGCAATGCCGAATACCCCGTCGTTATGTTGTGGGCCATATAGAACTCGCAAGCGAGTTGCTCACATCAAAGGTGCGTCTATTTAATGACATTTGCTTAGACCAATCAAAAGCGACTTCAGGTAGGCGAGGATGGCTCATGGATTTTGAAATAACGCCAGAAGAGCAAAAGCTGCTTGATAAAGATGATAAAAAGAACGAGCGCGTCGGCTATTGGATGGCTTTGATTATTGCTCCATTGTTGGTAGCGGCGGGAATCGTCGGAATGCATGCGATAGCTTGGCTTAAAACAGGGGCATGGCCTGCGTTTACGCTCGGTGACGTCTTCAACAGCCTAGGGTTCGGCCACGTTCAGTTGTCTTGGGTCGGTGCCCAAACCATCTTTGACTGGATTGAAAGTTGCCCAGTGGCAGGGACGTTGCCGTTAGTTTCGGCAGCAACAGTTATGCTTTTCACGCGGGACGACGGCACATCTGACCCAGAGGAGTTACGAATAGCACGGATGAAGCGGGCTAGAAGTGCTAGAAAGTCGGGCATAAGCAGGGGGTAGTTGGTTCAGCACTGTTTTTGTGAATTGCGGCTAACCTGCGATGCCATCCATGTTTCCGTCGTTCCGAAATCGGCCTTTCCCGTCTTAACAGGACAGCCCAGCGGACGAACGCAAAATGATCGTGCCTTGACAGTCTGCTTTAATAAGTCTTCGGACCAGAGCATCGCATCCTTGTTAGAGACTCGTTCGGGCTGAGCCTGTCGAAGCCTGTTCTTCCTTTCAAGAAGAACCGTCCTTAAACGCTCAGGACGCCCGAACGCAGGCACGCCCCCCCGCGCACCCGCACCTCAGCCGGCGTCGGCCAGCAGGATGGAGAACAGCCCCTCCGCATCGGTCCATTCTCGCGCCGGCTCCCAGCCGCCGGCGCGCAGCAGCAGGCGGGCGTCGCGCGGGCCATATTTGTGGCTGCTCTCGCTATGGATCGTCTCGCCCGCCGCCATGCGGAAATCCCGGCCGACGACATGGAAACGCAGCGGCTCGCGCGCTTCGAGATGCATTTCGATCCGCGCCTTCTCGTCATTCCAGATGGCGCGATGGGTGAAGGCTTCGACCGGTATGTCGCCTTCCAGCTCGCGGTTGATGCGGTGAAGCAGGTTGAGGTTGAAATCCGCCGTCACTCCGGCCGCATCGTCATAGGCGGCGATCAGCCGTTCCGGCGCCTTGATCCGGTCTATGCCGATCAGCAGCATCGCATCCTCGCCCAGCAGCCGGCGCATCGCCCGCAGCAGGTCGACGGCGGCGGAAGGTTCCATATTGCCGATCGTCGATCCGGGGAAGAAGCCCAGCCGGGGCAGGCCCGCCACCGCATCGGGCAGGGCGAGCGGGCCGTTGAAGTCGCCGACCAGCGGCAGCACCGGCAGGTCGGGAAAGCCCTTGGCCAGTTCGGCGCTGCTGGCGTGGAGAAAGTCGCCGCTGATGTCGATCGGCACATAGGCGGCCGGGTCGATGGCGCGCAGCAGGTGCGGCGTCTTGCGCGCGCTGCCGGCGCCGAATTCCACCACCGCGCGGCCCGCCCCCGTCGCCGCCAGCACATCCGCGCCGATGTCGGCGAGCAGCGCGGTTTCGGTGCGGGTGGGATAATATTCGGGGAGGTCGGTGATCGCCTCGAACAGTTCGGACCCGCGCCGATCGTAGAACCAGATGGGCGGCGTCGCCTTGGGCGTGCGGGACAGGCCCGTCACGATGTCGCGGCGAAAGGCCGGGTCCGCGCTTTGTTCGGCCGTCATCCTGTCGCGCGTCAGCAGCATCTCACATATCCTTCGCCAGCCGCAGTCCGGTGAACTGCCAGCGTTGGTGGGGGTAGAAGAAATTGCGGTAGCTCGCCCGCATATGCCCGCGCGGCGTGGCGCAGCTGCCGCCTTTCAGCACGAACTGGCCGGACATGAACTTGCCATTATATTCGCCGACCGCGCCCTCGGCCGGGCGGAAACCGGGATAGGGGCGGTAGGCGCTGCCGGTCCATTCCCAGATATCACCGAACATCTGCGTCAGCGTGGCGACCGGATCGGCGGGGTGGGGACGGGGGCAGAGCGCCGCGTCGAGCTGACCGCCGCTGCCCGGTGGCACATTTTGCGCGGCACTTTCCCATTCCGCTTCGGTCGGCAGGCGCGCGCCCGCCCAGCTGGCATAGGCATCGGCTTCATAGAGGCTGATATGCGTCACCGGCGCGGCGGGATCGACCGGCTGGCGACCGTCGAGGCCAAATTGCGTCCAGCCGCGATCGCCCTTGCGCCAGTAAAGCGGCGCCTCCACCGATTCCCGTGCGCGCCATGCCCAGCCGTCCGACAGCCAGTGGACGGGGTCGGCATAGCCGCCATCTTCCATGAAGGCGATCCATTCGCCGTTGGTTATGGGCCGGTGCGCCAGCGCATGGGGGTGCAGCACCGTCTTGTGGCGCGGCCCCTCGCAATCGAAGCGGAAGCCGCTCCGCCCGTCATCGCCCATCTCCACCAGCCCCTCGCGCCCCTCGATCCAGTGGAGCGGGCCGGGCAGGGCGACGGGCATCGCCGCCGGCGGATAGAACAGCGCCGGCTCCAGCGGGTTGAGCGAAAAGAGATGCAGCAGGTCGGTCAGCAGCAATTCCTGATGCTGCTGCTCATGATGCAGGCCCAGCGTCAGCAGCGCCAGCGCCTCATCCGGCAGCCGCGGGATCGCCCGCTTCAACGCTTCATCGACATGCGCGCGATAGGCACGGATATCGTCCAGCGACGGCCGCGTCAGCATGCCCCGCATCGGGCGGGCATGGCGTGGCCCTTCGGCCTCATAATAGCTGTTGAACAGATAGGCATAGCGCTCGTTGAACGGGCGATAGCCCGGCACATGATCGCGCAGCAGAAAGGTTTCGAAAAACCAGCTGACATGGGCGAGATGCCATTTGGCGGGGGAGGCATCGGGCATCGACTGGACGGTGGCGTCGGCATCGGACAGCGGCGCCGCCAGCGCGTCCGTCAACGCGCGCACGTCGCGATAGCGCGCGGCAACATCATCCTGTCTGGCCTGGATCCAGCTTCCCGCCATCATGCCCTTTCCGCTTCGATTGCCCCATTCCTTAATGAAGAAGCGCATGGAGCAATAGGATGGTTCCCGCAGATGCGGGGCGTGGCCGGTGCCTGCTTCAGCGCGACGCGCCCGGCACCCATTTGACGTCCCGCGCGCCCCGGTCGTTCAGCCGCCGCGCCAGCACGAACAGCAGGTCGGACAGCCGGTTGAGATAGGCGAGTGCTTGGCAGTTGAACGCCTCCTGCGCGGCCGCCGCCATTGCGCTGCGCTCGGCGCGGCGGGTGATGGCACGGGCCAGATGCACCGCCGCCGACGCAGGGCTTCCGCCCGGCAGCACGAAACTGTCGAGCGCCGCCAGTTCGCCATTCACCTCGTCGATCAGCGACTCCAGCCGCGCCACCTGGCTCGCGACGATGCGCAGCACCCAGGGCGCGTCGCCCTCGGCGGTGATCGGGCTGGCCAGATCGGCGCCCAGATCGAACAGGTCATTCTGGATCAGCGTCAGCCAGTCCGTCTCCACGCCCGGCCCGATCGCGACGATGGCGACGCCGATGGCGCTGTTCGCCTCATCAACATCGCCCACCGCCTGCATGCGCGGCGCGAATTTGGGCAGGCGCGAGCCGTCGACAAGCCCGGTGGTGCCATCGTCACCCGTGCGGGTGTAAATCTTGTTGAGCTTGACCATGGCGGTCAGCCATTGCCCTTCATCAGCAGCAGCAGCGCCAGGATGATGATCGCCACCGCCTGAAACAGGATGCGCTTCATCATCATGCTGTTCTGCCGCACGCTGGACGGGCGCGGGCCATCGTCAGGCGCGCTCAGCTCCTCCTTGGTCGCCTGGAGGAAGCTGATGATGCCCTTGACCAGCGCGAACAGCGTCGCGGCCATGGCAAGGATCAGGGCGATGACGAGGATGGTGTTCATAGGCCCTGTCTATGCCCTTGCCAGCTCTATGCCAATGGGAAAGCGCCCGGCGCGCAGGTCCGCCGCCAGGCATGCCGGATCGACGCCCCCCGCGCGCAGCTCAGCCAGCGCGATCGAGCCGCTGCGCTTCGCCAGCCGCTTGCCGTCCGGCCCCAGCAGCAGCGGATGATGGATATAAGCGGGGGAGGGGAGGCCGAGCAGCGCCTGGAGCACCCGGTGAATATCGGTCGCCGCGCGCAGATCGTCGCCGCGCAGCGCATGGCTGACGCCCATGGCCGCATCGTCCAGCGTGCAGGACAGATGATAGCTGGCCGGCGCATCCTTGCGCGCCAGCACGACATCCCCCTGCGCGGCGGGATCGGCGGGCACTTGCACCGGCGCGGCCTGAAGATCGACGGGGAAGGGCAGGCTCGCCCAGCGCAACGGCCCGGCCAGCGCCACCGCCGCGCCCATGTCTAGACGCCAGGCATGCGGCCGGCCGGCGGCGATCCCGGCCTGCCGATCCGCGTCCGGCAGGGTGCGGCAGGTGCCGGGATAGAGTGGCCCTTCCGGTCCGTGCGGCGCGTTCAGGCTCGCCTGAATATCCGCGCGGGTGCAGAAACAGGGGTAGAGGAGGCCCATCGCCCTCAACCGGTCGAGCGCCGCGTCATAGGCGGCGAGCCGTTGCGACTGGTGGACGATCTCCCCATCCCATGCGACGCCCAGCCAGCCCAGATCCTTGATGATCCCGGCCACATGTTCCGGGCGGCTGCGGGTGCCGTCTATATCCTCGATCCGCAGGCGAAAGGCGCCGCCGGCGGCGCGCGCAAGGTCCATCGCCATCAGCGCCGACCAGCCATGCCCCACATGCAGCCGTCCGGTCGGACTGGGGGCGAAACGGGTCACCATATGCTGTGGTGCGACGGAAGGAGTCATACTGGCTCTTGACGAGAAGGGGCGGGCGGTGCTGTCATGCTGCTGTCACCTTGCTGATGGATCAGCAGCGGCGGCACAGGGGATAGAGGCCTGCTATGTACCATCCCGACCTCATTCGACATCCGGAAAATTGTCCGGCGCTGGTCCTCAATGCGGACTATACACCGCTGAGCTATTACCCGCTGAGCCTCTGGCCCTGGCAGACCGCCATCAAGGCGGTCTTTCTGGATCGGGTGGACATCGTCGCCAGCTATGAGCGGGAAGTCCACAGCCCGAGCATGCAGATCAAGATCCCGTCTGTCATTGCGCTCAAACAATATGTGAAACCGTCTGAGCATCCGGCCTTCACTCGCTTCAACCTGTTCCTGCGGGACAAGTTCGCCTGCCAATATTGCGGCGCGACCAGCGACCTGACCTTTGACCATGTCGTGCCGCGCCGCGCCGGCGGGCGCACCACCTGGGAAAATGTCGCCACCGCCTGCTCGCCCTGCAACCTCAAAAAAGGGGGGCGCACCCCGCGCGAGGCGGGGATGCAACTGCATGTGCCGCCGATCCGGCCGACCAGCTGGCAATTGCAGGAACATGGCCGCGCCTTTCCGCCCGGCTATCTGCATGAAAGCTGGCATGACTGGCTTTATTGGGACGTCGAACTGCTGGCCTGACGCGGCCGGCGCGCCGGTCAGTGGAGCGGCAGCCAGTCCAGATCCATATCCTGCTGACGGTCGGTATAATGGCCGATCTCTTCCAGCCGGGGAATGTCCTTCAGCGTGATGCGCCCATTGGCACGGCTGATCAGCCCTTCCTGCTCCATCTGCCGGACCATGCGGTTCACATGCACCGAAGTCAGGCCGATGGAATCGCCGATTTCCTCCTGCGTCAGGCGCAGGTCGAAACTATCCTCGATCTCCCCGTCGGTGACGCGCAGCCGGTCATACATGTCGAGCAGGAAGGAGGCGACGCGCGCCTTGGCCGATGTGCGCCCGAGCGAGGCGAGCCGGTCGGTCATCGCCACCCGCTCCGCATTGGCGAGCAGGAAAAGCAGCGCGGCGACGCGCGGATGCTCCTCCAGCAGGCGGCGCAGCGACGGCTTATCGAATGGGCAGACCACGGCGTCGGACAGCGCGACCAGCGATTCGGGCGCCTTACTGTAGATGGCGGCGGCGGAGCCCAGAAAGTCGCCGGGAAAATAGATACGCAAAATCTGGCGGCTGCCATCGGGCAGGATCACGAAGCTCATGACGCGCCCTTCGCGCAGCACGAATAATTCGCTGACGGATTCATTGACCCGTTGGATCATGCCGCCCTTCTTCACCTTCCTCGGCGCTTCCTCCAGCCGGGTCAGTGCCGTCCTTTCCGCGTCCGACAAGGGAACATGCCGCGCCAGCTTATCCGCGAAACAGCTAATCGCCACCCAATTCTACCTTTGCTCAAGATTGTCGTTACGATGGCAGAACGCCGCCACCGTCTTTTGGCTGCATTCACGGATTATGCACTAAACTCGATCAAGCCGTGCGCCGGCCCGTTGCATCTTGTCGCCTGCCCCGATCGCTCAGGCATATTTCCACCACGGGGTCACTGCAAGTCGCCTTGCGCATGGCGCAAAGAGCGCTAAGAACCGGGCGATGGACCGCATTCACATTCGCGGCGGCAAAGCGCTCAACGGCCGCCTTCCCATCTCTGGCGCAAAGAACGCCGCCCTGACCCTGCTGCCTTGCGCGCTGCTGACGGACGAGCCGGTGACGCTGCGCAACCTGCCGCGTCTCGCCGACGTCGACAGTTTCGGCCATCTGCTGAACCAGCTGGGCGTTTCGACCATGATCGAAGGCGCGCGGCCGGAGGATTTTGGCCGGGTGATGACGCTGCGCGCCGGCCGCGTCACCTCGACCGAAGCGCCCTATGACATCGTCCGCAAGATGCGCGCGTCGATCCTCGTGCTTGGTCCGCTGCTGGCCCGCGCGGGCGAGGCACGCGTGTCGCTGCCGGGCGGCTGCGCCATCGGCAACCGGCCCATCGACCTGCATCTGAAGGCGCTCGAAGCCTTTGGCGCGACAATCGAGATCAGCGCCGGCTATGTCCGCGCCAGCGCGCCCGATGGCGGCCTGGCCGGCGGCATCTATACTTTTCCGGTGGTGTCGGTGGGCGCGACCGAAAATGCGATCATGGCCGCCGTGCTGGCCAAGGGCAGCTGCACGCTGGAAAATGCCGCGCGTGAGCCGGAAATTGTCGATCTTTGCAATCTGCTGCTCGCCATGGGCGCGGACATTGAGGGCGTGGGCACCGACAAGCTGGTCATCCATGGCCGCGACCGGCTGCACGGCGCCACCTATAGCGTCATGCCCGACCGGATCGAGGCGGGCAGCTATGCCTGCGCCGCCGCCATCACCGGCGGGTCGCTCGACCTGATCGGCGCCAAGGCGGAAGATATGCACGCGATCCTCGCCGCGCTGCGGGAGGCCGGCGTGCTGGTCGAACCGCACCGCACCGGCATTCGCGTGTCGGCGCAGGGACCGCTCAAGCCGCTCAGCCTGTCGACCGCGCCGTTCCCGGCCTTCCCGACCGACATGCAGGCGCAGTTCATGGCCATGCTGACGCTGGCCAGCGGCGCATCGGTGCTGACCGAGACGATCTTTGAAAATCGCTACATGCACGTGCCCGAACTGGCGCGCATGGGGGCTGACATCAACGTCAACGGCCGCACCGCCGTGGTGCGCGGCGTGTCGGGCCTTGTGGGCGCGCCGGTGATGGCGACCGACCTGCGCGCATCGATGAGCCTCATTCTTGCCGGCCTCGCCGCCGAGGGCGAGACGCAGGTGCAGCGCGTCTATCATCTCGATCGCGGCTATGAACGGCTGGAGGAGAAATTGTCCGCCGTCGGCGCCGATATCGAGCGGGTCAGCGATGGCTGAATGGCCGGACTGCGAAACGGATCGTGCGGCGCTGCTGGCGCTCTATGATCTCGATGCCGGCAACTTCGAGGCGCTGGACGAGATAAGCCGTTTTGCAGCCGCCCTGTGCGATGCGCCGATCGGCGTCATCAGCATCGCGGAGGACACACGCCTGCGCTTTCTCGCCCGCGCCGGCACCGATCTGAACGACATGCCGCGCGACGTCGCCTTCTGCACCCAGGCGATGCAGGCGGAGACGATGCTGATCGTTCCCGATGCGCAGCGCGACCCGCAATTCGCCGACAATGTGCTGGTCACCGGGGCGCCCTTCGTGCGTTTCTATGCCGGTGCGCCGCTGATTGGCGGCGATGGCGTGCCGCTGGGCGCATTATGCGTGGTCGATGACCGTCCCCGCGCGGACCTCACCCCGCTCCAGCGGCAGGGGCTGACGCTGCTGGCGCGGCAGGTGATGGTCGAGCTGGAAGGACGGCGGCGCGACCGCGACCTCATCGCCCGTCAGGTCGCCGATGCGCGCGACGCAGCGGAAAGCGACCGCCTGTTCCGCACGCTGGCGGATGCCATGCCGCAAATGGTGTGGGCGACGCGGCCCGACGGCTATCATGATTATTATAATGCCCGCTGGTATGACTATACCGGCGTCCCGCCGGGCGAGACCGACGGGGCCGAATGGAGCCGCATGGTCCACCCCGATGATCGCGACATCGCCTGGGCGCGCTGGCGCTATTCGCTCGACAGCGGCGAGCCTTATGAAGTCGAATATCGGCTGCGCGACCGGAATGGCGATTATCGCTGGACGCTGGGGCGGGCGCTGCCGATCCGCGACGCGAGCGGCCGTATCAGCCGCTGGATCGGCACCTGCACCGAGATACACGAACAGAAGCTGATGATGGAGGAGCGCGAGATGATCGCGCATGAACTCTCGCATCGGATCAAGAATATCTTCTCGGTCATCGCGGGGCTGATCGGCCTGTCCGCCCGCCAGCATCCCGAGATCGCGCCCGTCGCCGATGATTTGCGCGACCGCATCCTCTCGCTCGGCCGCGCGCATGATTATGTACGGCCCCATCATGGCGAACGGGGGGCGGGGCCGGACAGCGACCGGGGGTCGCTGCGGGGGCTGCTTGCCCAGATTTTCGCGCCCTATGGCGGCGCGGCGGGATCGCCCATCATGATCAGCGGCGACGATCCCGCCATCGATGACCGTTCCGCAACGCCGCTGGCGCTGCTGTTCCACGAACTGGCGACCAACGCCGCCAAATATGGTGCGCTCTCGGTCGCCGGCGGCACCGTGCGGCTGGATGTCGCCCGCGAAGGGGAGGAGATGCGGATCGACTGGGTGGAGCAGGGCGGTCCCGCCCTTGCCGCCGATCCGCAGGTGCAGGGATTTGGCAGCCGGCTGATGGCGCTCAGTGTCGAGCGGCAACTGGGCGGTCGCATTGTCCGCGAATGGCGGCCCGAAGGGCTGCGCCTTATCTTGTGGGTTCCAGCGCGGTCGATGAGCCGGGCGTCGGAAAAGGCGTAAAGCCGACAATCTCGGCGATGTCCGGCTGCGGCATGTCGGCGGCGGCCAGCCGCAGCGCGGCGGCGATGCTCTCCGCCCGGAACGGCTTGGTGATGACGCCCAGCGCGGCGGCGGCGGCTTGCCCGATCTGCGCCGGATTGGCGGTCACATAGATGACGCGCACGCCATGGCGGGTGGCCAGCTCCATGCCGATCTGCGGCCCTGTCGGACCATCGCGCAGGTTGAGATCGACCAGCGCAATGTCGCAGTCGGGCGCGGCCGCCAGCGCCGCCGCGCGATCGGCGGCGATGGCGCCGACATGAAAGCCGGCGTCCTCGACGATCTGCTCGATCTCCAGGGCGACGAAAATCTCGTCTTCAACGATCAATATGGTCTTGGCCATGCCTGCGCCTGCGAAACTGAAGCGTTCAAATGCGCAAATTGCGTTGAAGTTCCATGACAGGGCGGCCAACCCGCACCTGCTTCGGCTCCCGTGCCGGTTCAGCCGGCCGGCTGGTCGTCCGGCACATTGGTCCAAAGCGTGTCGAACCGGGTGCCGTTCAGCAGCAGGACCGAGGCCGGATAGCCCTTTTCCCCCGCGCCCTTCGCGGTGTCCGTCGCGCTGGCAACCGCCGCCTCCTTCGTGTCGAAGGGGCCGAAATAGCGATTGTCGAGATTGATCTTCCAGACATTCTCATGCTGGACGACGATGTAGCGGGCGTGGGGCAGGGGCATGGAAATTCCTTTGATGAAGGGGGCTTGGCGGCGGGAGGCTCAGCTCTCCAGCATGTCCAGCCCCTGATTATAATGATGCCAGGCCATGATCGCGGCGGCGCCCCGATGCGGGCGCCATTGTTCCGCCAGCGCCCGCGTCGCCTTTTCCGACGGCCGCTCGGGCAGGCCCATGATGCGCCCGACCGCAATCTGCACGGCCAGATCGCCGGCCGGCCAGATATCCGGCCGCCCTTCGGCAAAGAGCAGGTAGATTTCGGCGGACCAGCGGCCAATGCCCTTGATCCGCACCAGCTGGGCGATCGCCTCCTCATCATCCCGGGGCAGGGCGTTGAGGTCCAGCTCGCCGCTGATCACCAGTTCGGCGAGGCTGCGGGCATAGCTTTGCTTCTGGCGCGACAGGCCACAGGCGCGCAGCGCGTCATGATCGCGGGTCAGCAGCACCTCCGGCGCGCATCCCGCGCCCAGCTCCGCCTCCAGCCGCCGCCACACCGCGGCCGCCGACGCGACGCTCACCTGCTGCCCGACGATGGTCCGCAGCAGCGTCTCATAGCCCGGCTCGCGCACCCGGGGCGGGGGGTAGCCGATGCGCGCGATCAGCGCCGCGAAGCGCGGCTCGACCAGCCCGATCGCATCCAGGCTGGTGCGCATATGTTCGGCCGTCGTCACCATGGCGTCGCCATCCTACCCTTGATTTCTGGCGGTTGCTCCGTCACAGCGACGAAAATTGCCGAAGGGATTGGGTATATGCCGAAGCTTATCGTGGTCAACCGTACGGGCGCCGAACAGACTGTTGATGGAGACAGCGGCCTTTCGGTGATGGAGGTCATCCGCGACAATGGCTTCGATGAATTGCTGGCCCTGTGCGGCGGCTGCTGTTCCTGCGCGACCTGCCATGTCTATGTCGACCCCGCCTTCGCCGACAGCCTGCCGGCGATGAGCGAGGATGAAAATGACCTGCTCGACAGCAGCGACAACCGCACCGAGGAAAGCCGCCTGTCCTGCCAGCTGGTACTGAACGACAGCCTCGACGGCCTGCGCGTCACCATCGCGCCGGAAGACTGACCGGCTTCGCCGGGACGCGGCGCCTTTCGGAGCGCGCCGCGTCCCGGCGGGATGTTTTTGCGTTCGGCCTCAGACGGCCGAACGGCGCGTCGTAAAAATCCAGGCTTACCGGCTGGCGGTCGCGTACAGAGCGATCGCCGCGGCGTTGGAGACGTTGAGGCTTTCCATGCGCGGGCTGATCGGCAGCTTGGCCAGCATGTCGCAATGGGCGATGCTGTTGTGGCGCAACCCTTCGCCTTCGGCCCCCAGCACCAGCGCCACGCGCGATTCGCCGATCGCCTCGCTCAGCACCGTATCCGCTTCGCCGTCCAGCCCGATCCGCCAATAGCCGGCCTCGGCAATTTCATCCAGCGCCCGCGCCAGATTGACGACGCGTACCCAGGGCACGATCTCCAGCGCGCCCGATGCCGCGCGCGCCAGCACACCCGATTCGGGCGGCGCATGCCGGTCCTGCGTGACGATGCAGAGCGCATCGAACGCCGCCGCCGACCGCAGGATGGCGCCGACATTATGCGGATCGGTCACCTGATCCAGCACCAGCACCGGCCGCTTGTCGTCCACGCCCTGTTCCAGCGCCTCGCCCAGCCACACATCGTCCAGCGGCTCGACCTCCGCGACGATGCCCTGATGCGGCGCGTCGGACGGCACCATGCGGCCAAGGTCGGCGACATCGGAATAGACGATCGGCAGGACCGGCGGCAGGTCCAGCGCATTGAGCGCGTCGCGCGTGCCCCAGATCTTGCGAACGACGCGATTGGGGTTGGCGAGCGCGGCGGTGACGGCGTGGCGTCCATAGAAGCGCGGAAAGGCGCCCTTGGGCTTTGCGGAGCGATGAGCTTTTTTCATGTCGCGCTCTTTTCACATAGAGCCATTGACAGGCAAGCCTCCTTTCGCCATTGAGCCGCCTCCAGCGCGACGATCGCTCTTCGATCGGCTGCGTAGGGCACTGGACAGGTGGCCGAGTGGTTAAAGGCAGCAGACTGTAAATCTGCCCGGGTTTCCCGTACGCTGGTTCGAATCCAGCCCTGTCCACCACTGCCCCCTCGGAGGGCTTGGCTCGCCCCTCTCTGGTCCTGCTTCATCCTTGGCATTGCGCGCATCATCAGCGCTTGCACTCCCCGATCCGTGACCCTGCAACGCTGGCGAGCGTCTGGCGGTGGGACTCCTCGCCCTCCTCGGGGCGCTTCAGCATCATGATCTCGGTCTCCATCTCGAACTGGATCCGGTCGGCGCTATAGCGCCCGCTGATCCTGCTCGTCAGGCGGCTTGTCGGGTTGATGCACCGGCGCCGGGCGGAAATCTTGCCGTCGGCGACGCTGAGCTTGAGCATCCGGCAAGCGCCGCCCGGACCGCGCCGTGCCTGGCCTCCGATCATCTGTACCAGCGTGTTTTCCGTCGCGTCGGGGGCGATACATTGCTCCCAGCTGCTCGGCGCGCCGCTGCTGCCCGATATATTGACGAAAGCCTGCAAGGCCCGGAAGCGCCATCGCCCGGCCGCCGGCAGCCTGGGCGCGGTGACGGTCAGCTCGACCGCCTGTTCTGCCGGAGGCGCGGGCGGAGCGGGGACGGTCTGCACCACGGGAGGCGGCGCAGCAGGCGCGTGCGTGTCCGCCTGCGCCAGCGAGGGGCGATAGGCTTCCACTTCGTCGATCTTGGCGCTGAGGCATCGCCGTGCCGATCTGATGCCGTCATTCCCTTCCTTCACGCAGGCCTTGAGCATGGCGCACAGGATGCGATCGATACGCGCGTCGCCGCTGGACAGCATGATGTCGCAGCGTTTCAGATGGGAGCCGACCGTCTGATAGTCGATCCGCACCGTGCGCAGCTTGCGGGCGATGACGAGGATGTCGGCATCGACCCGGTCGCCCGCCTCCTGCGCCGGCAGCGCGGTGCTCGACAGGGTAGCGCCAAGCGCGATCCAGCATGCCCGCATCGACATCGCTCTCCCATCCGGCACGTCCCACCATTGCGGCGGTCAAGGACAAGATAATGCCGGAAATTTCGCCGGGCGCAATCCGTCAACGGCGGCGCCCCGTGACGCGATATCATTGGCCCTGCACCAGCCACCAGATGGCGGCGATCAGCGCGGCCGTGGCGATGTTGAGCGCCCAGGCCAGCGCGCGGATGCGCATGGGCTTGAGCTCGGACACATGATGCGGCTCCAGCCGGCCCAGCATCTTGCGCGCCCGGCGCTCGGCCGATGTGAAGATGAACATGCCGATCAACAGGAAGCCGGAGGCAATCGCCTTGGGCACCCAGGTCGGCGACAGCGCCTGAAACAGCACGTTGAAGCCAAGGCCGATGCCGATACAGGCCAGCCCGGTGCGAACCCAGCCGGCAAAGCTCCGCTCATGGGCGAGCAGCGTCCGGTCTTCGGCAAAGTCGGTGCGATCCTCTGCCAGCGCGAAACGCGGATCATCGCTCATGACGGCCGCGAGCCAAGATGGGGCAGGGCGGACCCATCGCCCTTCTGCGCCTTGGCGATGACGCTGAGCGAGCCGTCGGATTCCAGCACCACCGCAGCGACCAGCGCGAGATCGCCGAGGCCGGCGGCCCGCACCGCCGCACAGACTTCCTCCCCCGTTACCCGCTCGGAAACCAGCGCCGCATCATCGACCATGCCGTCGCGCAGCAGAAGAGACGGATTGGACTTCGCCATCGCCTCGACCGCACCCGATCGCACCGACAGCGCCGCAATCGCATATTGCGACAGGATGAGCACCGCAAAGGCGGCCACCCCTTCGGCCAGCGCGACATCCTTGCTCAGCAGGACGGTCGCGAGCGTCGACCCCAGGGCGACGGTGACGACCAGGTCGAACGCGTTCATCTTCGACAAAGTCCGCTTGCCGCTCAACCGCAGCAGCAGGATCAGAACAGCATAAGCCCCCACCCCCTGCCCCAACACCCGCACCAGTCCGCTCCAATTGTCGAAAATCATGGGGTGCGCTCCGCGGGGTGGCGACGGGGAGGGGGGTGGTGTGGGTAACGTGTGGGGGCGGGGGGGCGTTCCGGTGGGGACGTTCATGCTTGTGCGCTAAGGTCAGGACCTATTAAATTGGTTGCAGAACAGGCGGGGAGTTGATTCATTGGCGGCCGGAGGTGTCGTCATGGACCACCCGTTGCTGTTGTCGGAAGCGCAGATGCGCCGGATCGAGCCCTTATTTTCGCTGTTCCACGGGGTGGCGCGGGTCGATGACCGCCGGGTTCTGAGCTGTATCCTGTTCGTGATCCGTCACGGCCTGCGATGGCGCGACGCGCCGGCGGCTTACGGGCTACCCAAGACGATCTATAACCGTTTCATACGCTGGAGCAGGCTGGGCGTGTTCAACCGGAGCTTCACTGAACTGGCAGCCGGTAGCGACACGTCGGATTGGTTGATGATCGATGCAACGCACCTCAAGGCTCATTGCATGGCCGCCAGTCTGCTCAAAAAGGGGCTCTACCCCGCTGTATCGGACGCAGCTGGGGCGGTCTGACTTCCAAACTTCATGCCGTGTGCGATGGCAGCGGCCGTCCCGTTCGCCTGGCGCTGACCGAAGGCCAGACCAGCGACTATAAGGGCGCCGCCATGCTCGTCGATACCCTGCCTCCGACTAGGGCGATGTTGGCCGACAGAGGCTATGATGCCCACTGGTTCCGCCATGCGCTTATCCAGCGCGGCATCGCCCCGTGCATCCCGTCGAAGATCAATCGCAAGGTCCATATCCCCCACGACCGACCCCTCTACCGCCAGCCCACCGCATCGAGAACATGTTCGCGCAGCTCAAAGACTGGCGACGCATCCATACTCGATACGATCGCTGTGCTCACACCTTCCTCTCGGCAATTGCCTTGCCGCCAGCTTCATCTTCTGGCTCCATCGATGAGTCCTGATCCTAAGCTTCGCTTCCATCTCCAAATGGATGCTAAAATTCTCTAACGTGACCCTAGCAGCATTGGGGAGATTTTTCCCAATCGTCTTGTACTTAGTGAACGGCGGCAGTGCATGGGGTTAATATTCAGGATAAATATCATCGCTTAAGTGAATTCGGAACGAAAATATAATCTACTGAAGATCAGAATATAGGCTAACCGTTTTCTTTACACACTCTTGCCAGCTAAGTTGGCGGGCAAGCATGAGTCCAGCGTTGATCGCTTGTGTCCGCCATGATTTATCTTCCATCCCCTTAGATATGGCACTTTTGAAGGCGTCGTAATCTTGTACATCAACGTTCATCGCAACTCCGCCGGATACTTCGGGCAGGCACGAGCGATTCGAAACTAGGGCAGGGACCCGGCAGGCCATTGCCTCTAGAACAGGAAGGCCGAATCCTTCATACAAAGAAGGATACAGGAAGAGCGAGCAATGCCTATAGATCGCTCGCAGCGCCGGGTCAGATACGAAGCCAAGGAACTTCACCGCACCAGTTGCCGCCGCATCGTCGAAAAGTTTGTGCAGGTCGGAGTTGTTCCACCCACTAGCGCCAGCAATAACTAATATGGCATCAGACTTGGTGCTTGCGCGATAATTCAGGAAAGCCCTAACCGCATGGTCCAACCCCTTGCGCGGTTCAATCGTAGCAACGCACAGGCAATATCGGGTGTTAGACAGGCCATGTTCGGCAATGAGCGCGCGATCGTTCTCCTCATCGCCGATGTCAAAGAATTCTTCGGACACGCCTAGAGGAATAGCGGTAACACGCTGCGGGGACACGCCGAACATCTCTACCAATTCATCTTTGATGAATACGGTGTCCGTGATGATGTGTCGGGCATGATCGATCGAACGGGAAAACTCCTTTTCAAATTGCCTAATCCGTTCAATCGGATGAGTTTCAGGGTATCGGAAGACAGACAGATCATGGACTGTGACGACAGCGTTCTCTGCTTGAACGGGAAAGAAAAAATTAGGGCCATGGTACAGCCGCTGCGAAAACTCTTTCGATAATTCGCGTTTGTGGAACCAAGCGCGTATCTGGCGCGGCAATATCCGGCGAGGCGCAAGATGGCCGCTCGGCCGGATGAACTGGTCAGCGTTATCGTGCCACATATTTTCGCGAAAAAATTTTACGTTTTCCACCTCTGCCATTTTTGGTAATCGGGACGCCAACTCCCAAGTATAGCGGCCTATGCCGGTGAGTTGGAGAGAAAGGGCTTCCGCGCCTAAGCCGATACGCATCACTCAATTACCAATCTATCTTGCCACCATGTTCGTTGCCTAATTCTCACTGAGTGAAGTTTTGAACGCTGATGACCGGGTAGACGAGTGAGCCAATTATATTTACGAATTTCTGGATGTCGGCGAGCGGCGCATTGGAAACGTAGATCACGTCCTTGTTCTTCACCAAAAATGACTGAGCAAGGAAGAACGCTTCGGGATCGCGGAGCTTAACGCGAAAGATTACGGGAACCTTGCCGTCCGGCGTGGTGCGTACATCGTGATCGTCAGCCAGCCCGAGTGCCGCCTTGTCCTCTAAACGGAAGATGAAGATGCCTTGCGCATTGGCTCGGGTGTCATCTAGGCCGCCGATCCGGCCGAGCGCTTGCGCTAGGGTGAGGCCGGTGCCTTCGAAATCGATTTCACTGTTTCGCCCGATTGCGCCCAATGCCGTGAAGCTATAAGGCTGGAATAGGGCGGTTATGACGTCGCCAGGGCGAAGAATGATGTTCTGGCGCGGATCGGTTATGATGGTTTTCAGCGGCAAAGTTTCTACGAGGTTGTCGCGGGTAACTTGAATTGTGGTCTTGCCCACTGGCTGGCGGGCGCCGCCAGCCGCAGCAACCGCATCGAGTAAGCGTTCGCGCTTGGCGGTTAGAGGCATCCGCAGGTTGCGCGTGACTTCGCCTACGACGGTAACGTTGCTGGCTGCGTTGTCAGCTATCTTTACCATAACCTGGGGTTCGTGAGCCTTGCCACGGAGTCGAGCAACTATATCGGCAGCAATCTGCTGAGTGTTTCGCCCGTCTGCCTGGATGCTGCCGGCGAAGGGCACGTTGATCCGGCCATCGGCACCCACGGTTTGTCCTGGCAGTCCCGTCCGGCGCGCGATGCGGTTGGTGTCGAGCGCGAGTGCATTGCTTGCAGTCGTGATGTCACTGCCGCCAGTGCCGAACAGGGTCGCAGGCGGGGCCTCCCAGATGGTGATCTCGATTTGGTCACCCTTACCGACCAGAATGTCGCTGGTGACGGACTCGGCAAATGCCTCGGAGAAGAGGGCGGTATGCTGATTGGCGGCTATTAGTCGCGTCAACCCATCTGTCAGGTCCATGATTTTAATGCCAGCGCTGTCCATAGGCTGGCCGTTAGCTCGGGCAACTGCCTGGGGGGAGGGGCCGGCGGCGCTCATTGCGGTGCATCCGGAGGTCAGAGCAGCCGAGGACAGCGCCGATAAGGTCAGCATCGCAAGCCTGAAGAGATTTCCGGCTTGAGGAAGCGCCGAAGAACCGCCGGGTCTGGTCATCTGGAAAACCTTCTTGTATAAATATGAACTAGGGATCGCTGCCGTTCGGTGCGATACAGCCGAGCCCATCTAAAGTCATCTACCAATCGCAGCGTTTCTTCGGCAGTCTTATGACTGATATGCAGGCGCTCTCCCCGAAATGCGTGTCATCGCACCGCTTCATTTAGCCTGGTGGATGTGTAACTGCTGTGGCCAAAGCAGGGCGTGCAAGCCAAATCCATGGCTTGCTTTTGCAGGGCGTGCCGGATCTAAGGTAGCCCCCTTTACCGCTGTAATGGATGAGCCAATGACAAGTGTTGCAAATCCGTGGAATGTCGGGCAAAGCGCCGCAGTTTGCAACAATCGGCAGATTGAGGCTCGACCCCGGTCAGGCTGTCGGGCCGTCACAGAATAGCGCAGCGCATCAATGGTGCTCTGCCCGGAAGGAACAATGCGCGATTTGTCTGCTGTTCGGTTGAAAAAAATCGACCCGATCTTCTTAATCACGGTCGCTATTCCGACAGTTGCGGCGATCTTGTATTTTGGGTTAATCGCAGCCGATGTCTATGTTTCGGAGTCGCGTTTCGTTATCCGCAGTCCCGACAAGCAGACATCCTCGGCCCTAGGAGCTTTGCTTAAAGCTCCCGGCGTCTCGGTTGCTGGCGACGAGATCTATGCCGTGCAGGAATATGTGGAATCGCGCGATGCGCTTAAGGCGCTTAATCACGACGGATTTGTTGATCGCATGATCGCTGGACCCGGGCTCGATCAATTCGAGCGCTTCTATTCCTTCGGAAATCAAGCTACTTTCGAAAGAAAGTACCGCTTCTTCCGGCGCCGGGTGGAAGTGAAGAACGAGACAGCCTCGTCGATCGGCATCTTGAAGGTGCGTGCCTACAGTGCCAACGATGCTTTTACCATGAATAAGCGTCTGCTAGATTTAGGCGAGGCATTGGTCAACCGTCTCAGCAATCGTAGCCGTGAAGATCTTATCCGCTTTTCTCAAGCCGAAGTCGCTGAGGCGCGTAAGGAAGCGGAGCGAACTGCACTGGCCTTGGCTGCCTTCCGTAACCGCAGCGGCCTCGTTGACCCCGAACAGCAGGCAGGCATTCAACTGCAGCTTATATCAAAACTGCAGGATGAATTGATTTCGGCCAAGACCCAACTGTTGCAACTGCGCGCCTATACGCCCGACAATCCACAGATTCCGGTCCTCAAGACCCGCATTGACGGGCTTTCCACAGAAATTGAGCGTGAGACTAGCAAGATCACTGGCGGCGGTGGCTCTTTGGCTAGTGCCAGCGTCGAGTATCAGCGCCTCGTCCTAGAAAGTAAATTTGCCGACAGGCAGTTGGCGAGCGCAATGACATCTCTGGAAGGCGCGCGTAACGAAGCTCGTCGGAAGCAGGTCTATCTCGAGCGAATTGTCCAGCCCGACATGCCTGACGAAGCGGTAGAGCCAAAGCGTCTACGAAGCATCTTCTCCACTTTAGCGCTCGGTCTTGTAGCATGGGGTGTGTTGTCGATGCTTTTGGCCGGGCTGCGCGAGCATCGAGACTGATCGCTGATGGCTGCGGACAATTCCACAACGTCGCTCTGGCGCTCTTGGCAGTTGCAACGTCGAGTAATCTTCGCGCTCTTGATGCGTGAGACACTGACGCGGTTTGGGCGCCATAACATCGGGTTTCTCTGGATGTTCGCGGAACCGATGATGTTCACGCTGGGCATCACCGCGCTATGGACTATATCGGGTGCGAAGCATGGTTCAGACTTGCCGATCACCGTTTTTGCGCTGAGTGGCTATTCCTCGGTCCTATTGTGGCGCAACATGCCCTCGCGCGCGATTTTGTCCATACAGCCTAATCTTGCGCTGATGTATCACCGTAACGTCAAGCTTATTGATATTTTTGTCGCTAGGCTACTTCTTGAAGCGGCCGGTGCGACAATGTCCTTTTTTTTGCTCAGTCTGATCTTTATTTACATCGGCTGGATTGAACCGCCCGAGGACATCCTGAAGGTCATCGCTGCGTGGGCGCTGCTGGCATGGTTTGGCATGGCGCTGGCGATCTTTCTAGGGGCGCTATCCGAGCACTATGAACTGATAGAAAAATTCTGGCATCCTACCGCCTATTTGCTGTTCCCTCTGTCAGGCGCGGGTTTCCTGTTGGAAATCCTTCCGGAAGGCCCGCGTGATCTGCTGCTCTATCTACCCATGCTCAATTGCGTGGAATATTTGCGTGACGGCTATTTTGGCTCGTTGTTCACCGCACATTACAGCGTCTCTTACGTTGTCCTCTGCAATAGCGTTCTTACGCTCCTGAGTCTTGCAAAGCTGCGGCAGGTCAGTCGTACGGTCATACCCAAATGATAACTATTCGTGACGTCTACAAGAGCTATCCCACGCGTAGCGGACTGAAGGTCGTGCTGCGTGACATCAATTTTGATGTCAACCCGGGCGAAAAGCTCGGTATTCTCGGTCGCAATGGCGCAGGCAAATCTACAATTATCCGCCTTCTTAGTGGTGTGGAGAATCCAACCCGTGGTCGCATCGACCGGCAGATGTCGGTGTCATGGCCGCTGGCGTTTGGAGGTGCTTTCCAGACTACGCTGACTGGTCTGGATAACCTGCGATTTATCTGCCGGGTCTACGGCGTTGATCCTGAATCCAAAGTGCCGTTTGTGGAGGAGTTCTCCGAACTCGGCCGCTATCTGCGCGAACCCGTGGGCAGCTATTCGTCAGGCATGTTAGCACGTCTCGCCTTCGCGATTTCCATGACTATCGAATTCGATTGCTTTCTCATTGATGAAATCATCGCAGTCGGTGATCAGCGCTTTCACGATAAATGTCATGTGGAGTTGTTCGAGCGTCGGGCTGACAGAGCAATGATCTTTGTATCTCACGACATTAATTATATTCAAGCGCATTGCGAACGGGCTGCCGTTCTCAGCGATACAAAGCTGATGATGTTCGATAATGTGCCCGAAGCCTATGAATTTTATCTTGCGCAGTAATCTGGTGGCGACGAAGCTATCACCTTTTTCTAGTTGGATGAACAGGCGAAAGGCTGTGCGGGCAAAGGCGGCGCGCAGTACCCCTATGCGTGAATTGCTAGTCGATGTCTCCGTTATAGTTCGCAGCGACTCCCATACGGGAATTCAGCGTGTTGTGCGTGCGCTGTTATGGGCGCTGCTGGACGCGAAGCTCGAAGGTTATGTGGTGCGGCCGGTCTTCGCAACTCGCAAGGAGGGTTATGCCTATGTCGATTGGGGCGCTGCCCTTCTGATGGGTAGAACCCCACCAGTTGGGGTGCCGTCCGGCCCGGTCGAAGCTAAATCAGACGACATCTTTCTGAGCTTGGATCTTGCCGCAAATATCTTGCCGCGCCATCAACGGCAGATCAGGCAATGGCAGCGTAACGGCTGTCTGATAGCCGTAGTGATGTATGATCTCCTGCCGGAGCAACGCCCAGACTGGTTTAATCCTAAAACTCGACGCAACTACCGGCGTTGGCTGAGGGTTGTCACTCGGCATAGCGATCGGATCATCTGCATCTCGCAGCATGTCGCACAAGACCTTGAAGCTTGGATCGCAGCGCGACCATGGCGGGGTAACGCTAGGTTGCAAATCCACTGTATGCGCCTTGGCAGCGATATCAGCAGTTCCTCGCCGACGACGGGAATGCCTGCTGGCGCCGCACCGCTGCTTGCCGAACTGGGCAAGCGACGTACATTGCTAGTGGTGGGCACAATCGAGCCGCGCAAGGGGCATACCTATCTGCTGCCCGCTTTCAATTTGCTTTGGCAAGAAGCATCATACGACGACGTATCATTAGTCTTCGTCGGCCGTATAGGTTGGCGGACCGAGGCTCTCCAAGCCCGCATTCGCACCCACCCAGAGGCCGGGCGACGGTTCTTTTGGTTCGACAACGCCAGCGATGAGTTTCTTGGTTGTCTTTACGCTCTAGCACATGGCGTGATCGTTCCCTCTCTGGCCGAAGGCTTCGGCTTGCCGCTGGTAGAGGCGCTACAACACGGAGTTCCGGTATTGGCGCGAGACTTGCCTGTTTTCCGTGCGATGAATCTTGCAAAGATAACCTATTTTTCGCAAGATGCTCCTCTGCTCTTAGCTGGCACTCTCAGAGAATGGCTGGATCATGACGCTGCCGCTGCACCGGGAGAAGAAAATTCGCTTCCGACTTGGAAGGATTCTTTTAAAGACATCTTGTCATGCCTGTCGATTAAAGAACATAGGGCTCCGGGCAACTAGGGAATTATGAATAACATGAAGAAGGCTATTATTACGGGCATTACTGGTCAAGATGGCGCTTATCTTGCTCAGTTTCTTCTGTCAAAAAACTACAAAGTATATGGAACCTATAGACGGTCCAGCTCGGTCAACTTCTGGCGAATAGAAGAATTAGGTATCCAGAACGATCCAAACCTTGAGCTTCTTCAGTATGACCTAACAGATTTGGGAGCGAACCTGCATCTGGTCCAGACAGTGGAGCCGGATGAAATCTATAACCTTGCGGCTCAGAGCTTTGTTGGCGTCAGCTTTGAGCAGCCCACTACGACCGCGAAGATCACGGGTATCGGTTGCCTGAATTTGCTTGAGGCCATCCGGCTTACCAATCGCAAGGTGCGTTTCTACCAAGCGAGCACATCGGAGATGTTTGGCAAGGTGCAGGCCGTCCCTCAAGTAGAGGATACTCCTTTCTATCCGCGTAGCCCCTATGGCGTAGCTAAGCTCTATGCCCACTGGATGACGGTGAACTACCGAGAAAGTTACGACATTTTCGGTGCAAGCGGCATTCTGTTCAACCACGAGAGCCCGCTGCGTGGTCGCGAATTTGTGACGCGCAAAATAACCGACAGTGTCGCTAAAATAAAGCTGGG
Source organism: Sphingobium sp. (assembly GCA_032082785.1). GTDB lineage: Bacteria > Pseudomonadota > Alphaproteobacteria > Sphingomonadales > Sphingomonadaceae > Sphingobium. The sequence continues at coordinate 10,639 of DAMDPH010000021.1, read as the reverse complement.
CAAGCTACCGTTCCTCAGCCTCGGCAACCTCGACGCCCAACGTGACTGGGGGTATGCCAAAGAATATATCGAGGGCATGTGGATGATGCTCCAAGCTGATCAGCCTGACACCTTTGTGCTTGCGACTAATCGTACCCAAACCGTTCGGGACTTCGTCCGTATGACGTTCAAAGCAGCGCAAATGGACATAGAGTTCCGCGGGCAGGGCCTTGACGAGGTCGCAGTCGATACGGCTACCGGCAATATCGTAATGCAGATTGATGAAAAATTCCATCGCCCGGCTGAGGTCGATCTGCTCATCGGCTCGGCAGAGAAGGCCAAGCGTGTACTTGGCTGGGAAGCCAAGACTACGCTTGAGCAGATGTGTAAGATGATGGTCAATGCTGACCTTGATCGCAATATACGTGGCTTTTCCTTCTAATTTTTTCGGCCATTATTATGTTGGCCGAACATAATGTCCGACCGCTGATCGACGCATCACGACGGTATTGATTATGCATTCCTGAGAGGCGAAGTAGATGGTTATTGCAGGTGATGTTGGCCTGGACGGACTTCTTGCTAAAGACGGCACGGAGTTCGTGCAGGCTTGCTATCGGCTCATTCTGAATAGGGAGCCCGACGAGGGGGGGCTGATGCATCACCTTGATCTTCTTGCGAAGGGAAGGCCCAAACTCACTATGCTGATCGAGTTCGCGGAAAGCGATGAGTGCAGGTCTAAGGGGCTTCATCATTCTCCTTTGCTGAATGCCGCACGTAAGCGTAAAATCTCAGCACGCGGAAGGTTCAAGGGGCTGTTCAAAACTGGCTCGCGGCCGCCCGTAGCAGAAACAAGTGCGGATGTTACTGCGTCGTCACAATCCGTTGCAATGTTTGCGCCAGCCCCATCTTCTAGTCCGTATCAAATCACCTCAGTACCGGTCGATGAATGGACGCGGCAGGTATCGGCTGTTCCTGTTAAAGGAGGGGAGCGCTTCCGCAATTTCTGGTTCGATCTGACCACGTCCCTTCAATGGACTTCAGGAGTCGTTGGCATCATTCGTGCCGAACTCGAGATGGCGTGTAACCTGAAAAAGATATATCCTAACTTGCGCTTCTCTATGCAAGCGAACCACGGGTTTGCAGAGGTCAAGGAGAGTCAGTTAAAATGGCTTCTGGAGGCTGAGAATGTCACCGAAGCCTACATGGTTTTTTTTGGCCGCAAGGGTGGTGAAGCGGGCAAGGTGCAGGTGGAAGTTCCCGACACCAATGCCTTTTTCCACCCTTTTGGAGAGGACGACTTGATCTTCTCCATGGGATGGAAGGACTCTCAGAAGGAGCGACTATTCTCGGCGGTTAAGGAGCAGGCGCCTCGAGTCGCTTTGGCCTACCTTATATATGATATCATCATGCTGCGTCCCGAAACAGAGCACTTTTATGCGAAGAATGATCGGGCACAATTTGAACATTACCTGAAATGGATATCGTATAATTGCGATTTCTTATTGTTTGGTGGAGAGAACACGCGGCGTGATGTCGAGGCTCTGCAGTCCGAACGTAAGTGGCCAGTACTGCCGGGCCGCGCAATTCGCTTTGGGTCCGACATCGTCGAGGCTGCGGGCAGGGCTGACGACGTCACCGCGCTTTCGGAATTGGGCGTCACAGGGCCATTCATGCTGGCCGTTGGTACTGCCGAGCCGCGGAAGAACTATAACACGCTGTACCGCGCCTATTTGCTGGCTCAGGATCTTTCTCCGGTCCCATTGCCACAACTTGTGATATGTGGGCAAAATGGACATCGCATCCACAATCTCAATGATCAAATGGCCAGAGATCCGCGGGTGAAGGATCGTATTCTGCGGCGGACTCCAAGCGATGACCAGTTATCAGCGCTTTACCGCAACTGCCTCTTTACGCTGCTTCCAAGTTTTTACGAAGGCTGGAGTTTGACGCTGCCTGAAAGCTTTGCATATGGGAAGCTGTGCCTGTGCGCGGATACACCGCCGCTGCGTGAAATTGGGACCGAATTGGCTGATTTCATTGATCCTATCGACATTATGGCTTGGGCGCGTGCTATTATCGACTATGCTCAGGATCATGAAAAGCTGGTCGTGCGCGAACAGCGTATTGCAGCCCAGTGGCAAATGACGACTTGGTACGATGCAGCGGGTTTAGCCTTCAAAAATCTGGTAAAGCTTAATGATGAGCATCTCTCCGGCGGTCGTGGTCGCAAGCCCCCGGTGATCTGGATGGATCTCACGCTGAGTTACCTAAACTGGAACAGTTCGCTTACCGGCGTCACCCGGGTGGAATTGATGTATGCGAAGACTCTTCGCGAGATTGTACCGTCGACGCGATTTTTTGCATCGGAGAACGGACATTTTTTTGAGATTGACCCCTCTTATTTGTCGTGGATGGACGACGGCAAGGATTTAAGCCAGTCTTATAACAATTTCAACACGTTCTGGAGCCAGCACGAAAGAGAAGGTAAGGCATTTCGCAGTCCACTGCGCAACATGTCTGATCCTCATCAGAGTCCGGCTTATCTTGAGTCTTTTCCCGCAGGATCAATCGTCTTTTTCTCTGGAATTGACTTTGGATTTTACGACAAGGACGGTGAGCCGCAATTGACTTATACGCATCTAGTCAATCGTCTTCGTTCAAAAGCCGGCGACACGTTGCTTGCCCACTTCATGCACGATTTCACTCCATCTGACTGGCCGCAGATCCACAAATCGGAAACCGTCGATGGGTACGAACCGTTCTGCGACTTCGTTTCGAACAACTTCGACTATCTAGTTTATGGCGGCCTTACCGCGCAGCGCGACGGCGAAGCGCTACAGAAACGGCGCGGATGGAAAACGCCCAAAGGCGACGCAGTAATGCTCGGCTTCGATATCACGCCCGACATGGCGACCGACCTGCATCACGATCATTCCTACCTCGACGGAATAGGCATCAATTCAGACTTTGTGCTGGCGGTTGGGACGCTGGAGCCGCGGAAGAATCACGAGACTCTCTACCGCGCTTACCTGCTGATGCAGCAGCGCGAAATGCTGAACAGGCCGCTGCAGATGGTTTTTGTAGGCAAACCGGGCTGGAACAATGACGACTTCCTCGCGACATTGGCTGCGGACAATCGGACCAAAGGAAAGATCATCACCGTCAACCCGAGTGACGAAGGACTGGATATTCTGTACCGTCATTCGCGCTTCACGTTGCTCCCCAGCTTCTACGAGGGGTGGAGCCTCCCACTTCCAGAGAGCTTATCCTACGGGAAGTTTTGCTTGGTGTCGGACACGCCTCCGCTCCGTGAGCGCGGCGGAAAGTTCGTGGAGTTCATCCACCCACTCGATGCAGCAGGTTGGGCCGAACGTATCGCGTTTTATGCTAACCATCCGGATAAGCTAGTTCCGTTGGAAGAGCGTATTAGAACTGAATGGCAACCGGTTTCTTGGGAGGAGGCGACCGAAATGCTGAAGGACAAGCTCTACGCCGCCTACGACAGCTTGTTTAGTGGATCAGCCAAGACCACTTTAGAAGCGGCAGCAAGCGATTAAGAGGAGACTCTACAATCATGGCGCGCATTCTTATCACTGGTGCTACCGGATTTCTAGGAACGCACCTGCTCCAACACCTTGGAAGTATGGGGCATGAAGTGTTCGGAACAGCCAGCCGGTCACAAGTCGATGCTCCGATTTTTTATTGCGACATTCGCGACCAGCAGGCTGTCGAAGATATTTTTCATCGGGTGCAGCCCGAAATCGTGATTCATTGTGCTGCAATTTCTAGTGTTACTTCTTCGGTTGCCCAGGATTATTACTGGGTGAATACAGTCGGTACCGAAAACATGATTCGCGCAACGCTGGCTCTGCCTCACCAAGTGCGGTTCATGTTCATCAGCACGGCTGGGGTCTATGGCAACCAAGACACTGATTTTCTGCACGAAGGTCTGTGCCCAAAACCTGTACACCACTACGGGATGAGCAAATTCTGTGCCGAGCGGGTGTTAATTAACCACGCTGAGCGCATTAGCTATACGATTATTCGCCCGTTTAATATTATAGGGGAGATGCAGTCTGGTGAGTTCATAATGCCCAAGCTGATCAACGCCTTTCATGAACGTTTATCAGAAATCCATTTGGGTAACATCAATGTATTTCGTGATTACATCGATATTGCTGATGCGTGCAGTCTGATCGCAAAGCTGACCTTCAACCCGCAGGCGATCGGAGAAATCTGCAACTTGTGCACGGGACGCCCTGTCTCGATACAAGCGCTTCTCAATATGCTGACTGAAATGACTGGGCATGAGATCAGTGTCAAAGTCAATCCAGCTTTTGTCCGTAAGAACGAAGTATGGCGGCTGCTCGGCGACGTGACTAAACTTGAAGAACTTGTACAAGGGGCAATCGAGGGGCTTAAGCTGGAGGATTCCTTGCGTCGTATGCTTGCGGCTAAGGGTAACGTTTAGGAGGCATCATGCGTTTGTCTATCATCGCGAATTGTCAGAAGGACAGCCTAGCGGCTTGCATCGCCGCGCTTAATCACGGCTTCGAGATCGACACTTATATGATCCATGAGATCATGGCTAATCCGTCGCAATTACGCACCATTTTAGACGACAGCGCCTTCATTTTTTCACATTTGCAGCTACAATACATGGTGCCTGCTGAGCTTGCGCATAAAGTTATATATTTTCCAAATATCGCCTTTTCTGCCTATCATCCTGACCTAACCTTCGTGCGCGGACGCAAGTTTGGGGGCGAACCTGAGACGGTATTTGGACCGCTCTACATTTACAATTCGGCTCTGGCTATGTTTGGCTATCGCGAAGGCATTCCGCTTGACGAGATTGTAACCTTCTACAATGCCGACGTTTATGCTCGTATTGGCTACTTTGACCAATGGCAGGAGTCACGTCGGCAGTTGCTGAGCGAGGGTGAGGCCTGCCAAATGCCGCTTGGAGGATTGTTGGAAAAGTGGAGTCGCGGCAAAGCATTTATGTACTCGAGCAATCACCCTACAATAGCTGTCATGGAAGACATTGCTCGCGAGTTGCTCCAGCGCGTCGGTATGTTCTATTTTGCCGAGAGTAAGCACGAATACCTTGTTGATCCGCTTAAGTCTCAACCAATTTGGCCGATCTATCCTGAGATCGCCGAAAGGTTCGGCTTGCGCGGTAGCACTGCGTTTAAGATAAACGACCCCCATGGCACTCTTGGACTACGTGAATTCGTTAGCGCCTCTTACGACAATTATTCCAATTATGACCGTGCGACATTGGAATCCCTTAACGTCGACGTTAGCGGGTTCGCGGAGAAGTTGGGCCTGCGCGGTTCCTCTCCAAAGGCTAAGACACTCGGCAATCCTTATGCAGGGGCCGACAAGGTTCAGTTCTGGAAGAATTCGGTAGCGAGGACGCAGCCCGAACAAATGGACCCGGTAGTTGATCCGAAATTTCGTATAACTCCGGAGGACAAGGTTGCGACCGCAGGGAGTTGCTTCGCTCAGCATATTGCCCGCACACTTAAGGCTAGCGGCTTCCATTATTACGTTCCGGAGTCTCCGCCGATTGGAATGGCGGACGAAGAAGCTAAGGCGCGAAATTACAGCGTGTTTAGCGCTCGCTTTGGAAACATCTACACCGTACGCCAGTTGCTCCAGCTAATCGAACGAGTAGAAGGTGTTTACTGTCCCGAAGAGGCGACGTGGCCGGCCAGGGGAGGAGAGGGCATTGTCGATCCTTATCGACCACAGATAGAGCCGAATGGTTACCCTGATGAGCAGGCGCTACATGCTTCGCGCGACGTGCACTATAAAGCCGTTCGTACGATGCTACGTGAAATGGACGTTTTTGTATTTACCCTTGGCTTGACCGAAGGCTGGCGGTCTCGCAAGGAAGGCGCGGTCTTTCCGCTCGCTCCGGGTGTCGCGGGAGGGGTAATGGATGAAGACGAGTATGAGTTTGTCAACTTCGACGTGGATTCTATCCGCCAGGATTCGCATGATGTTATAGCTCACTTGAAACGTATCAATCCAAGTTGCCGCATTATCTTGACTGTCTCGCCAGTGCCGCTCATTGCTACGTTTGAGCATCGTCATGCATTGGTGTCGACTACTTATAGTAAAGCAGTCCTGCGCGTGGTGGCGGATGAGATGTGGCGCAAATACGACCACGTCGATTATTTCCCATCATATGAGATCATTACGGGATCCTACAACCGCGGCGCCTATTTTGCTGACGATTTGCGTGAGGTGCGCGAGGAGGGGGTGGCCCACGTTATGCGCACGTTCATGCGCCACTATGCGCAGACGGACGAAACGCCCAAGGAACTTAGCCTTAGGCAGGAAGGCGAAGGAGAGGAACAGCAGGGGCAGCCCCCGCGTAATGCTCTGTTCGATATTGTCTGCGACGAAGAAGTCATCGCAAAATTTTGACGTTGGACCTTCTTCCTTGCCAGCCGGAAGACGGTCTCTGGAGAAAAGACAAACCCGGAGCCGCCGATCAGGCTGTTGGGTACAGCGTTCCAGCATTGCCGCATCAAGTTGAGTCATGCCGTGCCGGGCAGCTTTCAGGCGCATTCCTACTTGAAGCCACATGATTTATAGCTCCTATTTTCAAGCGTAATGCGTAGCCTAATGGTGTGACCTGCTCCCCGCCGATCGGCCCTGAGCTAGGTCGCGTTGACAAAGTACGACAGCCATTTGCGGATGGCGGTGACGTTTAGGAAGCTGGCGAAGGACAGCGCAGTTCTGTCGTAGCAGGTGGCAACACGACGAAACTGTTTGAGTTGGCCGGATATGCGCTCAATTCGATCGCGATCTCTGTAGCGTCGGAAGTCGCGGGGGATGGTTTGCGCTCCGACACTCCCACTGTCAGCTTCCCGTTACATAAAGCCGTCTGTGCCGCCTTCCTTATATTTTGCAATTTAAGTAACCTCTGGCGCGCCACGAACAGCGAAAATGTTATCTCGGTTGGCGCTTTTCTCGTCAACCTGACGGATAAGCCCGTCTAGAGTCAGGGATCGTTACCTTCGCTAGGCGTGCTACAATGACCAAGAACGGCAAATTGGTTCACGTCAGTTCCTCATGCAACCAAGCCGGCCGCGGAGGTCTCAAATCCTGTCCGCTCCATCCACATGCCGTCGACGTGGAGCGTTGATACGAAGTTTTGGCATCGCGGGTCGCGCGCAGTTCGCCGACAATCATGCTAGCCTCACAAGCATGTAGATCGCTCCTGAAGGTTGTGGCTGATCACATGAAGTACGCTCTACCATTTGCAAGGCGCTCTATCACCGCCGCTTCACGTGGCGTGTGCGGCTCTGAGCTTCGCTCAGATCGCCCGACCTCGTCAGCCGGCAATTCGCCAACGGAGGGGAGCGGCGTACTCGAATGCGCTTGGAAAAAATGCTTGGGGCCACTGACTGACCTAGCGCACCCCCCACCCAATCAAAAACCCCGCCAGGTGCATGACCTGACGGGGTTTTCGGTGGTGGGCGTGGCAAGGATTGAACTTGCGACCCCTGCGATGTCAACACAGTGCTCTACCACTGAGCTACACGCCCACGGGAGACGCGCCAATAGCGGGGGGCGTCGGGTTGCGCAAGCGAGAAATGACATAATTTCTGCAATCTTCTGGACAGTGCCGGCGGCCGCCATATGGTCGGCGGGAAAGGGGACCTTAATCCGCATGATGCCTTCGCCTTCCTCGCCGTTGCAGACGGCGCCGCACCTGCCTTTCTACCGCCAGCTTTATGTGCAGGTGCTGGTCGCCATCGCGCTGGGCGTCACCATCGGGCATGTCTTTCCCGATGCCGGCGTCGCGCTCAAGCCGCTGGGGGACGCGTTCATCAAGCTGGTGAAGATGATCATCGCGCCGGTGATCTTCCTCACCATCGTCACCGGCATTGCGGGGATGAAGGAGTTGGGGGCGATCGGCCGGGTGGCGGCGAAGGCCTTCGCCTATTTCCTGACCTTCTCGACGCTGGCGCTGATCGTCGGGCTGATCGTCGCCAATGTCGTGCAGCCGGGCGCGGGGCTCAATATCGATCCTGCGACGCTGGATGCCGGCAAGGTCGCCGACTATGCCCATCAGGCGCATGAGCGCACGCTGACCGACTTCCTCATGAACATCATCCCCGCCACGCTGGTGTCGGCGGTGGCGGACGGTAATATTTTGCAGGTGCTGTTCGTGGCGATCCTGTTCGGCATCGCGCTCACCATGATCGGCGACAAGGCGCAGCCGATGCTCAATGTGCTGGACTCGGCCAGCCACGCCATTTTCCGGCTGGTGGCGCTGCTGATGAAGGCGGCGCCGATCGGGGCCTTTGGCGCCATGGCCTTCACCATCGGCCAATATGGCGTCGGTGCGCTCGCCAATCTGGCGGGGCTGGTGGCGACCTTCTACCTCACCTCGCTGCTGTTCGTGCTGGGAGTGCTGGGGGCGGTGGGCTGGCTGGCCGGCTTCAACATCCTGCACCTCATCCGCTATCTGAAGGCGGAGCTGCTGTTGGTGCTGGGCACCTCCTCGTCCGAAGCGGCGCTTCCCAGCCTGATCGAGAAGATGGAGCGGGCCGGCTGCCGCAAGTCGGTGGTGGGGCTGGTGGTGCCGACCGGCTACAGCTTCAATCTCGACGGCACCAACATCTATATGACGCTGGCGGCGCTGTTCATTGCCCAGGCCTGCAATGTCGACATCAGCCTGGAGGAGCAGATCGCGCTGCTGCTGGTGGCGATGATCTCCAGCAAGGGCGCGGCGGGCGTCACCGGCGCGGGCTTCATCACTTTGGCCGCGACCCTGTCGATCGTGCCGTCGGTGCCGGTCGCGGGCATGGCGCTGATCCTGGGCATCGATCGCTTCATGAGCGAATGCCGCAGCCTCACCAATTTCATCGGCAATGCGGTGGCGACCATTGTCGTGTCGGTATGGGAAAAGGGGCTGGACCGGGAGCGGTTCAACGCCGCCATGGCCGGGCTGGCGCTCGACCCGACGCCCGACATGCAGGAGGTGGTGCCCGACTGACGCGGCGGCGCGCGCGGGCGCCGGGCAGCCAGGCCCGGATCAGCTGAGGCCCGACAGGCTTTCGGTGCTGAACATCCGCTCCACCTCCAGCACCAGCTCGCGCAGGTGGAAGGGCTTGGACAGAAGCTTGGCCTGCGGCACCGCCTTGCCGGCTTTCAGCGTCACCGCGGCAAAGCCGGTGATGAACATGATCCGCATCGCCGGCGCGATCTGCGCGGCATGCTGGGCCAGTTCGATGCCATCCATTTCTGGCATGACGATATCGGTCAGCAGCAGGTCGAATCGATCGCTGTTGATATAGGGCACCGCCTCCGCGCCGGTTGTCACCGACACGACATCATAGCCCGACCGCTCCAGCGCCCGCGCTAGATAGGCGCGCATGCTGTCGTCATCTTCCGCCAACAAAATCCGAACCATCGCCCCTGTATAATCTCCCGTGCGCCGCGTGCTTCAGGCCCGGCCGACCTGGCCCGGCAGGCTGGCGCCAGCGACCGATATATGCGAGAAGGCCTTAACATTCTCCAGCCCATGGCATAAATTTTGCCACTTGAGAAAGCCCGCCGGGAAAGGAGCAGAATTGGATCGTTTCGGCCCGTGCCGCCCGGTGGAATATACGCCCGCTTATCTCCGCTATGGCCCGGATGTTCCGGACAGCCCCGTCATCCTGTCGGTGCCCCATGCCGGGCGCGACTATCCCGATGCGCTGCTGGACCAATCGCGCGTGCGCCCGCGCATGCTGCGCCGGCTGGAGGATCGCTGGGTCGACCTGCTGGCCCATGAAGCGGTGGAGCAGGGCTGTTCGGTGCTGATCGCCCGCGCGCCGCGCGCGATGATCGACCTCAACCGGCATGAGCGGGAAATCGATCCCGCCATGGTCAGCGGCCTGCCACGGCAGATGGCGCTCCAGACCAGCCTCAAGCTGCGCGGCGGGCTGGGGCTGATCCCGCGCCGGTTGCCGGGCGCGCCCGAACTCTGGATGAAGCCGCTGGCCTGGGACGATGTGCGCGACCGGATCGAGACGCTGCACCGTCCCTATCATGCCGCGCTCGACCGGATGATGCGGGCGGCCCGCGATGCGCATGGCCATGCGATCCTGCTCGATCTTCACTCCATGCCGCCGCTGCCGCCGCCTTCGCCGGGGCGGCCCGCGCCGGGGCTGGTGCTGGGCGACCGCTTCGGCCGCAGCGCGCCGGCGATGCTGGGCAGCATCGTCTGTAGCGTGGCGGAAGAACATGGGCTGATCACCGCGCACAATCATCCCTATGCCGGCGACCATATGCTCGACCGGCACGGCCGCCCGGAACTGGGCCTGCATGCGCTACAGGTGGAGCTGGACCGCGCCCTCTATCTCGACGTGGCGCTGGAGCGGCCGGGGCCCGGGATCAACCGGATGCGTCACCGCGATCGTGCAGGCGCTCTCCACCGCGCTGCCGCGCGCCGACTATGCGATGGCGGCCGAATAGCTATTTTCGCGCGAACCAGATGACATGGCGCGGCCCCTTGCCGTTGCTGCGCGCGCGCACCGCCACCTCGTCCACGGCAAAGCCGCCACTCCGCAGCCGGCGGGTGAAGGCGTCGTCCGACCCCGCCGACCAGATGGCGAGGATGCCGCCCGGCCGCAGCGCGCGCCGCGCCGCC
>DAMDPH010000020.1:0-34135 GCA_032082785.1 Sphingobium sp. | reverse complement strand
GGCCGACCCGCCGGTCGCCAGCCGCAGCAGCGCGCGCCAGTGCCGCAGTTCGACGATGCACTGCGGCCCGTCCGCGCGTCCGCCCAGCAGGCGACAGCGGCCATCGGGCAGATGCGCCTCCAGCGCCCCCTGCTCCAGCCCCAGGTCGATCCTGTCCAGCATCCGGTGCCCCAGCGGCGCGAACAGCCGCGCGAACAGGCGGGATGAGCGGGTGGTGCGCGTGCGCCGCACCGAAAGCATGGGCTTGGGCCGACGCGGGTCGATGGCGTTCATGGCACGATTATCTGCCCCATGCCGTGCCGGCCTGCAATCACCCCTTGCTGCGACGATAGGCGTCCAGCGCCTGCTCCCGCGCCTCTCTGTGGCCGATCAGCTTGGCGGGGTAGGCGGCGGGCCGCACCCCATGCGCGTCGGGATCATGGATCGTCCGATCGTCGAGATGCGCTAGTTCCGGCACCCACTGACGGATATAGTCCGCCGCGTCGAACTTCTCCGATTGCGTGAGCGGCGCCATGATGCGGGTGAAGAGATTGGCGTCGACGCCGCTGCCCGCCACCCATTGCCAATTGACGCTGTTATTCGCGTAGCTCGCATCCACCAGCGTATCCCAGAACCAGTGCGCCCCCTTGCGCCAGTCGATCAGCAGATGCTTAATGAGGAAGCTGGCGGCGATCATCCGCACCCGGTTATGCATCCAGCCCGTCGTCCAGAGCTGACGCATGCCGGCGTCGACGATGGGATAGCCGGTGCGCCCTCTGGTCCAGGCAGCGAAGTCGCGATCCGCTTCCCGTCCCTGCCGCCAGCCGAGGGCGTCGAAGCTGTCGCGCGCATTTTCCGACCCATAGGTCGGACGCTCGTAAATCTGCACATGCGCATAATCGCGCCAGATCAGTTCCTTGAGGAAGATGTCCACCTCGCCTCCGGCGTCGGCCAGCGCATGCCAGACGGTCGCGGGCGACATTTCACCAAAGTGGAGATGCGGCGACAGGCGGGAGCTTCCCTCTTCCGAGGGAAGATTACGACCGCTGCCATAAGCAGCCGCGCGCTCGACGAAATTCTCCAGCCGCTCCTGCGCGCCCGCTTCGCCCGGCGTCCACTCTTCGCCAAATCCGACCGCCCAATCCGGCGCCTTGGGCAACAAGCCCCACTCGTCCAGCGAGTCGCTCGTCGGCCAGCGATCGGGCGCATCCATTTCCTCCGGCGGTGCGATCGGCGGCGCGGGTGGCATATGAACCATCATCGCCCGCGCGAAAGGCGTATAGATTTTATAGGCGCTCCCGCCGCCGGTGCGCAGCGCGTCGGGCGGCAGCAGCAAATTGCCGTCATGCAGGCGAAGGTCGACCCTCCGCGCCACCGCCTTTTCAACATTGCGCCACCAGGGTTCATAATGATGCAGCGCATGGACCCGCCGCGCGCCGCTCTCCGCCGCGACCTGCGCCACCATCTCCGCCGCCGGCCCGCGCCGCAGGATGAGTCGCGACCCCCGTTCGCGCAACCCCGCATCGAGCCGGGCGAGACTGTGATGAAGCCACCAGCGCGACGCCCCGCCCAGCGCCCATTGGCGCGGGCTGTCATCGTCCAGCACATAGAGGGGAATGACCGGACCTTCGCCGACCGCAGCCGCAAGCGCGGCCTGATCGGCGTGGCGAAGATCCTGGCGGAACCAGAGAATGACGGGATCGGACATGCGCCTTCAATGCCGCCTGATCGTCGCTGTTCCAAGCCCAAGCTGATGCAAGAGGACAACGGCCGTCGCGAAAACGGACCGGTTCCTGATTTGCTTGATAGACGCTCCCCGGCGCGGCCTCTATTCTGCTGCCCGTGCCGCGATCCGGCACCGCGCCCCGACGGGTGGGCGGCTCTAGGGACATTTCAGGGGATATCATGGCGTCGATGCCGAACGATCAACCGCTCAGCTACCGCCCCTGCGTGGGCATCATGCTGGTCAATACTGAGGGTCGGGTGTTTGTCGGCCAACGGCTCGACAATGAGGTCGAGGCTTGGCAGATGCCCCAGGGCGGCATTGACGAGGGCGAAGAGCCCAAGGCCGCCGCGCTGCGCGAACTGAACGAGGAAACCGGCATCGACCGGGAGCATGTGGAAATCATCGCCACCGCGCGCGAAGAGCATTTCTACGACCTGCCGCCGGAACTGGTCGGCAAGCTGTGGGGCGGCAAATATCGCGGCCAGCGGCAATTCTGGTATCTCGCCCGCTTCCTGGGCACCGACGAGAATATCGACATCGCGACCGACCATCCCGAATTCCGCGCCTGGAAATGGATCGAGCCGGAGACGCTGCCGGACCTCATCGTCCCCTTCAAGCGCAAGCTGTATCGCGACATTTTGCAGGAATTCCGCTCGCTGATATGAGCATAGCCCGTCGCGGGGGGTTAATTTTCGGTGAGAGGGCGGCTATGGGGCGGGCCATGCGCTATAGCCTCGCCCTTCCCCTATTGCTGATCGCCACCCCGCTTCATGCGCAGGATGCATTGCTGCACCCGTCCGTGCGGGAAATGCTGGAGGCGGCGATCGCCAATGGCAATGAGGCGGAAATCGTCGCCGTCGCCAAGATCGCCAAACAGACGAACCCGGACTCCGCCGGCGAAATCCAGCGGATGGTGAAGAATTGGAAAGAGCGCACGCAGGCCACCCATGACACGGTGATTCGCGAGGCGAGCTTCACCGAATTATGGACGGGCCGGATCGAGGCGGGCGGTTTCCGTTCGACCGGCTCCACCAGCGAAATCGGCATCAGCGCGGCGGCCACCGCCACGCGCGCGGGGCTGCAATGGACGCATAAGCTGAGCGCCAACGCCGATTATCGGCGCGCCAACGGCGTTACCTCCCGCGAACGCTATTTCGCCGGCTATGAACCCCGCTATGAATTCGACCCGCGCGGCTTTGCCTATGGCCTTGCCCAGTTCGAGCGGGATACGTCGATCGGCTATGACGAACGCTATACCGCCTCTGTCGGCGTCGGTTACAAGCTGGTCGTCAGCAAGCCGCTCGACCTGTCCGCCGATATCGGTCCGTCCGTGCGTCACGCCAAATATCTGATTGGCGAGCGTGAGACCAAGCTGGGCGTGCGTGGATCGATGGCGCTGGTCTGGCGGGCGACGCCGACGGTGACGGTGAAGCAGACCGCGTCGGGCTATGCGGAGAGCGACGTCTATACGCTCAACTCGCTGACGTCGGTGGAGACAAAGGTCAGCACCCGCTGGTCGGCGGCCTTCTCCTATAATGTCCAATATGAGTCGGAAACCGTGCTGCAGGCGCGGGACTTCGACACGTTGAGCCGCCTCACCCTCACCTATGATTTTTGAAGCCCCGTCCGTTCGTTACGGCTGCGGGGTGGAGCAACGCGCCGCCCTCTGATAGACCTGCCTGATGAGCGGTCTATTGTCTTGGGAGCGGGCGCTGCTGGAGCATGCTGCGCAGGCGCCGATGCTGGCGCAGGTGCAAAGCTGGGCGGCTGTGAACAGCGGGTCGCGCAATGTCGAGGGGCTTGCCACCATGGCGGGCCTGCTCGCCGACGCCTTCTCCGCCCTGCCCGGCGACCTGCGCCTGATCGATCCCGACCCGGTGGAGAATGTCAGCCCGGATGGCCAGGTGCAGAGCGTCGCGCATGGGCGGCATCTTCATCTGTCGGTGCGGCCGCAGGCGCCGGTGCGGGTGCTCCTGACCGGCCATATGGACACGGTGTTCGGCGCCGATCATCCTTTTCAGGCGCAGCGCTGGATCGAGCCCGGCATTCTCAACGGTCCTGGCGTCGCCGACATGAAGGGCGGGCTGGCGATCATGCTGGCCGCGCTCATGGCCTTTGAGCGTAGCGAGGGCGCCGACCGCTTCGGCTATGAGGTCGTCATCAACAGCGATGAGGAGGTGGGCAGCCCCTCCTCCGCGACATTGCTGCGCCGCGCGGCGCAGGGCAAGCTCGCCGCCTTCACCTATGAACCCGCGCTTCCCGATGGCACACTCGCCGGAGCGCGGGCGGGCAGCGGCAATTTTTCCATCATCGTCACCGGCCGCAGCGCCCATGCCGGCCGCAATCCCGAAGAAGGGCGCAATGCCCTGCTTGCCGCCGCCGATCTGGCGCTGCGGCTGAAGGCGGGCAGCGGCGCCGGCTTCTCCTGCAATCCCGCGCGGATCGACGGTGGCAGTCCCAATAATGTGGTGCCCGATCATGCGATCCTGCGGGTGAATTTCCGCCCGCAAACGCCATCCGATGAAGCCGCGGCGCAGGCGCTGCTCGCCGCGGCGATGGCGGCGGTCGCGCAGGAACATGGGGTGACGATGCACCTGCATGGTGGCTTCGGCCGGCCGCCCAAGCCGATGGATGACAAGGCGGAACGGCTGTTCGGGCTGGTCAGGCGCTGCGGCGCCGATCTTGGTCTGACGATCGGCTGGCGCGACACGGGCGGCGTGTGCGACGGCAATAATATCGCGGCCTGCGGCGTGCCGGTCGTCGATACGATGGGCGCGCGCGGCGGCAGCATCCACAGCGATGCGGAATTTCTGATCGCGGACAGTCTGGCGGAACGGGCAAGGCTCTCCACGCTGGCGCTGCTGCGGATCGCCAAGGGTGAATTCAAGGCAGAGGAGTTGACGGCTTGAGCTTCTTCATGCGCACGGCGCGCGCGGACGACCTGCAAACGCTGTATGAAATGGCTAAATTGACCGGTGGGGGCTTCACCAACCTGCCGCCCGACCGCACGGCGCTGACCGCGAAACTCGAACGGACCGAGGAAGCGCTCGCGCGACCGGACGAAAGCGTCGAGGACGAGATGATCGTGCTGGTGCTGGAGAATAGCGAGACCGGCCAGGTGCGCGGCACCTGCCAGATTTTCAGCAAGGTGGGGCAGCGCTGGCCCTTCTATTCCTACCGGCTGGGTATGCTGACCCAGCATAGCCGCGAGCTGGGCCGCACCTTTCGCGCGCAGATGCTGTCGCTCACCACCGATCTGGAAGGATCTGCGGAGGTCGGCGGGCTGTTCCTCCATCCCCGCGAACGGGCGGAGGGACTGGGACTGCTGCTGGCGCGCAGCCGCTATCTCTACATCCGCAGCCATCGCCAGCGTTTTGGCGACCGCATCATCGCCGAATTGCGCGGCGTCATCGACGAGGCGGGCGGCTCGCCCTTCTGGGACGGCCTGGCCGGGCGCTTCTTCGGCATGAGCTTTCAGGAGGCCGACGAGTTCAATGCCGTCAACGGCAACCAGTTCATCGCCGACCTGATGCCCAAGACGCCGATCTACACCGCGATGCTGACCGACAGCGCCCGCGCGGTGATCGGCCTGCCCCACCCCAATGGCCGCGCCGCGATGCGGATGCTGGAGACGGAGGGCTTCACCAATGCCGGCTATGTCGACATTTTCGACGGCGGCCCGACGATGATCGGGCAGGTCGACCAGCTGCGCACCGTCGCGCAGGCGCGCGATGTGACGCTCGGCGCAATGCATGACGAACCGCGTGGCGAGCGGATGCTGGTGTCGACCGGCCGGCTGACCGACTATCGCTGCACCTATGGCCATGTGCTGGAGACGGCCGAGCAACCGGGTCATATATCGCTCGACGCGCGCTGCGCGGCGCTGCTCCGGCTGGAGCCGGGCGACACCTTCACCATGGCGGGACGCGCATGACGATGCTGGAGATCAATTTCGACGGGCTGATCGGGCCGAGCCATAATTATGCCGGGCTCAGCCTCGGCAATCTGGCGTCTGCGCGCAATGCGGGCGCGGTGTCGCATCCGCGGGCGGCGGCCTTGCAGGGCATCGACAAGATGCGCGCCAATATCCGCCTGGGCCTGACGCAGGGATTATTCCTGCCGCAATGGCGGCCTGATGCGGCCTGGCTGGCGCAGCTCGGCACCGATGTCGCGCAGGCGGAGCCGCATATCCGCGCCGCCGCCATGTCGGCCTCTTCCATGTGGGCGGCCAATGCCGCGACCGTCTCGCCGGCGCCCGACACCGCTGACGGTCGCACGCATCTGACCGTCGCCAATCTCGTCACCATGCCGCATCGCAGCCATGAATGGCCGCAGACGCTGGCGCAGCTGCGGCTGGCCTTCTCCGACGCGCGCGCCTTTACCGTCCATGCGCCGATCCCCGCCCCTTTTGGCGATGAAGGCGCGGCCAATCATATGCGGCTTTGCCCCAGCCATGGCGAGCCGGGTATAGAGATTTTCGTCTATGGCCAGACCGGCGGCCCCTTTCCCGCGCGCCAACATGTCGAGGCGGGCAAGGCCGTCGCGCGACTGCACGGGCTGGATCAGGGCCGCACATTGTTCGTGCAGCAGGCCGAGGAGGCGATCGCCGCCGGCGCCT
The DNA here is from genome assembly GCA_032082785.1 of Sphingobium sp. Classification (GTDB taxonomy): domain Bacteria; phylum Pseudomonadota; class Alphaproteobacteria; order Sphingomonadales; family Sphingomonadaceae; genus Sphingobium. The sequence goes on along the minus strand of DAMDPH010000020.1, from coordinate 27,812 downwards.
TCCACAATGATGTCGTGGCGGTGGCCAATGAACGCGTGCTGTTCGCCCATGAACAGGCCTTTGCCGACAAGGACGCCTTTTACACCGCGCTGCGCCGCGTCGCGCCCTGGGTCGAGATTGTCGAAGTCCCCGCCGCCGCCGTAAGTCTGGAAGAGGCGATCCGCAGCTATCTCTTCAACGCGCAGCTTGTGACCCTACCCGATGGCGGCATGGCCTTGGTCCTGCCGACCGAGGCGCAGGAGACGCCGGCGGTCTGGAGCTGGCTGGAGCAGATGATCGCCGGCAACGGACCGATCCGCCGGCTGGAGCCGGTCGACGTCCGCCAATCCATGGCGAATGGCGGCGGTCCGGCCTGCCTGCGCCTGCGCGTCGTCGCCGATCCCGCACTGATCGACCCCCGTTTCCTGATCGATGAAGCCCGGCTGGACGGCATCGCCCGGATCGTCGCCGACTATTGGCCGGAGGAGATCGCGCCGGACGACCTGACCGACACAAGGCTGATCGCGCGGATCGAACAGGCATGGTTAACGCTTGTTGACCATCTTCAACTTTCAGGCGATCTTGCGCCGTGAAGCGGGGGCTTTGACAAAGCGCCGGCCGCATGGCGGGGCTGATCGGAGTGAGGATGGAACGGCTCAAGCGCCTGTTCACGGTAAAGACCAAGTTCGAGGCCTTTCTGCTCATCTACGCGCTGGCGCTCGGCGCGACCGAGCGGGGCGCTGCCTATATGGCGCAATATCCGGGCTTTAGCGGCGTGCTGCTGGCGCTCGCCTGCACTTCGGTGGTGTTTGTGGCCGGCGGCATGATCCTCGACGGACTGAGGCTGCGGCGAAGCGCCCTCGAATGACGGCGCCGCACTTGCGCTGAACGCCCCTGCCCGTCACAGCGGGCCGCATGGGTGCGATCATGTTGCAAGGGACCGGCTCCGACGTCGGCAAGTCGGTGCTGGTGGCGGGATTGTGCCGGGCGCTGACGCGTCGCGGCTATCGGGTGCTGCCCTTCAAGCCGCAAAATATGTCCAACAATGCGGCCGTCACGGCGGATGGCGGCGAGATCGGCCGGGCGCAGGCATTGCAGGCGCTCGCCTGCGGGGTCGAGCCGCATACGGACATGAACCCGGTGCTGCTCAAGCCGCAGGCCGACCGCACATCCCAACTGATCGTGCATGGCCGCATCGAAGGCACGCTGCGCGCCGGCAATTTTCGGGAAGCGCGCGGGGCGCTGTTGGGCGCGGTGCTGCAAAGTCACGAGCGCCTGCGCGCCCGCTGCGACATCCTGCTGGTCGAGGGCGCGGGTTCGCCCGCCGAAATTAATTTGCGGGCGGGCGACATCGCCAATATGGGCTTTGCCCGCGCCGCCAATATGCCGGTGCTGCTGGTCGGTGACATCGACCGGGGCGGCGTCATCGCCGCCATCGCCGGCACCCGCGCCGTGATCGATCCCGCCGACGCAGCGATGATCCAAGGCTTCCTCATCAACAAATTTCGCGGCGATCCCGCGCTGTTCGAGGATGGCTATCGCCAGATCGAGGCGCTGACCGGCTGGCGCGGCTATGGCGTCATTCCCTGGCTCTCGGCCACCGCCCGCCTGCCGAGCGAGGATGCCGTGGTGCTGGAGCGCGCGGCCTCAGCCACACAGGACCGCCGCATCATCGCCTGTCCGATCCTGCCGCGTATCTCAAATTTCGACGATCTCGATCCGTTGAAGCTCGAACCGGGCGTCGAGTTGCGCATGGTGCCGCCGGGCCAGCCGCTGCCGGGTAATGCCGCCGCCATCATCCTGCCGGGTTCCAAGGCAACCATTGCCGACCTCCACGCCCTGCGCGCGGAGGGATGGGATATTGACTTGCGCGCACATCACCGGCGCGGCGGCGCGATATTGGGGATTTGCGGGGGCTATCAGATGCTCGGCCGCACCATCGCCGATCCGGACGGGCTTGAGGGGCCTCCCGGCAGCGTGGAGGGGCTGGGGCTGCTCGATGTCGAAACGCAGCTGTCAGCGGGCAAGCGGCTTAAGCGCGTCACCGGCGAATCGCTGGGCGCGTCGCTCACCGGTTATGAGATGCATATCGGCACCAGCAGCGGCGCCGACTGCGCCCGCCCCTTCGCCACCTTGCAGGGCAAGCGCCCCGATGGGGCGCGCAGCGCCGATGGACGGGTGACGGGCACCTATCTTCACGGCCTCTTCGCCGAAAGCCGCTTCCGCGCCGCCTGGCTGGCACAACTGGGGCTGGAGAGTAGCGGTGCGGACTATGGCCATTCCGTCGAACAGGCGCTCGACACCATCGCCGTCCAACTGGAACAGCATGTCGATATGGAGGCGCTGATCGCCTTGGCCCGGGACGGTTGATCCGCGACGGGCATAAAAAAGCGGCCCGAAGCCGCCCAGAAGAAGAAATGGTGCACCCGGAACGATTCGAACGTCCGACCCTCAGATTCGTAGTCTGATGCTCTATCCAGCTGAGCTACGGGTGCATTTGGAGTGGCGCTGATAGAAGCTGCATGCCGGCTTGGCAAGCCCTATCGACCCATCCGAAAAATGGTGCACCCGGAACGATTCGAACGTCCGACCCTCAGATTCGTAGTCTGATGCTCTATCCAGCTGAGCTACGGGTGCGTTGGAGTGGCGCAGATATAAGCGGCGGACCGTCAGGGCAAGCCTTTTTTACACTTTTCTTTACGCCCTCCACCTTCGCCGCCCCCGGCCGCTCTGCCGGGGCAACTTTTGCCGCCATCCACCGTTCGGCAAGGAGGAAAGGAGGCTGCCATGAGCTTCACCCTGAACGATATTGCGCTGCTGCTGATCGCCCTGCTGATCGGCCTGATATTGGGGCTGATGTTGAGCGGTCGCGGAAAATATAAGCGACTCTGGCGTGAAGAGCAGATCGCGCACCGCCACATGATGAAGGATCGCGATGCCCGGATCGAGGCCGCCAACGCCCGCGCGGTGGACGATCGGCATCATGCCCCGCTGGCGGCCGGTACGGCTGCGGCGGCCTCGCATGGCCGGGACGATCTCAGCCGGGTACGGGGCATCAGCCAGTCGCAGGAGGCGATGCTGAATGAGGCGGGCTATCATCGGTACAGCCAGATTGCCGGCATGAGCGCCGAACAGGAAGCGACGCTGGAATCGCGCATGGGACTGAAGCCCGGCACCATCGCCTATGAGGAATGGCGCGAACAGGCCCGCCTGCTCGACGGCCGCGCCCATGAGGAGCATGAGCGGCGCTATACGCGGCGGATGAGCCCCCTCTGACCCGCGGATATGGAAAGGGCGGGAGTATCGCTCCCGCCCTTGTCTCTTATTTCTTTGCCAAGGCTGCCTGAGCGGCGGCCAGTCGGGCGATCGGCACGCGGTACGGCGAAGCCGACACATAATCCAGACCGATGCCCTCGCAGAAGGCGATCGATGCCGGATCGCCGCCATGTTCGCCGCAAATGCCGAGCTTGATGTCGCCGCGCGTTGCGCGGCCGCGTTCAGCGGCCAGCTCGATCAGCTCGCCCACGCCCTCGACATCGATGCTGACGAACGGATCGCGGGCGAAAATGCCCTTGTCCACATATTGCGTCAGGAAACGGCCGGCATCGTCGCGGCTGATGCCGATGGTCGTCTGCGTCAGGTCGTTGGTGCCGAAGGAGAAGAATTCGCCCACCTCGGCAATCTCGCCCGCCTTGAGCGCCGCGCGCGGCAGTTCGATCATCGTGCCGACCAGATATTCGACGCTACCGCCCTGCTCCTCGAACACTTCGGCGGCGACGCGGTCGACGATCGCCTTCATCAGTTCCAGTTCCTTGCGGGTCGCGACCAGCGGGATCATGATCTCCGGGATCGGCGCGTCGCCGCTGCGCTGCTTCACCAGCAAGGCCGCCTCGAAAATGGCGCGCGCCTGCATCTCGTAGATTTCGGGATAGGTGACACCCAGACGGCAGCCGCGATGGCCCAGCATCGGGTTGAACTCGTGCAGCTCCGACGCGCGGCGCTTCAGCGCATCGACGCCGACGCCCGCCGCCTTGGCCACATCCTCGAACTCTGCTTCGCCATGCGGCAGGAATTCGTGCAGCGGCGGATCGAGCAGGCGGATGGTGACGGGCAGCCCCGCCATAACCATGAAGATCTGCGCGAAATCGTCCCGCTGCTCGGGCAACAGCTTTTCCAGCGCGACACGGCGGCCCTTCTCCGAATCAGCCAGGATCATCTCGCGCACGGCGGTGATACGGGCGGCATCGAAGAACATATGTTCGGTCCGGCAAAGGCCAACACCCTCGGCACCGAAGTCGCGCGCGGTCTGGCAATCCTGCGGCGTTTCGGCATTGGCGCGCACCTTGAGGCGGCGGACCTTGTCGGCCCACACCATCAGCGTGCCGAAGTCACCGGCCAGTTCAGGCTGAACCGTCGGCACTTCGCCCGCCATCACCTCGCCGGTCGAGCCGTCGATGGTGAGGATGTCGCCTTCCTTGAGCGTACGGCCGTCGATGCGCAGCGTCCGCGCCTTGTTATCGATCGACAGGCTGCCCGCGCCGGAGACGCAGGGACGGCCCATCCCGCGCGCCACCACGGCGGCGTGCGAGGTCATGCCGCCGCGCGCCGTCAGGATGCCCTTGGCCGCATGCATGCCGTGAATATCTTCCGGGCTGGTCTCGACACGGACGAGGATGACCGAATCGCCCAGCTCGTTACGACGCTCGGCGGTGTCGGCGTCGAACACGATCGCGCCCGAAGCCGCGCCGGGCGAGGCCGGCAGCCCCTTGGTCAGCACATCGCGCGGCGCGCTGGGATCGAGCGTGGGGTGCAGCAGCTGGTCGAGCGCGGCGGGATCGACGCGGGCGACGGCCTCCTCCTCGCTGATCAGCCCTTCGCGCGCCATATCGACCGCGATCTTCAACGCGGCCTTGGCGGTGCGCTTGCCCGACCGGGTCTGGAGCATCCAAAGCTTGCCCTGCTGCACCGTGAACTCGATGTCCTGCATGTCGCGATAATGGGTCTCGAGGATGTGGAACACCTTCGCCAGTTCGGCATAGGTTTCCGGCATTGCCTCTTCCATCGACAGCGGCTTGGCCCCGGCCCGCTCGCGCGCGGCCTTGGTAAGATATTGCGGGGTGCGGATGCCGGCGACGACATCCTCGCCCTGCGCGTTGATGAGATATTCGCCATAATAGGCATTCTCGCCGGTCGCCGGGTCGCGCGTGAAGGCGACGCCGGTGGCCGACGTATCGCCCATATTGCCAAACACCATCGCCTGGACGTTGACGGCCGTGCCCCAGTCACCCGGGATGGAGTTGAGCCGGCGATAGACCTTGGCTCGCTCCGCCTGCCAGCTGCCGAAGACCGCGCTGATCGCGCCCCACAGCTGATCATTCACATCCTGCGGGAAGGGCTTGTCCCAAAGCTTCTGGACCAGCGCCTTATATTCGCCGACCAATGCCTTCCAATCGTCGGCCGTCATCTCGGTGTCGAGAGTATAGCCCTGATCTTCCTTGGCAATTTCGAGCGCTTCCTCGAACGCGCCATGGTCGAGTTCCAGCACCACGTCCGAATACATCTGAATGAAGCGGCGATAGCTGTCCCAGGCGAAACGCTCGTCGCCGCTGGCGGCGGCGAGGCCCTGCACGGTCTCGTCATTGAGGCCGAGGTTGAGGACGGTGTCCATCATGCCCGGCATGGAGATGCGCGCGCCGGAGCGGACCGACACCAGCAGCGGGTCGGCGGCATCCCCGAAACGCTTGCCGGTCACGCCTTCGATATGGGCGATGCCGTTGGCGACTTCCGCCATCAGACTATCGGGATAGACGCCGCCATCCTGATAATAGCGGGTGCACATTTCGGTGGTGATGGTGAAGCCCGGCGGCACCGGCAGGCCGATGGACGCCATGCCGTCGAGATTGGCGCCCTTGCCGCCGAGGAGATTCTTGTCTCCCTTGCCGCCATCGTTCACGCTGCCGCCAAAGCGATAGACGTAACGGGTCGCGGTGCTGCTCATCTGGGCCTCTTGCGTTTTCAACATATTCGCGGCTCTCCCTGCACTGATGGCCGACAATTTGTGCGTTGCAATATAGCTAAATAGCAAGTGCGCGGCAATTGCACCTGCTTTTACATCGGTCCTGCCGTAAACTTCGCACTTTTCACGGCAGTTCCGACATAATCAGTCGTCATCCCGAAATTTTCGAAAAGTCCGCTACGCCATGCACCGCGTCACGCACGCGCGAAAGCAGCGCGAGCCGCGCGGCACGCTTGGCGGCATCGGCATCATTGACGGTGACGCTTTCGAAAAAGGCGTCGATCGGCGCGCGCAATATGGCAAGCGCCGCCATCGCCCCTTCGAAATCCTCGTCCGCGACAGCCTGCGCGGCGCGCGGCTCGGCATCGTCGAGCGCCGCCACCAGTGCCGCCTCGGCCGGTTCGGGCGCATAGGACATGGCTGCTGTCGGCGCATCTCCGGCGGCCGCTTCCTTCTTGAGGATGTTGGCCGCACGCTTGTAGCCCGCGAGCAGATTGGCGCCGTCGTCGGTCGCGACGAAGGACTGCAACGCCTTCACCCGCGCCAGCAGGCGAACCAGATCATCCTCTCCGCCGAGCGCGAACACCGCGTCGATCAGGTCGTGGCGGATGCCCGCTTCCTTCTGCTGGACCTTGAGGCGGTCGGCGAAAAAGTCCAGAAGCTCGCCCACCAGGGCAGTCGCGGCCTCCCGCTCGATATCGGTCCAGGCACGGTCCGGATCGAAGCCGGCCATGATGCTCTTCATCAGGCGGTCGAGATATTCCTGGTTGCCGGCAATGCCCTGCCCCCGCAGCTTCGAGAGCTGATCCATCAACTGCGCGTTGAGGAAGGAGCGGCGGATCAGGTCGAAACTGTAGGAAATTGCGGCCGCAAGCGAAATGCGCAGCCGGTTCTCCATCAACAGGCTCAGGATCGCCAGCGCCGACCGGCGCAGGGCGAAGGGGTCTTTCGATCCGGTCGGGAACATGCCCGCCGCGAAAAAGGCGACCAGCGTGTCCAGCTTGTCCGCCAGCGACACCGCCACCGTGACGGGCGCGGTCGGAACATCGTCCCCCTGCCCCACCGGCTTATAATGATCGCGAATGGCGTCGGCGACCGCATCGGGCAGCCCTTCCGCCCGAGCATAATAGCCACCCATCACGCCCTGCAATTCCGGAAACTCGCCGACCATTTCGGTCACGAGATCCGCCTTCGCCAGCCGCGCAGCCTGCTCGGCAAGATCCGCCAGCGCCTCCCTCGTCATGCCAGCGGAAGCTGGCATCACCGGCAAAGGAGCATTGCCACCTGCGGCCCCAGCTTTCGCTTGGGCGACGGAAGAGGATGCCGGGCCGACAATCCCCTCTTCCACCAGCCAGCGGGCGAGCTTGGCGACCCGCTCCACCTTGTCGGCGACGGTGCCGAGCTTTTCGTGGAAGGTGATACGCTCCAGCTTCTTCGCCTGGATCGCCAGCGCCGTCTTGCGGTCCTGCTCCCAGAAGAAACGCGCGTCGGACAGGCGCGCGGCCAGCACCTTGCGGTTGCCGGCGATAATCGCCGCGCCGCCGTCCGTCGCCTCGATATTGGCGGTGCAGATGAAGGCGGGCGCCAGCTTGCCGGCGGCGTCGCGCAGCACGAAATATTTCTGGTTGATCCGCAGCGTCAGCTGAATGACTTCCGGCGGCACTTCGAGGAAAGCCGGGTCGAAATCGCCCAGCAGCGGCACCGGCCATTCGGTCAGCCCCGCATTTTCCGCGACCAGCCCGCGATCCTCGATCAGGCTATAGCCATGGGCCGCGGCGGCCTGGGTCGCCTTCGCCTCGATGATCGCCTGACGCTCCGGATGGCTTACCACCACATGGCAGGCGCGCAGTTTCTCGACATAGTCATGCGCGCCGCCGATGGTGATCTCACCGGCATGGTGGAAGCGATGGCCGAGCGTCGCATAGCCGCTCCGCACGCCTTCGACGTCGATATCCACCAGATCCTCGCCGAGGATGGCGACGATGCCCTGCAAGGGGCGGACCCAGCGGAGGCTTTCGCTGCTGCGCGAGGCGGCGCCCCAGCGCATCGACTTGGGCCAGGGGAAGGCGCGGATGACGGCGGGCACGGCTTCGGCCAGCACGGTAGCGGTGGCGCGGCCGGGCTTGTTCACCACGGCGAACCACACGCCGTCGCGATCCTCCAGCTGATCCTGCGTCAGCCCGGTCTTGCGCAGAAAGCCTTCCAGCGCCTGCGGCGGCGCGGACGTGCGCGGGCCTTTAAACTCCTCGCTCACCGCCTCCGTTTCCAGCGGCAGGCCGCGCGCGATCAGCGCCAGCCGGCGGGGCGTGACGAAATTCTCGACCGCCTGCGGCTTGAGGCCGGCCTTCGCCAGTTCCTCGGTAAACAGGCGCGCCAGATCGTCGGCGGCCTTGATCTGCATGCGCGCCGGAATTTCCTCGCAGCGCAGCTCCAGCAGAAAGTCGCTCATGCGCTTGCCTCCACAGTGATCGAGCCTGCCATCCTGGCCTTTGCCGGCATGCCGCTATTCACCACCTGCATCATGCCGCCCACCCGTTCACTTCCATCCATTTCTCGCAAGCGCCCTTCGCCAGATCGCGGACGCGGCCGATATAGCTGGCGCGCTCCTGCACCGAAATCACGCCGCGCGCCTGCAACAGGTTGAAGACATGGCTGGCCTTGATCGCCTGGTCATAGGCGGCCAGCGGCACGCCGGCTTCGAGGCAGGCCTGACACTCCGCCTCGGCATCGCGGAACCAGCGGAACAGCTTTTCGGTGTCGGCAATCTCGAAATTCCATTTCGACATCTGCCGCTCATTGGCGAGGAAAATATCGCCATAAGTAACGCCGGCGTCATTGAATTTCAGGTCATAGACGCTGTCGACACCCTGAATATACATGGCCAGCCGCTCAAGCCCGTAGGTCAGCTCGCCCGCCACCGGCTTGCAGTCGAAGCCGCCCATCTGCTGGAAATAGGTGAACTGGGTGACTTCCATCCCGTCGCACCACACTTCCCAGCCAAGGCCCCAGGCGCCCAGCGTCGGGCTTTCCCAGTCATCCTCGACGAAGCGGATGTCATGCACCAGCGGGTCGATGCCGATTTCCCGCAGCGACCCCAGATACAGATCCTGCAGGTTCGCCGGCGACGGCTTCATGATGACCTGATATTGATAATAATGCTGAAGGCGATTGGGATTTTCGCCATAGCGGCCGTCCGTCGGGCGGCGGCTGGGCTGCACATAGGCGGCGTTCCAGCTGTCCGGCCCCAGGCTGCGCAGCGTGGTGGCGGGATGGAAGGTGCCCGCGCCCACTTCCATATCATAGGGTTGCAGGATCACGCAGCCCTGCCGCCCCCAATAGGCGTGCAAGGTCAGGATGAGGTCCTGGAAGGAAAGCATTTTGCCCTCGGCCACCGATGATCCTTCGAGAAAATGACAGATTTGGATGCGCCGCGCCTTGGCGCAGCCCGGCATCATGGTCAAGGGAAAGCCGCTTGCCCTCGACGTCGCCAGCCCGCATGACGGCGATCATGAGCCTCTTATCCACTCTGGCGCGCCGCGCCCCTTCCGGCCTGCTGGCTATCGGCCTGCTGTTCGTCGGCACGACCGCGTCAGCACGCACGCCGCCTGCCCCTACGACAAGCATTGCCACGCCTGCGCTGTGGCAGGTGAAGGATGACGATACCACCATCTATCTGTTCGGCACCGTCCATGTGCTCAAGCCCGGCATCGACTGGTTCAAGGGCGATGTGCGCGCCGCCTTCGACCGCTCGGACGAGCTGGTGCTGGAAATTATCGAGCCGGACGATCCGAAAGCGATGGCCGGCACCATGGCGAGCATGGCGATGGCGAAGGACGGGATGAAGCTGTCGGACCGGCTCTCCCCCGAGGCGCGCACCGCCTATCAGGCGGCGATGCAGGCAAACGGCCTGCCCTGGCAGCATTTCGAGATATTCAATCCCTGGATGGCGGGCATGATCCTCTCCGTCGCGCCGCTGGAGCGGCTGGGCTATCGCAGCGATCTGGGCGCGGAGAAGCTGCTGCGCGCCAGCGCCGTGGAGAGCGGCAAGACCGTCGACGCGCTGGAAACGATCGAGCAGCAGATCGGCTTTTTCGCCAGCCTGCCGATGCCGCAGCAGCTGGCCTTCCTCAACAGCACGGTCGAGGAGCTTCCCGAGCTGCAAAGCCAGTTCGACACGCTGCTCGGCCATTGGCAGGCGGGCAAGCCCGAAATGCTGGCCGAAGAGATGAACGAGTCGCTCGCCGCGACGCCGGAACTGGCGAAGCTGCTGCTGACCGATCGCAACGCCAATTGGGCGCGCTGGATCAAGGCGCGGATGGAGCGGCCCGGCACCGTCTTTCTGGCGGTCGGCGCGGGGCATCTCGCCGGCAAGGACAGCGTGCAGGACCAGCTGAAGGCCATCGGCATCGCGTCGGAGCGGCTGAAGGACTGAGCCGATGCGGCGCTTTCTGCATCATTGGATCGCGCTGTGCGGGCTGGCGCTGCTCGCCGCCTGCGCGCCCGAAGCGGACCAGCCCCCGATCGAGGGCAGTCCCGCGCTCTGGCGGGTGCAGCGCGGCGCGCTCGACGGCTGGCTGTTCGGGACGATCCATGTCCTGCCCGGCCATGTGCGCTGGCAGACCGAACGGCTGCGCGGCGCGATGGCGCAGGCCGACCGGCTGGTGCTGGAGGCGGCCGACATTCAGAACCCGGAAAAGACCAGCGCCATTTTCGAGGAGATGGGCCGCAGCCCCGGACTGCCTCCGATCGACCAGCGCGTGCCGCCGGCGGATCGGCCGGACCTTGCGCGGATCATCAAGGATGGCGGCGCCAGCGGCCAGCATCTGTCGGGCTATGAAAGCTGGGCGGCGGCAATGCTGTTGTCGGCATCGGCGCAGCAGGCGCTCGATTTGCGTCAGGAGGCCGGGGTGGAACCGGTGCTGATCGCGGCCTTTCGCGATGCGGGCAAGCCGATTTCCGGGCTGGAAACCGTGCAGCGTCAGTTCGGCGCCTTCGACCAATTGCCCGAAGCGGTGCAGCGGCGGCTGCTGGTACAGACCGTGCAGGAAGCCAAGGATGTGCGCGCCCTGTTCGATCGCATCCTCATGGCCTGGCTGCACGGCGACATCGCCGCCATCGCGCGGGCGGACCGGCAGGGCGAGAGGCCCGACCCGCAAATCGAAGAAGCGGTGATCCATGCCCGCAATCGCGACTGGGCGCGCAGCATCGCCATGCTGCGCGGCCGCCCCTTCATTGCGGTGGGGGCGGGCCATCTGACCGGGCGCGACAATCTGATCGCGCTGTTGCAGGCGCGCGGCTTCACCGTCACGCGCGTGCAATAGCGCCCGCGCCAAGCGGCAGCTTGCTTTCCTGCGCCTTTCTGCTAAAGGGCCGCCTTCCCGCGATGGTCATCCCTGGAGGCGTGGCGGGAAGGATACTCAAACTGAATTTTGGAGACACGCAATGAGCGAGCAGCTTACGCTGTCGGCCGAGGTTCGCGATCGGGCAGGCAAGGGAGCCTCCCGCGCCCTCCGTCGCGAGGGCCGCGTACCCGCCGTCATTTACGGCAATAATGAAGAACCGCAGTCGATCCACGTCGAGGAAAAGCTCCTCAACAAGCTGCTCGGCACCGGTCTCTTCTTCAATTCGGTGGTCATGGTCGAGGTGAACGGCAAGCAGATTCGTACCCTGCCCAAGGACGTCGCCTTCCACCCCGTGTCCGACCGTCCGCTGCACGCCGATTTCCTGCGCGTTTCGGAACATGCGACCGTCACCGTCGCCATCCCGGTCCGCTTCGAAAATGAAGCCGCTTCGCCGGGTCTCAAAAAGGGTGGCGTGCTCAACATCGTCCGTCACGAAGTTGAGCTGGTCGTCGATGCCGCCAGCATCCCCGACGAAGTTCTGGTCGACCTGACCGGCTTCGACGTGGGCGAATCGATCCACATCAGCTCGGTCTCGCTGCCCAAGGGCGCGAAGACCGCGATCGAAGATCGTGACTTCACCATCGCGACCATCGTCGCTCCGTCGGCTCTCAAGAGCGCCGAAGGCGATAACGAAACGCCGACCGAGGAAGAGGGCGAAGGCGAATAAGCCTTTCCCATCCGTCTTCGGACTGGAATTTCAGATCCCGTCCGCCTACCCGGCGGGCGGGATTTTTCGTTGGAGCAGGATCATGCAAATCTGGGCTGGGCTGGGCAATCCGGGCACGCAATATGCGATGCACCGGCATAATGTCGGCTTCATGGCCGCCGACCTGATCGCCGACATCCATCGCTTCTCCCCGCCCCGCAAACAGTTTCAGGGATGGATGCAGGAAGGGCGGATCGGCCCGGAAAAGATCATCCTGCTCAAACCCGCGACCTTCATGAATGAAAGCGGCCGGGCGATTGGCGAAGCGATGCGCTTCTACAAGCTCACCCCCGCCGACGTCACCGTCTTTCATGACGAGCTGGACCTGGCACCGATGAAGGTGAAGGTGAAGCGCGGCGGCGGCAATGCCGGCCATAACGGATTACGCTCGACCGACGCTCATATCGGCGCGGATTTCCGGCGCGTGCGGATCGGCATCGGCCATCCGGGCCATAAGGACCGGGTCCATGGCTATGTGCTGGGCAATTATCACAAGAGCGAGCTGGACGCGCTGGCCGACATGCTGGGCGCGATCGGCGGGGAAGCGGAATGGCTCGCCAAGAATGACGACGCCCGCTTCATGAACGAAGTCGCGTTGCGGCTCGCGGATTGAGCAGCGCGACGGCGCGGTGGTCAGGCTTTTAGCCCAGCCTCTTCGCGCACCACGGGCCGTTGGCGCCATGTCCGATCAACTGGCCGGTGCAATTGAACAGCGACCGAAGGTCGCCGCCAATCTTGGTGAGAACACCCATCGAGGCGATCACGATCAGCGCGGCGATCAAGGCATATTCGATCGCCGTCGCCCCCTTCTGATCCGCCATCAACGCTGCTGAAACCGCCCGCAAACCCACCTCCTCCATGACTGAACGATGCATCACGTTACGAGCGATGCCCTTATCATAGGTTAAGATAGGCGAGTTCGTTCAGTTCTGCTCCTCGCGCAGGCGCGTGGCGAGTTGCGCGATCTCGTCCGGCTCCAGCACCCAGGTGCGCGTCTTGCGCCCTTCGCGATGCACCGGCTTGGTCAGCAGCACGCGCGCCTGTTCCTTGGCGGAGGGCTTGAACATCCCGAAATGCAGGGCGCAGTCGCGGATGGTGCCGATGATCGGCGCCTTGCCGTCGAGGTCTATCAGCGTGGCGGGTTCGTCCCAGGCGATGGGTGTCATGAGGTTGGCCTTTCGTGGGCAAGATGCCTTTTCTCGCCCAAACCATCCTATGCGGCCATAATCAAGGGGCTGAGGGCCGAACGCGCGCTTCTATCCGCGACCGGCCGCGGCAGGCGCACGGCCAGCGGGAGACTACGCATTGCGCAGTGCAACATAGCCGGGCCATAGAAGAGCCATTCATGATCCATCAGGGGATGCCCGCGTGATTCAGACGGTATCGACACAGAGTTTCACCGATCAAAAGCCTGGCACATCGGGCCTGCGCAAGAAAGTCCGCGTCTTTCAGCAGCCCCATTATGCCGAAAATTTCATCCAGTCGGTGTTCGACAGCCTGGAGGGCTTTGCCGGACAGACACTGGTGGTCGGCGGCGACGGTCGCTATCTCAACCGCGAAGTCATCCAGATCCTGATCAAGATGGCGGCCGCCAATGGCTTTGGCCGGGTACTGGTGGGTCGGGGCGGCATCCTGTCCACCCCCGCCGCCTCGCATCTCATCCGCGCGTCGGGCGCTTTTGGCGGCATGGTCCTGTCGGCCAGCCATAATCCCGGCGGACCGGACGAAGATTTCGGCATCAAATATAATGTCTCCAATGGCGGCCCCGCGCCGGAGAAAGTGACCGACGCCATCCACGCCCGCACGCTGACCATCGACAGCTACCGCATCCTCGATGCCGCCGATGTCGACATCGACACCATCGGCACGGCGCAGCTGGGCGAGATGACGGTCGAAGTGGTCGATCCCGTCGCCGACTATGCGGCGTTGATGGAAAGCCTGTTCGACTTCGACGCCATCCGCGCGATGATCGCCGACGGCTTCACCCTGTCCTTCGATTCCATGAGCGCCGTCACCGGCCCCTATGCGGTCGAGATCATCGAGCGACGGCTGGGCGCGCCCGCCGGCACCGTGCGCAATGCGACGCCGCTGCCCGACTTTGGCCACCATCATCCCGATCCCAATCTGGTCCACGCGCGCGAGCTATATGAGCGGTTGATGGCGCCCGACGCGCCCGACTTCGGCGCCGCGTCGGACGGGGATGGCGATCGCAACCTCATCATCGGCCGCCACTGCTATGTCACCCCTTCGGATTCGCTGGCGGTGCTGGCGGCCAACGCCCATCTCGCCCCCGGCTATGCCGCCGGGCTGAAGGGCATTGCCCGCTCCATGCCGACCAGCGGCGCGGCCGACCGGGTGGCGGAAAAGCTTGGCATCCCCCTCTATGAGACGCCCACCGGCTGGAAATTCTTCGGCAATCTGCTCGACGCCGGCATGGCCACCATCTGCGGCGAGGAAAGCGCGGGCACCGGGTCCGACCATGTGCGCGAGAAGGACGGCATCTGGGCGGTGCTGCTGTGGCTCAACATCCTTGCCGTGCGGCGGCAGAGCGTGGCCGAGATCATGGCCGACCATTGGGCGACCTATGGCCGCAACTATTATGCCCGCCATGATTATGAAGCCATCGCCAAGGACCGGGCCGACGCGCTGATGGCGGCGCTGCGCGACCGGCTGGCCAGCCTGCCGGGCAGCAGCAACAGCGGCGGCACCATCAAGGCGGCCGACGACTTCGCCTATACCGACCCCACCGATCAGTCGGTCAGCCGCAATCAGGGCGTGCGCATCCTGTTCGAGGATGGCTCCCGCATCGTCTTCCGCCTGTCGGGCACCGGCACCGAAGGCGCGACGCTGCGCGTCTATATCGAACGCTATGTCGATACCGGCGGCGACCTTGGGCAGGAGACCGGGGCGGCGCTCGCCCCGCTGGTGGCGGCGGCGCAGGAGATTGCCGACATTGTCGGCTTCACCGGCATGGACAAGCCCAGCGTCATCACCTGAACCCCTGAGCGGATCAGGCGCGGACATCATCCCTCGCGGCAGAGCAACAGACTGGAAACAGGCGAGCATTAGGGGCGGGCACGCATTCCAACTGCCCTGAGGAAGATGATGCCCCGCCTGTTCCCGCGCCCTGCCCTGCCCGCCCTCCTCACCGCCGCGCTGCTGGCCTTCACCGCGCCGGCGGCGGCCCGCACCAGCGAGGATGAGCAGCTTTGGGTCAATCTGACGGCGATGGGGTCGGTGAAGGACGATCTGGTCTATTTCGCCGAGCTTCAGCCGCGCATCGGCGATGGCGTGTCGCGGGTCGACCAGACGCTGTTGCGCGGTGCGCTGGGGTGGAAGCTCAGCCCTTCCGTCACCCTCTATCAGGGCTATGCCCATATCATCCTGCCGGTCGAGGGCGGCAAGGATCGCAATGAAGAACGCAGTTTCCAGCAGCTTAACTGGACGCTGGGCCAGCCCTGGGGCGGCGAACTATCGTCCCGCACCCGGCTGGAGCAGCGCTGGCTGTCGGATGGCGAGGATATGGGCTGGCGGCTGCGCGAAATGCTCCGCTACGAAAAGCCGCTCAAGGCCGGGAGCGACGCCGTCAACGCGCTCGTCTATGCAGAGGGCTTTCTGGCGCTCAACGATACCGACTGGGGCGCGCGCGACGGGTTCGACCAGTTGCGCAGCTTTGTGGGCGCGGAACTGGGGCTGGGCGGCGGCTCCACGGTGGAGGTCGGCTATCTCAATCAGCTGATCAACCAGAGCGGCGGCAATCGCCGCGTCAATCATGTCGCATCTGTCAGCCTCTTCTTCCGACACTGAGCGCAGGCTGGCCAAGTCGGGCCTAACACGCTATCGGCGCGGCCAGCATCCAGACATGAAGGCAGTAAGATGGGTTTTCGTTGCGGTATCGTCGGCCTCCCCAATGTGGGCAAGTCCACCCTGTTCAACGCGCTGACCGAAACGCAGGCGGCACAGGCGGCCAACTATCCCTTCTGCACGATCGAGCCGAATGTCGGTCAGGTGGCGGTGCCCGATCCGCGCCTGGACACCATCGCGAAGATCGGCGGCAGCGCCAAGATCATCGAGACGCAGCTTGCCTTCGTCGACATTGCCGGGCTGGTGCGCGGCGCGTCCAAGGGCGAAGGGCTTGGCAACCAGTTCCTCGCCAATATTCGCGAGGTGGACGCCATCGTCCATGTGCTGCGCTGCTTCGAGGATGACGACATCACCCATGTCGAGGGCAAGGTCGATCCCATCGCCGACGCCGAGACGGTCGAGACCGAATTGATGCTCGCCGATCTGGAAAGCCTGGAAAAGCGCGTTCCCAATTTCGCCAAGAAGGCCGCGCAGGGCGACAAGGAGGCCAAGGCCGCCGCATCGGTGCTGAGCCAGGCGCTCGACCTGCTGCGCGACGGCAAGCCGGCCCGCCTCACCGCCCCCAAGGATGACGAGGAAGCCCGCATCTTCCGCCAGGCGCAGCTGCTGACCGCCAAGCCGGTCCTCTATGTCTGCAATGTCGAGGAATCGGCCGCGGCCGAAGGCAATGACCATTCCGCCCGCGTGTTCGAAAAGGCCGCGGCCGAAGGGGCCAAGGCGGTCATCGTGTCGGCCGCCATCGAAGCCGAGCTGATCACCATGCCGGTCGAGGAGCGCGGCGAATATCTGGAGGCGCTGGGCCTCGAGGAAGCCGGCCTCGCGCGGATCATCCGCGCGGGCTACGAACTGCTCGGCCTCATCACCTTCTTTACCGTCGGCCCCAAGGAAGCCCGCGCCTGGACCGTCGCCAAGGGATCACGCGCGCCGCAGGCCGCCGGCGCGATCCACACCGATTTCGAGAAGGGCTTCATCCGCGCCGAAACCATGGCCTATGCCGACTATGTCCAATATAATGGCGAGACCGGTGCCAAGGAAGCCGGCAAGTGGCGGTCCGAAGGCAAGGAATATGTAACGCAGGACGGCGATATCATGCTGTTCCGCTTCAACGTCTGACGCCGCTGCTCGCGTCATGGTCGGGCAGCCCATGCAGCGCAAGGCCGCCTTTCCGCCCAGCGTCGACGATGCCACGCGGCTGCTGATCCTCGGCAGCCTGCCGGGTGACGCCTCCATCCGGCAGGGCGAATATTATGCCCATCGCGGCAATGGCTTCTGGCAGCTGATGGGCGATGTGCTGGAGCAGGATCTGCGCGGCCAGCCTTATGCCGCCCGGCTCAAGGCGCTGCGCGCGCGGGGGGTGGGCCTGTGGGATGTGATTGAAAGCGCCGATCGGCCGGGCAGCCTCGACGGCGCCATCCGCGGTGCGGAACTGCGCGACCTCGGCGGATTCGTCGCGCGCCTGCCCGCCTTGGGCGCCGTGGCCTTCAACGGCAAGACCGCCGCGCTGCATGGCCGGCGGCAATTGGCGGACCGGCCGGACCTGGCGCTGGTCGACCTCCCTTCCTCCAGCGGCGCCTATGCCAGCCTGTCGCGCGAGGCGAAGCGCCGCGCCTGGATCGCCGCGCTGCGCCAGCATCTGGATTGATCGCCTGCGTCATTTTCCCGTCACAGCGATGCTGCTAAGCGGGCGCCTTCACCCCGCTCAACCATAGAGTCGCCATGTTATTCCGCATCCTAGCCCCTGCCCTCGCCCTTGCGCTGGGAGCCTGCACCGGCACGATCGATCGTCCCGCGAGCAGCGCCCAGGCCGAAACGCGCGCACCCGTCACCCTATTGGTGTCGATCGACGGTTTCCGGTCCGACTATCTGAAGCGCGGCGTCACGCCGCATCTGGCGGCACTGGCGGCAGCGGGGATCGAAGCGCCGATGCGGCCATCCTTCCCGACCAAGACCTTCCCCAATCACTGGGCCATCGTCACCGGCGACCGGCCGGACCGCAACGGCATCGTCGCCAATGCGATGGAAGACGCCGCGCGCCCCGGCGAGAAATTCACCATGGCGAGCGACGATCCTTACTGGTGGAATGATGCCGAACCGATCTGGGTGACGGCGGAACAGGCGGGCGTGCGCACCGCGACCATGTTCTGGCCCGGCTCCAACGTTCCCTGGGGCGGCACGCAGGCGCAGCAATGGCCGCACGCCATCGACGGCGGCACCCGGCCCAGCGACTGGGCGCAGTTCAATCAGCAGATCAGCGGGACGCAGCGCGTCAACATGGTGCTGGACGTGCTGCGCCGCCCGGCCGCCATCCGCCCGCGCCTCGTCACCCTTTATTTCGACATTGTCGATACGGCGGGCCATGTGAACGGCCCCGACGCGCCCGCAACGACGCAGGCGCTGGCCGAAGTGGACCGCCATATCGGCGATCTGCTGGCGGGGCTCAAAGCCATGGGCCAGCCGGCCAATCTGGTCATCGTCGCCGACCATGGCATGGCGGCCCGCTCGTCCGACCGGGTGGTGGCGCTCGACACGGTCGCCAGCCCGGCCGATTATCGCGTGGTGGAAAGCGGTCCCTATGCCAGCCTCGCCGCGCAGCCCGGTCGCGAGGCGGCACTGGAAGCCGCCTTGCTCAAGCCGCATGCCCATATGCAATGCTGGCGCAAAAGCGAGATCCCGGCCCGCTTCCACTATGGCACGCACAAGCGCATCCCGCCCTATTTCTGCCTTGGCGAAACCGGCTGGGAAATTCAGCCCACCGCGCCGACCCGGCCGATGAGCGGCGGCAATCATGGCTGGGACGATCGCGCGCCCGAAATGCAGGCGCTCTTCATCGTCAACGGCCCGGCCTTCGCCCCCGGCGCGATGCCGCCTGCCGGTTTTGCCAATGTCGATGTCTATCCGCTGCTCGCCCGGCTGATCGGCATCACCCCGCGCCCGAGCGATGGCGATCCTGCCGCACTTGACGGCCTGCTCAAGCGCTGAGGTCGGTTCGAGGCGGAGCGGCTTGGTTCATGCCGAACTGAGGGGCCTGTGCCACCCGACCCTCCAGCAGTTGACGTAAACGGAAGGCGCGCCTAGCTTCCCGCTCCACATCAGGGAGAGGCGCGCCATGGCCGAAGACATCATCTATTTCGAAGATATAGCGGTCGGCGACAGCATCGCTTTCGGCCCCTACACCGTCGGCCGCGACGAGATTGTCGACTTTGCCGGCCAATATGACGCCCAGCCCTTTCACCTGTCGGACGACGCCGCCGCGCTCACCCATTTCGGCAGCCTCTCGGCCAGCGGATGGCATACCACCGCGCTGTTCATGAAGATGTTCGTCGCCGAAATGCAGAAGCAGCCCGGCCGGCAGGCGGCGAGCCTGGGCGCGATGGGTGTCGACGAACTGCGCTGGCTCCGCCCCGTCCGCCCCGGCGACACGCTGCGCGGGATCAGCGAAGTGATCGAGCTGAAGGCATCCCGCAGCCGCCCCGAAATGGGCATCGTCCGCAACCGGGTGACGCTGTTCAACCAGCAGGACGATCCGGTGCTGACCATGATCCCCATAGCCCTCTGGCGCACCCGCCCCACCTGAACGGCGGCCGCGGACGCGCTTAACTGCTACAGGGGTGAGACAGGTGTAAGCGTTTTTTCCAACACTATTGAAGGGACAAATCCTTTTCATTTCAGTAGGTTAAATCGGAACGTTAGCGCGAAGGCATGAACAGCCTGTAGGAAGGACTTGCCGCCCGCCTATGGGAGCGCGGCGCACGGGCGAACACCTGCTTCCGTAGCCGACAGCCGCGCGACACGACAAATAACCTCAATTAAAACAAAGAATTGGGCTACCGCGTCAACCGCCTCATCATGACCTTAGCAGGATCGCAACATTTGCAATGCTAGATCCCGAACGACGATAACGAGATAATGAAAATCGTCGAAGGGAGCTGGCCCCGTGCCAAGAGATGCAGCGCAGACAGAAACAGGCCTGGCCTTTAATGAACAGGGTGTCTCAACGATCGAATATGGTCTTATCGCCGCCTTGATAGCCGTCGCAGCGACCGGCGCCCTGTACGAAATCGGCAAAAATGGCGGCGCCCTGCGCCCGATATTCAGCTGCACCGCCCAGGTTCTGGACATTGGCGAGGCCAAGAGCTGGTGCAAGCAGAACCGACCCGCATTCAATTTTTAAACGGAGCGCGTTGGAGTTCAGTTCGTATGAGGATAGACACGTTTCGATCTGATTTCCATAAGTTACGATACCAAAAATAGGCCGCCGCCGTCTTCCTGTTCATCGCAGGCACTAGTCTATACCCCTAAAGCCCAAACTGCCTCCAAACTAAATCTTGCCAGATTCAATCTCTCCTGTGTAACCCTGCCATGGGGTTTTTAGGGGTATCAGATGCATTTGAAGAACTGCGCGTCCAAATGGGCGCTGCTCGGTAGCGTCAGCGTGATCGCTGCTCTGGCCGCAACGTCTCCTGCGCAGGCAGAGTGCACGACAAGCGAGGATGTTGTCACCTGCACGGGCGAGAATAGTCCCTTCACTGTCGCGTCAGATACCCCGGTCATCATCGCTGAAGGGGCAACTGTGACGGGGGCCGGCGTCACCGCCGTGCGCCTGGACAGCGAGCGCGCCAATCTACGGATCGACGGCACCATCAGCGCGACGGGAGCGACGGGACTTCTCGTGCAGAACGGGACGCGTGAACTGCTCCTCGATCCCAACGCAGGCGCACGCGCGCTACATCCTTATCAATATCCTTACTACTTCCCAACGGCCAGGCCAACTATTGTCATCGGTGAGCAGGGCAAAATCAGCGGCGACGCGGGGATCCTCCTCGCACGGTCAGGCAGCAATTATCTAGGGCCGCTCTATGCAGCGGTCGAAAATAACGGGCTGATTACCGCAACATCTGGTCCCGCCATCCGCGGCCCGGTCGGCGAAGAGGTCTATTATTCCTATATCGACAATAAAGCGAGTGGCACAATTCACGGCATCGCTGCCGGCGTCAGCGCGATCGACAATGCCGGTCTGATCGACGGCCGCAACGAAGCAGCCATCATATATACGGCACGCAAGGATCTTTTATATGGATCCTGGGTCAATAGTTCCCTTACAAACAGCGGGACGATCACCTCTGCCAGCGCGGTAACGATTGTCAATCAACAGGAAAATCTGTCCCTCACCAACAGCGGTATCATTACCAATAGTGGTGCGGGTTTTTCAATCGACGCAGGGAAGAGCCTTTCGCTGGTGAACAGCGGCACCATTTACGGCAATATCATCGCGCGGGCCTACAGCGTCATCGACAGCACGAAGGGCATGATTAACGGCAACATTCTTCTCGGTGACGGCGACGATCTGATCGTGGCGGCGATCGGCGACAATGGTGATCTGGTAATCGGCATCAACGGGGAGATCGATGGCGGCACCGGCGTTAACGCCATCAGCTTGGCCGTCAGCACGGACATAATTTGGGGAGGCGCGCCCGTTCTGCCGACCACCTTTTCCCGGCTTAACATCGGTCTGGCAGACGATGCCCTGCTGACGCTCAGTTCCGCCTTCAAGGGAAGCTCGCTAATCTCCCTTTCAGGAACGGGTACGTTGCTCAATCAGGGACAGATCGAGACACAAGGTCGGAGCATCAGAGCTGCCGGTCGGGGAGATACCGTTGACGACAATCTGATTAACGAAGGTACGATAAAGGCCAACCTGTCGAGCCCGACGGAGGCGGCCGTCACCATTGATCGGATCGTCTTCGTCAACAAGAACAGCGTAGAGGCAACAGGCGGCGCTGGCGTGTTGCTCACCCCTTGGTCAAACACCAAGCTCACCAACAGCGGCACGATCAGCACGACCGGCGCGGCGGCAGTTCTTTTCGTCAATGGCTACGCCAGCAACCGCATGGTAGAAAATGAGGCGGGCGGCGTCATCAGGGGCGACACCGTCGCTATTGCCCTGCTGCCGGACAGCTTTTTCGACAGCTATGATTACGGCACAACCAGGATCACCAACGCCGGATCGATCATCGGCCATGTAGACCTGACCGCTGCTAAAAGCGCCGATCGCTTCGTGGCGCAACAGGGCGGCAGCGTAGTGGGGGACGTTCGTCTGGGCGCGGGAGACGACAGCTATATAATGGCCGGTCTGATGGAAGCGAAAGGTTTCCTGACTGGCGTCAGCGGCATGTTGGACGGCGGTGAAGGCCATGACCAGTTGCTGGCCCGCCTTGACGAGGACGCCACCTTCACACTGGGCAACTACAGCAATTTCGAATTCGTCGGACTCGATATCGCAGCCGGCAAGACCGCCAACATCAGCGGTAGCTCGGACGGCGCCCAACTCACCCTCTATGGCAAGGGCAGTGCGGATTTGACGCTGTCCATCTCGAGCCAAAACAGGAGCCTTATCAACGCTTCGGTCTATGGCTTGGACTTCCCTGGAGACTTTAACTCCAGCTCTGCCTACACCGGCACCACCATCGTCAGCCGGGGCGCGCTCAACGCAAGCTTCGACGGGTTTGGCTACGGCTATGGCTATGGTTCCAGCGATGCGGTTCTGCTGGACTGGCTGGACCGCTTCACCAATGAAGGCAGCATCACCCTCCACCGGACGGTCAATAGCAACAACAGCCGCTCGGCAGCGATCAGCGGCGGGCTGGAGGTCGTAAATAACGGCGAAATTCTGCTCGACGGTGGCGTGGCTATTTCTGGCGCACTCAAGGTCGTTAATAGTGGAACGATCAGCCAGATAGCGGACGGAGCTTCTGCAATTGGCATCTCCGGCGTTGATGATCTGATCAACAGCGGCACCATCAGCACAAGTGGCATCGCCGTCGCAGACTCCAACACGATCATCAACAGCGGCACGATCCAGAGCGAAGCGGCGCAGGCAATCCTCGGCTATTCCTCGCCTACAATAGCTAACCAGGCAGGCGGTGTGATCGCCGGCGGTGACGGGTTCGACGCCATCGCCCTGTCCCATGGAGGCGCCGTCAGCAACAGTGGCACCATTAACGGCAACGTCAATTTCGCCTATTCACCCTATGGCGGCACCAGCTATGGCGACGGCGCCTATGTGGACAGAGGTGGCACATTGGCCGGCAACCTGCTGTTCGGGAGTGGCAACGACATTTTCGTCGCGACCAAGGATATGCTGGGCGTGCTGGGCACCATCGACGCCGGGAGCGGCATGGACAGCTTCCTTCGTGCCTATGACATGAGCAGAACCGTTGACCTGGGCGCGCTCCCGGCGCTCCCCGACAGCTTCGAGCGGCACGGCGTCGGCGCCTTCGGCAGCGAGACAGTGATAACCCTGACCTCCGAGACATCAAGCAACCAGCCTCTCACGCTGGTCGGGGACGGGACCATCATCAATCTGGCGGATATCGACGCCAGCTCAGCCTCTAACGAAAAAGCGCTGACGCTGGGATCCTCAAGCGACCCGACCAACCTGATCGGAGCCGGCTCCACCCTAACCTTCGTCAATCGCGGCACGACTGGCGCTATCAGCGGCTTTGTCGCCCGCTTTGAGAATGAAGGCACGATCGCCCCGGCTCTTAATGGTTCGGGGACGCTGCAGCTTTTCGCCAGCAGCACGGACACTTTTGCCTTCAAGAATAGCGGCACGTTCCGTTCCGCCCCTGAACCTAATACCCCCTTCTACTATTACGTTCCGGGCATCGAAATTTCCAACGCCAGTGACACCCAAATCATCGGTCAGGCGTCGGTGGCTAACAGCGGAACGGTCGATGGCGGCATGACGGTTTCGTTACACGCGAAAGAGTTTAGTTTCAGCAATGACGGCAGCATCAGCAGCAGGGCTACCCCAACCTCGGTCGTGCTAATGCTTGGACAAACCTATTCTTATGGCGACCCCGATCTCAACAGCGACCAGGTGACCATCGGCAATAGCGGCACCTTGGCCCAAGGGCTCAGCGCTACTGTCGGAGCGAAGGCGCTGACCTTCACCAATAGCGGTGCCATCAACTCGTCTCGCTATTCCGACGCCCTAAAACTGGCTCAGTCAGCGCACAGGACTGGCGACAGCACGCAAGGCTATTATGGCGACATCGATCAGGAAAGCTTCTCTTTCGCCAATAGCGGCACCATCGATGGGTCGGCCTTTCTGGAATCCCAGTCGGCCACAACCGCGCTCGCGAACAGCGGGCAGATAAATAGCCTGGCGCTCAAAGGGGACAGCCTTGGCAGCCAATCGGTCGCGATCGCCAATAGTGGGCGGATCGGCGCGGATGCCCTGGGGGTGTCGGCTGTTTCGATCAGGAGTTCCGCGCGCTCCGCTGATGACCGGCGCTATGGTCTCGAGTCGGGGTCAGAGCCGGTGGAGGGCAGCCCCACGATGACAATCACCTTCACCAACAGCGGCATGCTGAGCGCCGATGGCGGTGCGCGCTACAGTCCTGCCAGTGAACCACCCTTTCCCTGGTATCCCCCGGTGCCCGTAAGCTTGAAATCCGTCACCGCGCTCTATATCGCGGGGAGCAGCAGCGGCCTGTCCAGCATCATGGTTACAAACGAGGCTGACGGGCTGATCTCGGCCATCGGGGCAACACGCACGGCTGACCCGGAACAGCCGCTGGCGGCCGGGCTGGACACTGTCGGATCTACCGCCTTCTTCGGTACAGCGAACCAGATTACACTGGTCAATGCGGGAACGATCCGGGGGCTTGCCGGCGGTATCCTGCCTACGACCTTGACGAACGGCACGCCCGATCAATTTATGGCCGGCGCGATCCAGACCTTCGACTCGACCGACACCGTCACGAACCTTGCCAGCGGCGTGATTTCCGGTTCGATCGACCTTGGCACGCGCGACGATCAGATGGCGAATTACGGCATCATTGATGGCAGTGTCGCTCTGGGTGCCGGCGACGACAGGTTCACTCGTGGCCTGCGTGCGATCCAGGTCGGACAGGTCGATGGTGGCGCGGGGACCGATGCGCTGATCATCGACATTACGGGCGGCGGCTTGCTGAATGAGGCGATTTTCGAACCATTTGTGAGCTTCGAAGCTCAATCGATCACCGGCGTCGGCACGATCATGACCGATGGCCCGCTCAGCCTCGACAGCCTGATCCTCCAAGACGCACAGCTGACACTGGGTGCCGGACAGAGGCTGGAAACCGCCAGCGACACCAGCATCGTCTTTGCCGAAGGCACGAACAGGCTCACTAATGAAGGGACGATCGTCGGCGGACTGCGCTTTGCCGGCGGTTCGAACAGCGTCGTCAACCTGGGCAGCATCGCCGGGCCGGTTATGCTGGATGGCGGCAGCAACAGCTTCACCGTTGGAGCAAATTCCTCCGTGGCGGGGCCGGTCATGGCCAATAGTGGCGACGATCTGCTGATCCTGACGCCCAACGGAACCGATGCCGCGCCGCAGGAACTGCGCCTCGCCGCCTTCACAGGGTTTGAGCGTGCCCGGCAGGATAGCGGCACGCTGGCCCTGTCCGGCGACTTCACTACGGGCGAACTGACCGTTGCAGGCGGCCGCTTCATCGGGCGCACGGGGTCGGTGCTGGACGTGCCGTCCATCCTTGTAAACCAAGGCGCGACCTTTGGCAGCGCAGGCATGGTCAACGGCGATGTCACGGTGCAAGGCACCCTCTCCCCCGGCTCCTCGCCCGGTACGATGACGGTCAACGGCAATGTCGCTCTGGCCGGCAGCTCCACCACTTTGTTTGAAATGACGTCGACCGTCAGCGACGCCCTTGTCATCAACGGCGGGCTCACCATCGCGTCAGGGGCTACGCTCAAGATCACCGGCAATCGCCCGCTTACGCCAGGAGTGAATTATGCGCTCATCACCACCACCAACGGCATCGTCGGCCGGTTCGACAGCATCGACAAGGCAGCGGCTGTTGTCGGCTTCGTTCGTCAGGGCGACCGCAGCATCGACCTTCTCGGCCAGTTCGTGCTTGGGAGCGGCGCCAGCGGGCAGGTCATACAGACCGTCGATTATCTGAACAGCCTGCTGATCGCCGGAACCGCCACAAACGGCATGCTGGCGGCCGCGCCGTCGCTGCTGCTGAAAGATGGTACGGTCAACCAGATCGTGGTCGGGCGGCTGAACGCGGAAAGCTACGCTTCCGCGTCGCAGATCGGGATCGAGAATGGCCTTGTCATCGCCTCCGCCCTGCGCACCGCTTCGACCAGCATGCAGGGCGAAGAACCCGGACTGTTCACCTTCGGTCAGGCGCTGGGTGGCTGGCGAGGTCTGCCAGGGAACGTCGCGCTGGGCACCTCGCGAGCCAATATCTCCACCTATGGCGCACTGGCGGGTATCGGTTTCGGCACGCAAAGCGCGTCGATCGGGGCGTTTGTCGGCTATGTCGATGCGCGGCAGCAAATTGCGGGGCTTCAGGCCCGTACAGATGCGAACGGCATGCTCGCTGGCGTGATGGCGCGGGGCACGGCCGGCGGTTTCCAGATCGCCGCATCGCTCAGCTATGATGGCAGCAAGGCGGATACCGAACGCAGCCTCTTTGGCGGCAGCAAGGTCGATAGCCATTATCGCCTGCGCAGCTGGACCGCCGACCTGTCGCTCGGTCATGCCTTTGCCGTAAGCAAGGACTGGACGCTGGCCCCGCAGGTCGGCGTGACGCATATCTCCTCGCGCCGCGGCAGCGCGAGCGAGACAGGCGATGCGGTATGGGCGCTGGACGTCGACGCGCGGCGGACGAAGGCAAGCTTCCTGCGCGGCGAACTGGCGCTGAGAGCATCGCCCCAGGCGCAGATCAGCCCCTGGCTCTCGGCTGGCGTGCTGCACCTTCTGAGCGGAAGCCGCACTTTCGCCACCGGTGCCTATGAGGGCGTGGCCGACGGCCTGACGGTAGAGGGCGTCGGTCGCAGCAAGACATTAGCCACCGTCGGTGCGGGTGCCAATCTCAAGGTCTCGCCCACCGCGACCCTGTTTTTTGGAGCCAACAGCGAATTTGGTGCGGAAAGCAACGGGCAGAGTGCCAATGTCGGATTCAGGCTGCGCTTCTGATATCTAACTGCGATGGCTCGATCAGGGCGTGATAGGCCGAGGTCTTAACGACCGAGGCGAGCGCATTGCGGGGCAGCCAATAAAAATCTCGCCCGGTAGAAGGAACGTGATCGGACCTTCGCTGGACAAGATGGTGATCTGCACCGCCAACATGGCGAGTGGCCGTTAACATCGGCCGACGCGGGGTGATATGGGGCAAGGCCCCGTTTCCCCCCGCATTCGGTCCCGGCGTCCCGTCTCGACGGTCGAGCCAGCGAACTTTTCGCCCCAGCAAAGCTCTATCTTATACAGAGCTAAGCGGTAGCAAATAGACGTTGGCGGATATAACCTTTCGCGCTTGCCTCACTCGTGAAATGCCATTGCGAGAGACGATCCAACCCCTCCCTACTTCCGCCCGAACAATTTCTCGATATCGCCATGGCCCAGCTTCACCCAGGTCGGGCGGCCGTGGTTGCATTGGCCGCTGCGGGGGGTGATTTCCATTTCGCGGAGCAGCGCGTTCATTTCGGCGACGCTCAGCACGCGGCCGGCGCGGACCGATCCGTGGCAGGCCATGGTCGCCGCCACCAGATCCAGCCGCTCCTTGAGCGACAGGGCGCTGTCATAAGCGGCCAGATCGTCGGCAAGGTCGGTCACCAGCCCCTGCGCGTCGCCCTGCCCCAGCATCGCCGGCATCGCTCGCACCAGCATGGCCGACGGGCCGAACCGTTCCAGCTCCAGGCCGAAGGCGCGCAGCTCCTCGATCCGCGCCTCCAGCCGGTCGCAGGCGGGTTCGTCCAGTTCCACCACTTCGGGCAGCAGCAGCGCCTGGGCGGCGACGCCCTGCCCCTCCATTCCCCGCCGCATCCTCTC